>NZ_CP027792.1:1034490-1366481 GCF_003013695.1 Pulveribacter suum | reverse complement strand
GCACGCGGCCGTCGGCCTCGAAGCTGTCCACGGTTTCGCCGCCGTCCAGCAAGCTGGCCTGGGCCAGCAGCTCGGCCAGGGCCTCGTCCAGGGGTTTGAGGGGAGAGTGCTTCATGCGGTCAGGCCTCCAGCCTTAAAGGCGCTAAGGGCGCTAAGGGCGCCAAGGGCGCGGCGCGAGGCCCGCCCGGTAGTCGAATCGGTCGGCATGCTGCAGCAGCCACTGCGCCACACCCTGCGGCGCGTTCAAATCCAGCACGGGCTGGGCAGGGGCGTGCGGCAGCCGCTCGGGGGTGTCGGTGGCGACGGCGACGATGCCGGCGTCCTCAGGGTAATGCACGGGGCGCGCCGGCTGGCCGGCGGCCGGGGCGCGCCAGACCTCCACGCGCGGCAGGCTGCTGGCCTTGAAGCCCTCCACCAGCACCCAGTCCACCTGCGCGTCGAGCCGCGCCAGCAGGCCATGCACGTCAGGGGCGCCGGCCGCATCGAACTCGCGCAGCAGCGCCATGCGCTGGTCGGACGCCACCAGCACCTCGCGCGCGCCGGCCTGGCGGTGGCGCCAGCTGTCCTTGCCGGGCCGGTCCATGTCGAAGCCATGGTGGGCGTGCTTGATGGCCGAGACGCGCAGCCCCTGCGCCACCAGCAGCGCGATGACCTGCTCCACCAGCGTGGTCTTGCCGCTGCCGGAATAGCCGGCGAAGCCGACGACCTTCATCTCGACACTCCTAAAAAGATAGCTGCCAGCGCTTGACTGGCAAGGGCTGGAGGCCAATTTGGCTCATATTGGCAGGCCGGCCGGGCGGCGGTCGGCATCAGCCGCAGTGCGCGGCGATGTAGGCCTTCACGCGCTCGGCATCGGCCGGCAGCACGGTCACGCGCTTCGGTAATTGCTCGATGCCGTCAAAGCGCGCCGGGCGCTCGGGCGTGCGGCCCAGCGCTTCGACGATGGTGGCTTCGAACTTGATGGGCAGGGCCGTCTCCAGCACGATCATGGGCACGGCGGCGTCGCCGCGCTGCTGGCGCGCCACCTTCACGCCGTCGGCGGTGTGGGTGTCGATCATGGTGCCAAAGCGCTCCCAGGTATCGCGAATCGTGGCCAAGCGGTCGGCGTGCGTGCTCTTGCCGCTGACGAAGCCAAAGCGCGCGGCAATATCGGCAAAGCGCGCGTCGCCGCTCAAATCGAACCGCCCCCCCTGCGCCACGCCCTCGAACAGCGCGCGCGTGGCGGCGCCGTCGCGGCCCGTCAGGTCGAACACGAAGCGCTCGAAGTTGCTCGCCTTGCTGATGTCCATGGACGGGCTGGAGGTCTCGTAGGTGTGCTGCGGCCCGCGCACCTGATAGATGCCCGTGCGAAAGAATTCGTCGAGCACGTCGTTTTCGTTGGTCGCCACCACCAGCCGGGCAATCGGCAGGCCCATCTGGCGCGCCACATGGCCGGCGCAGACGTTGCCGAAGTTGCCGCTGGGCACGGTGAAGCTGACCTTCTGGCTGTCGCGGTTTGCCGCTGGGCCGCCCCAAGGCGAACCAGCCCCCTCGGGGGGCAGCGAACCCTGCGCAGCGGGGAGCGTGGGGGCCAGCTCTGTCGCCTGGAAGTAGCCGGCGAAGTAGTACACCACCTGGGCCAGCAGGCGCGCCCAGTTGATGGAGTTGACGGTGCCGATGCGGTACTTCGCCTTGAAGGCGTGGTCATTGGAAACCGCCTTGACGATGTCCTGGCAGTCATCGAACACGCCTTCGATGGCGATGTTGTGGATGTTCTCGTCCTGCAGCGAGAACATCTGCGCCTGCTGAAAGGGGCTCATGCGCCCGTGCGGGCTGGTCATGAAGACGCGCACGCCCTGCTTGCCCTTCATGGCGTACTCGGCCGCGCTGCCGGTGTCGCCGCTGGTGGCGCCCAGGATGTTCAGCTCTTCGCCGCGCCGCGCCAGCTCGTACTCGAACAGGTTGCCCAAGAGCTGCATGGCCATGTCCTTGAAGGCCAGCGTGGGGCCGTTGGACAGCGCCTCGATCCACAGCCCGTCCTCCAGGCGGCGCAGCGGCACGATCTCGCGCGAGCCGAAAACCTCGGGCGTGTACGTCTTCTCGCACAGCGCGCGCAGGTCGGCGGCGGGGATGTCGTCGATGTACAGGGACAGGATCTCGAACGCCAGCGCGGCGTAGCCTTGGGTGCGGTAGATGGCGCGCAGCTCGGCCAGGCGGGCGGCGCCGATCTGCGGATACTGTTCGGGCAGGTACAGGCCGCCATCGGGCGCCAGGCCGGCCAGCAGGATGTCGCAGAATTTGCGCGGCGTCGCGTCGCCGCGGGTGGAGAGGTAGTGCATGGGGTTTCTCAAGAAGCGGGGGCCTCCCAGGGGTTGACGAGGCGCAGCCCCGTGTCCTGGAAATGGCGGATGTTGCGGGTAACCAGGGGCAGACGGTGTGCCGTTGCGGTGGCGGCGATCAGCAGGTCCAGGTCGGCTTGCGGGCGGCCCATGGCGTGGCACGAGGCGCGCAGGCGGCTCCAGATGCGCCATGTGGTTTCGTCGGTCGGCAGGATTTTCCCCTCGAACCCCCGGCAGAGCTGATCGAACCAGAGCTGCAGCTGGTTGCGCCGGGAGCCGAGCGCCATGCGCTCGATGCCGAACTGGATTTCACCGATCGTCACCGCACTCAGCACACATCCGCCCAACTGCTCGCGCAGCCAGCGCTGCACCAGCGCATGGGGTGCAGGCTTGCTCAATTCCGACAGGACGCAGGTGTCCAGCAGGCAGCTCATGGCGCTCATTCACCCAGGGGGTCCAGCTGCTTGACGCTGCTGCGCTCACCGATCAATTCGGCAAAGCCTTCCACCCGGGGCATGCTCAGCAAGAACTCGACAAAGCCATCGTCCTTGCCAGGCGCGGCAAGCCCCTCGCCCCCTACCGCCACTACCCGCACCACGGGCTTGCCGTGGCGCGTGACGGTCTGCGGGCCTTCGTTGACGGCGCGCTCGATCAGCTCGCTGAAGCGGTTCTTGGCTTCCTGTACTTGCCAGAGTGCGGACATGGCGGCCTCCTGCGCTGTGAAATGGCCAGAATTCAAGCCAATCTGGCCATTTTAGTGCGTCAGTTCAGTTCTTCCTTGCGGATGCGCGTGATGGGTGCCAGCACCGTGGGCAGGGGCTGGATCTGCGCCAGCGCGGCGTCCATGTCGCCCTCGCGCGTGTCGTGGGTAAGGATGATCAGGTCGGTCTGGGTGGAGCCCTCGCCGCCCACCTCATCGGCCTCGCGCTGCAGCACGGCGTCGATGCTGATGCCGGCATCGGCCAGGATGCCGGTGATCTTGGCCAGCACGCCGGCCTCGTCGGCCACGCGGATGCGCAGGTAGTAGCTGGTGACCACCTCGGCCATGGGCAGCACGGGCAGATCGCGGCCGGCCTCGCCCAGAGTGTGGCTCTGGAAGGCCAGCGGCGGCACGCGGTGCGTGGGGTCGGCGCCCCCCAAGCGGGCGATGTCCACCAGGTCGGCGATCACGGCGCTGGCCGTGGGCTCGGCGCCGGCGCCCTTGCCGTAGTACAGCGTGGCGCCCACGGCGTCGCCCTGCACCAGCACGGCGTTCATGGCGCCCTCGACGTTGGCGATCAGGCGCTTGGCCGGCACCAGGCTGGGGTGCACGCGCAGCTCCACGCCCTTGTCCGTGCGCTTGGTGATGCCCAAGAGCTTGATGCGGTAGCCCAGCTGCTCGGCGTAGCGGATGTCGGCCGCTGCCAGCTTCGTGATGCCCTCGACGTAGGCCTTGTCGAACTGCACCGGGATGCCGAAGGCGATGGCGCTCATGATGGTGGCCTTGTGCGCCGCGTCCACGCCTTCGATGTCAAAGGTCGGGTCGGCCTCGGCGTAGCCCAGGCGCTGCGCCTCTTTCAGCACCACGTCGAAATCCAGGCCCTTGTCGCGCATCTCCGACAGGATGAAATTGGTGGTGCCGTTGATGATGCCGGCCACCCACTGGATCTGGTTGGCCGTCAGGCCCTCGCGCAGCGCCTTGATGATGGGGATGCCGCCGGCCACCGCGGCCTCGAAGGCGACGATCACGCCGCGCTCGGCAGCCGCCTGGAAGATCTCCGTGCCGTGCACGGCCAACAGCGCCTTGTTGGCCGTCACCACATGCTTGCCGGCGGCAATCGCCTCCAGCACCAGTGCCTTGGCGATGCCGTAGCCGCCGATCAGCTCGACCACCACGTCGATGTCCGGGTTGGCGATCACTTCGCGCGCATCGCCCACCACGCGGGCGTTCTCGCCCACGATGGAGCGGGCACGCGCGGCGTCCAGGTCGGCCACCATGCTGATCTGGATGCCGCGCCCGGCGCGGCGGCGGATCTCGTCTTGGTTGCGCGCCAGCACGTTGAACACGCCGCTGCCCACGGTGCCAATGCCCAGCAGGCCTACTTGTATCGGTTTCATGGAAATTTAAATAGTAGTCAAAAGTGGCTCTAGCGCCCGCCAGCCATGCGCGGGCAGCTATTAAAAGATGAGCAAACCGATCAGGCTGCGGCGGCGGCCCTGGCGTGGCGCTGGCGGTACTGCGCCAGAAAACCTGCCAGGCGCTGGACCGCCTCGCGCAGGTCGTCCTCGTGCGGCAGGAAGACGATGCGGAAATGCTGGTGGTCCGGGTAGTTGAAGCCCGAGCCCTGCACCAGCATCACACGCGTGGCGCGCAGCACTTCCATGAAGAACTGGCGGTCGTCCTTGATGGGGTACATGTCCGGGTCCAGCCGCGGGAACATGTACAGCGCCGCGCGGGGCTTCACGCAGGTCACGCCGGGGATGGCGGTGATCAGCTCGTAGGCCAGGTCGCGCTGGCGGCACAGGCGCCCACCAGGCTTCACCAGGTCGTTGATGCTCTGGTAGCCGCCTAAAGCGGTCTGGATGGCCCACTGGCCCGGCACGTTGGAGCCCAGCTTGATGTTGGCCAGCATGTTGATGCCCTCGACATAGTCGCGCGCGGCGGCCTTGTCGCCCGAGATCACCATCCAGCCGGCCCGGTAGCCGCACGAACGGTAGGCCTTGGACAGCGAATTGAAAGTGAGCGTCAGCACGTCGGTGGACAGGCTGGCCAGGGGCGTGTGCCGCACGCCGTCGTACAGCACCTTGTCGTACACCTCGTCGGCAAAGAGCACCAGCTCGTGCTCGCGGGCGATCTGCACGATGCCCTTGAGGAGCTCGTCCGAATACAGCGCGCCCGTGGGGTTGTTGGGGTTGATGACCACGATGCCGCGCGTGCGCGGGGTGATCTTGGCGCGGATGTCCTGCAGGCTGGGCATCCAGCCATCGTCCTCGTCGCACAGGTAGTGCACCGGCTTGCCGCCCGACAGGCTGGCCGCGGCCGTCCACAGCGGATAGTCGGGCGCGGGCACCAGCAGCTCGTCGCCGTCGTCCAGCAGCGCGTTGGTGGCCATGACGATCAGGTCGCTGGCGCCGTTGCCCAGGTAGATGTCGTCCAGCGTCACGCCGGCCACGCCCTGCTCCTGGGTGTAGTGCATCACCGCCTTGCGCGCCGCGAAGATGCCCTTGCTGTCCGAGTAGCCCGCCGAGTTGGGCAGGTTGCGGATCATGTCCTGCTGGATCTCCTCGGGCGCGTCGAAGCCGAACGGCGCCAGGTTGCCGATGTTCAGCTTGATGATCTTCTGGCCCTCGTCCTCCATCTGCCGGGCCGCATCCACGATCGGGCCTCGGACGTCGTAGAGAACGTTGTTGAGCTTGGCGGACTTCTTGATGGGCTTCATGCGCGGACGGGCTGCTGCAGGGGGACGGAAAGAACCGCGCGCAGGACGCTGGCGAGCGCGGCGCCGGGGCGAAACCTATAATTTAAGCACAGTTCCCCAGCGGCCCCGGGCCGCGGCGCGGGACGCTTTCACACCCGCTTCAACATGAAATTTCAGGCCGACCGCTTCGACATGCAGACCATCACCGGCTACGGCCCGGGCTGGATCGCCGTGGATGGAGAAAAGACCACGGCCAGCACCGTGGTCACCTCGCGCGGGCAGCGCCTGGACTGGGGCTGCAGCAGCTTCGCCGATCTCACCCCCGAGCACTTCGCCCGCCTGGCCGCGCTGCAGCCCGAAGTGGTCATCTTCGGCAGCGGCGCGGCCATCCGCTTTGTCCCGCC
Organism: Pulveribacter suum; assembly: GCF_003013695.1. Taxonomy (GTDB): domain Bacteria; phylum Pseudomonadota; class Gammaproteobacteria; order Burkholderiales; family Burkholderiaceae_C; genus Melaminivora; species Melaminivora suum. The sequence goes on along the minus strand of NZ_CP027792.1, from coordinate 1,360,361 downwards.
GGCCTGGCTGGCGCCGCTGATGCGCCAGAACGTGGGCGTGGAATGCATGGACACCCAGGCCGCCTGCCGCACCTACAACATCCTGGCCGGCGAAGGCCGCCACGTGGTCGCCGCCCTGCTGCTGGAGGCAGGGGCCGCAGGCGGCATGCCGTAAAGCACTGCATATTTAGCCAGTATTTGGCCCAGCATTAGGCCCGAAACGGGCTTTGCGGGTAAAATCGCGGGTTGCGGTCGGGGGCAACCACTGCGTCACAGCACCGTACCCTCACACTCCCCCGGCTCTCGTCGACCAATAGCAGGAGAGATAGAAGCGCCATGGCGATCGTTGTCAACAAACCCCTTCCTGAATTTGAAGCCAACGCGACGGGTGGAATCAAGGTTTCCAACGTCTCGCACTTGGGCCAGATCCTGATCCTGTACTTCTACCCCAAGGACAACACCCCGGGCTGCACCACCGAGGCCATGCAGTTCCGCGACAAGTTCAAGGACTTCGTCAAGGCCGGTGCCGTGGTGTTTGGGGTCTCGCGCGACAACATGAAGTCGCACGACGACTTCAAGGAAAAGCTGGAACTGCCCTTCGAGCTCATCGCCGATACCGAAGAGAAGATGTGCCACATGTTCGGCGTGGTCAAGAACAAGATCATGTATGGCAAGAAGGTCAAGGGCATTGAGCGCAGCACCTTCCTCATCGGCCCGGACGGCACGGTGGCCCAGGAGTGGCGCGGCCTGAAGGTGCCGGGCCATGTGGATGAAGTTCTCAAAGCCGTGAAGACCCTGAAGTCTGCCGCTGGCAAGGCTGCAGCCCCCGCCAAGGAAGCCGCTGCCAGCGTCAAGGAAGACCCCGTCCAGGAAGCTGCCTGACCACTGCGGCCGGCGCCGTGCCGGCCTGCGTGAAGGGGGGCAGCGACCATGCATAATGGTCCGATGCCACTGAAGGACGCCCGCCTTTCCCCCTTGCAGCGCACGACAAGCCGCCCGGTCCGCCTGGCGGCTTTTTCGCGTCCGGGCGCCAGGCGGGCGCCCCGCTCCTGAACCGAACGCTCCGTTTTTCCGTCAAGGCCCCACGTACATGCCTCTGCCCCCCGCCCCGACCAAGCGCGCCGCCATGCTGCCGCGCGGCGCCTACCGCCAGACCGTTGGCGAGGACGAGCCCGACGAGACGCCCGCGGCGGCAGCAGCGCCGGCCCGCCCGCCTGCCCGCTCCACGCGCAAGAGCAGCGCCACCGCTGCGCCTGCCACGTCAGCCTCCGCCAGCGGCACGCGGCGCACGTCGGCCGCGCCCACTGCCGCCCTCCTCAGCCCTGCACCTGCCCCGCTCGCCGTTGCTGCACCCGCTCCAGTACCCGCGCCGGCACCCGCTGCCGCTGCCGCTGCCGCTGCCGCTGCCGCTGCCGCTGCCGCTGCCAAGCGCAGCGCCAGCCCGGCGCCCAGGGCCACGGTCCGCGGCAAGCGCACGACCGGCGGCCCGCGCAAGATGTTCGTGCTGGACACCAACGTACTGCTGCATGACCCGACCAGCCTGTTCCGCTTCGAGGAGCACGACATCTTCCTGCCCATGGTGGTGCTGGAGGAACTGGACGGCCACAAGAAGGGCATGACGGAGGTGGCCCGCAACGGCCGCCAGGCCAGCCGCACGCTGGACGCCCTGGTGGCCGCGCAGACCGCGGACATCGCCGAGGGCCTGAAGCTCAACGCCACGGGCCACGTGGCCGCCGGCGGCTGCCTGTACTTCCAGACCGAGCCGCTGGACTACGACCTGCCCGCCAGCCTGCCCCAGGGCAAGGCCGACAACCAGATCCTGGGCGTGGTGGCGGCGCTGCGCCGCGCCCACCCCTCGCGCGAGGTGGTGCTGGTGTCCAAGGACATCAACATGCGCGTCAAGGCCCGCGCCCTGGGCCTGGCCGCCGAGGACTACCAGAACGACAAGACCATCGACGACGTCGATCTGCTCTACACCGGCAGCCTGGCGCTGCCGCCGGACTTCTGGAACAAGGCCGGCAAGAAGGTGGAGAGCTGGCAAAGCGGGGCGCACACGTACTACCGCATCGGCGGGCCGCTGGCGGCGCAGCTGATGATCAACCAGTTCGTGTATTTCGAGGCCCCCGGCGAGCCCAGCCTGTATGCCCGCGTGACCGAGATCCGCGACCGGACAGCCGTGCTGGAGACGCTCAAGGACTACGGCTCGTCCAGAAACACCGTCTGGGGCGTGAACACGCGCAACCGCGAGCAGAACTTCGCCATGAACCTGCTCATGGACCCGGATGTGGACTTCGTGACGCTGACCGGCACGGCCGGCACCGGCAAGACGCTGATGGCCCTGGCCGCGGGCCTCACGCAGGTGCTGGACGAGCGCCGCTACACCGAGATCATCATGACCCGCGCCACGGTGAGCGTGGGCGAGGACATCGGCTTCTTGCCCGGTACCGAGGAAGAAAAGATGGGCCCGTGGATGGGCGCGCTGGACGACAACCTCGAATTTCTCGCCAAGGGCGACGGCGGCAACGCCGGCGAGTGGGGCCGCGCGGCCACCAACGAACTCATCCGCAGCCGCATCAAGATCAAGAGCATGAACTTCATGCGCGGGCGCACCTTCCTGAACAAGTACGTCATCATCGACGAAGCGCAGAACCTGACGCCCAAGCAGATGAAGACGCTGATCACGCGCGCCGGCCCGGGCACCAAGATCATCTGCATGGGCAACCTGGCGCAGATCGACACGCCCTACCTGACGGAAGGCTCGTCCGGCCTGACCTATGCCGTGGACCGCTTCAAGGGCTGGCCCCACAGCGGCCACATCTTGCTGGCCCGCGGCGAGCGTTCGCGCCTGGCGGACTTCGCCAGCGAGGTGCTGTAGTCATGGCCGGCTGGCTGTCCGCGCTCAAGCTCGTCCCCTGGGGCCAGGTCGTGGGCGCCGCGCCGCAGATCGTGCAGGGCGCGCGCAAGCTCATGAGCCGTGGCGAGCAGCAGCACCAGCAGCAGGCCCCGCAGCCGCCCGTCGCCGTGCGGCACGAGGGCACGGCCGAGCAGCTGGCCCAGCTACAGCAGCAGCTGACCCAGCTGCAGGAGGAGCAGCGCGCCAGCGCCGTGCTGATCCGCTCGCTGGCCGAGCAGAACGCGCAGGTGGTTCGCGCCGTGGATGCACTGCGGGTGCGCTCGCGCTGGCTGATGGGAGCCAGCGCCCTGCTGGGCGTGGCCACGGTGGGGCTGCTGGGCTGGGTGCTGTCGCACTGACGGCTGCCGCAGCACTATCAAAAGCATAGCTGCCAGCGCTTGACTGGCAAGCGCTGGAGGCCGATTTGGCTAGTATTCTTCGCCGTAGCCCATGGCCAGGTTCTCGAAGCGCGTCTGGTTCTTCTGGAAAAACAGCTTGACGGTGCCCGTGGGCCCGTTGCGCTGCTTGCCGATGATGATCTCGGCGATGTTGGGCTCCTTGGAGTCCTTGTTGTAGTAGTCGTCGCGGTAGATGAACATGATGATGTCCGCGTCCTGCTCGATGGCGCCGGATTCGCGCAGGTCACTCATCATGGGGCGCTTGTCGGTGCGCTGCTCGACCGAGCGGTTGAGCTGCGACAGGGCGATGACCGGGCACTGCAGCTCCTTGGCCAGCATCTTCAGACCGCGCGAGATTTCGCCCAGCTCAGTGGCCCGGTTCTCCGAGCTGTTGGAGCCCGAGCCGCTCATCAGCTGCAGGTAGTCCACCACGATCAGGCCCAGCTTGCCGCACGAGCGCGCCAGGCGCCGGGCGTTGGCGCGCAGCTCGGACGGGGTGAGGCCCGGCGTCTCGTCGATGTGCAGCGAAACGTTGCGCAGCCGCTCGATGGCCTCCGTCAGGCGCGGCCACTCCTCGTCGGTCAGCTTGCCGGTGCGCAGGTTGCCCTGGTTCACCCGGCCGATGGAGCCGACGATACGCACGGCCAGCTGGGCAGCGCCCATTTCCATCGAGAACACAGCCACCGGCAGGCCCTCGTTCAGCGCCACGTGCTCGGCGATGTTCACGGCAAACGAGGTCTTGCCCATGGACGGGCGCGCGGCCAGCACCACCAAGTCACCGGCCTGCAGGCCGCTGGTCATGCGGTCCAGGTCGGCAAAGCCGGTGGGCACGCCGGTCACGTCCATGGGGTTGTCGGCCATCTCCTGCACGCGGTCCAGCAGGTCCACCACCAGGGTGTTGAGCGGCTGGAAGCCCTGCTTCATGCGCGAGCCCTCTTCGCCGATGGCGAAGATCTTTTGCTCGGCCTCGTCCAGGATGCGCTCCACCGGCTTGCCCTTCGGGCTGAAGGCGTTGGTGGCAATCTCGTCGCTGGCGGTGACCAGCTTGCGCAGGATGGCGCGCTCGCGCACGATCTCGGCGTAGCGGCGGATGTTGCTGGCACTGGGCACGTACTGCGCCAGGCTGTTCAGGTAGGCCAGGCCGCCGACGTCGCCCGCCTTGCCCAGGCTGAGCAGGTGCTCGTGCACCGTGATCACGTCGGCCGGCTTGTTGACGTTGATCAGCGCGCCGATGGCGGCATAAACCTGCTGGTGCTCATGGCGGTAGAAGTCGCCGTCACCCAGCAGGTCGCCCACGCGCTCCCAGGCCATGTTGTCCAGCAGCAGCCCACCCAGCACGCTCGATTCGGCCTCCACCGAATGCGGCGGCACGCGCAGCTGCGCCACCTCGTGGTCAAGGGGGGGCATGGAGTCGAAGGCATCGATGGGCACGGACAGGACGGCAGACATGGGCAGGCAGGGGGCAGCAGGAAATCGGGACAGGCGGAGCGGGCATGCTAGCGGGCGCAGCGCACCGCGTCATTGCACAACCCTGTGGATAAGCGGTGGGCCGGCCGTGCAAAGCCGGTGGGCAGCACCCCTGGCAGCGCCCCAAAAAGCACAAAAACAAAAGCCGCCCGAAGGCGGCTTGTGCGGTGCTGGCTGCGGGGGCCCGGGCCACCGCAGCAGTCAGCAGGCTTCAGGCGGTTTCGCCGTAGACCGAAACGGTCACTTCGACCACCACGTCCGTGTGCAGAGCCACGGTGATGGTGTTGTCGCCCACGGTCTTGATGGGGCCGTTGGGCAGGCGCACTTGCGACTTGACCAGCTTGTAGCCTTGCTTGTTCAGCTCTTCGGCGATGTCCTGGTTGGTCACGGAGCCGAACAGGCGGCCGTCCACACCGGCCTTTTGCGTCAGCTTGACGGTGGAGCCGCCCAGCTTCTCGCCTTCGGCCTGGGCAGCTGCCAGCTTTTCAGCGGCGGCCTTCTCCAGTTCCGCGCGGCGGGCTTCGAACTCGGCCTTGGCAGCGGTGGTGGCGCGGCGGGCGCGGCCGGTGGGGATCAGGAAGTTGCGGGCGTAACCGTCCTTGACCTTGACGATTTCGCCGAGGCTGCCGAGGTTAACGACCTTGTCGAGCAGGATGACTTGCATGGGAACCGTGCTCCTTAGATCTTGTGCTGGTCGGTGTAGGGCACCAGAGCCAGGAAGCGGGCACGCTTGATGGCGGTGTTGAGCTGGCGCTGGTAGATGGCGCGCGTGCCGGTCAGGCGCGCGGGGATGATCTTGCCGTTCTCGCCAATGAAGTCGCGCAGGACGTCCACATCCTTGTAGTCGATTTCCTTGACGCCAGCGACGGTGAAGCGGCAAAAGCGCTTGCGCTTGAACAGCAGCGACTGGGTGTTGCGCTTGGGACGCTTGTCCTTGTTGAATTTCTTGAACGTGGCCATGGTTGGACCTCTTGAAAATTAATCTTGTTGGATGTCCTGGATGTGCAGAACCAGCCCCTTGCCCCCGCGCCCGGCGGCGACGAACCCCTTGAAGGTCCAGCCGCTTCCGGGAGCCTGGCGGGCGAGCCGCTCAGCCAGCGTGCCGAAGGCGACGGCGCGAACGGAGGCTTTCACCTGACGCCGCGCGCCGGCATCGCTTTGCACCGATTCATGCTCCAGCCGCAGGTCCAGCGCCGGCAGACCGGCGGGGGTATAGCGCAGCAGCTGAATCTCGGCGAGCGCAGCCTTCAGGGTGAGCTGGTTTTCCACACCTCCTGGCGATCAGACGGGTGGGCGGCTCAACGCTCGCCGGCGGCAGCGGCTTCCGCCTGGCTGGCCTTGCGGGCTTCTTCGCGCTCGACGGTCTTCATCATGGAAGACGGGCCGGTCTCGGCCGTCTTCTTTTGCACCGTCAGGTGGCGCAGCACGGCGTCGTTGAACTTGAAGGCGTGCTCCAGCTCGGCCATCACGGCTTGATCGGCCTCGATGTTCAGGCACAGGTAGTGGGCCTTGGCGAGCTTGTTGATCAGGTAGGCCAGCTGGCGGCGGCCCCAGTCTTCCACGCGGTGGATCTGACCACCACCGGCGGTGATCATGCCCTTGTAGCGCTCAAGCATGGCGGGGACCTGTTCGCTCTGATCCGGGTGGATCAACAGGATGATTTCGTAGTGACGCATGCACACTCCTTTTGGATGAAGCCACCTGCCGCGTCGCCCCGGGTGTCCAGGGCATGCAGTGTGGCAAGGCAAAAAGCAAAACACGCGATTATAGCCAGCCGCCACGCACCTGTACACTGCGCGCCGCCAGATGGGGCCGGCAGGTCCGGTCAGGCGTCCATGGGGGGCGCTTGAAATCCCCGAGCCCGCACCCAAGTGCCGCGCATCACCCCTCTTTTTCAGACATTTCAATCAAGAACAGCAGACCTAGACATGTCCGATCAACCGCACTCCACCCCCTCCCCCGAAGAAGTCGAGGCCGCCATGGCTGCCAATGCCGCCGACGAGCTGTCGCGCCTGCAGGCCGAGCTGGCCGAGCTGAAGGCCAAGAGCTCGGAGCTGGCCGACCAATATCTGCGCGCCAAGGCCGAGGCGGAGAACGCCCGCCGCCGCGCCGACGAGGAAGTGGCCAAGGCGCGCAAGTTCAGCATCGAGTCCTTTGCCGAGAGCCTGCTGCCCGTATGCGACAGCCTGGACGCAGCGCTGGCCATCGACAACGCCACGGCCGGGCAGCTGCGCGAGGGCTCGGACGCCACGCTGCGCCAGCTGCTGAGCGCGCTGGAGCGCAACAAGGTGGTGGTGGTCAACCCCGAGCCCGGCGCCAAATTCGATCCGCACCAGCACCAGGCCATCAGCGTGGTGCCGGCCGCGCAGGAGGCCAACACCGTCGTGAGCGTGCTGCAAAAGGGCTACCTGATTTCCGACCGCGTGCTGCGCCCCGCGCTGGTCACGGTGGCCGCGCCGCAATAAATGACGGGCTGGTGACGCCACCCCGGCCTTTTTGCCGCCGCTGCGCTTGAAGACCGGGAAGTTATCCACACGTAACGACTTATTCAGACACTTCAGATTTCACGGAGAAAAACATGGGAAGAATCATCGGCATTGACCTGGGCACCACCAACAGCTGCGTGGCCATCATGGAAGGCAACACCACGCGCGTGATCGAGAACAGCGAGGGTGCACGCACCACGCCGTCCATCGTCGCCTACCAGGAAGACGGCGAGATCCTCGTCGGCGCCTCGGCCAAGCGCCAGGCCGTGACCAACCCCAGGAACACCATCTTCGCTGCCAAGCGCCTGATCGGCCGCCGCTTTGAGGAGCCCGAGGTGCAAAAGGACATCAACCTGATGCCCTACCAGATCGTCAAGGCCGACAACGGCGACGCCTGGGTGCAGGTGCGCAACGACAAGCTGGCCGCCCCGCAGATCAGCGCCGAGGTGCTGCGCAAGATGAAGAAGACCGCCGAGGACTACCTGGGCGAGCCTGTGACCGAAGCCGTGATCACCGTGCCGGCCTACTTCAACGACAGCCAGCGCCAGGCCACCAAGGACGCCGGCCGCATTGCCGGCCTGGAGGTCAAGCGCATCATCAACGAGCCCACCGCCGCGGCCCTGGCCTTCGGCCTGGACAAGCAGGACAAGGCCGACCGCAAGATCGCCGTCTATGACCTGGGCGGCGGCACGTTCGACGTGTCCATCATCGAGATCGCCGACGTCGATGGCGAAAAGCAGTTCGAGGTGCTGGCCACCAACGGCGACACCTTCTTGGGCGGCGAAGACTTCGACCAGCGCATCATCGACTACATCATCGGCGAGTTCAAAAAGGACCAGGGCGTGGACCTGGGCAAGGACGTGCTGGCCCTGCAGCGCCTGAAGGAAGCAGCCGAAAAGGCCAAGATCGAGCTGTCCAACAGTGCGCAGACCGACATCAACCTGCCCTACATCACGGCCGACGCCTCGGGCCCCAAGCACCTGAACATCAAGCTGACCCGCGCCAAGCTGGAGAGCCTGGTGGACGACCTGATCGAGCGCACCATCGCGCCCTGCCGCACGGCCATCAAGGACGCCGGCATCAGCGTGTCCGACATCAACGACGTGATCCTGGTCGGCGGCATGAGCCGCATGCCCAAGGTGCAGGACAAGGTCAAGGAGTTCTTCGGCAAGGAGCCGCGCAAGGACGTGAACCCCGACGAGGCCGTGGCCGTGGGCGCTGCCATCCAGGGCCAGGTGCTGTCGGGCGACCGCAAGGACGTGCTGCTGCTGGACGTCTCTCCGCTGTCCCTGGGCATCGAGACCCTGGGCGGCGTGATGACGAAGATGATCAGCAAGAACACGACCATCCCGACGAAGTTCGCGCAGACCTTCTCCACGGCCGATGACAACCAGCCGGCCGTGACCATCAAGGTGTTCCAGGGCGAGCGCGAGATCGCCAGCGGCAACAAGCTGCTGGGCGAGTTCAACCTGGAAGGCATCGCCCCCGCGCCGCGCGGCCTGCCCCAGATCGAGGTGACCTTCGACATCGATGCCAACGGCATCCTGCACGTGTCGGCCAAGGACAAGGGCACGGGCAAGGAAAACAAGATCACCATCAAGGCCAACTCCGGCCTGTCCGAGGACGAGATCCAGAAGATGGTGAAGGACGCCGAGCTGAATGCCGCCGACGACAAAAAGAAGCTGGACCTGGTCCAGTCGCGCAACCAGGGCGAGGCGGCCGTGCATTCGGTCACCAAGAGCCTGTCCGAGCACGGCGACAAGCTGGACGCCGGCGAGCGCGAGCCCATCGAGGCCGCCATGAAAGCCCTGGAAGAAGCCCTCAAGGGCGAGGACAAGGCCGCCATTGACGAAAAGACCACGGCCCTGATGACTGCCGCGCAAAAGCTCGGCGAGAAGATGTACGCCGCCGACGCGCAGGCGCAGGCTGCCGCCCAGCAGCAGCAACAAGGTGCCCCGGGCGCTGACGCCGGCGGCCAGCGCGCCGCCGCGCAGGACGACGACAACGTCGTCGATGCCGAAGTGAAGGAAGTCAAGAAGGACTGACGGCCACCCGGCGGCGCCTGCGCGCGCCGCCTCTTCCAATCCACCGCCGCGCCGGGCTCCGCAACGACTGCGGGGCTTTGCGCGGCGTTGCTGCACCCACCAGGCCCATCCCCATGTCCAAGAGAGATTTTTACGAAATCCTGGGCGTTCCCAAGAACGCCTCGGACGACGAGCTGAAGAAAGCCTATCGCAAGCTCGCCATGAAGCACCACCCTGACCGCAACCAGGGCGATGCAGCCAAGAAGGCCGAAGAGACCTTCAAAGAGGCCAAGGAGGCCTACGAAATCCTGTCCGACCCGCAAAAGCGCGCTGCCTACGACCAGTACGGCCACGCCGGGGTGGACCCCAGCATGCGCGGCGGCATGGGCGGCGCCGAAGGCTTTGGCGGCTTTGCCGAGGCTTTTGGCGACATCTTCGGCGACATGTTCGGTGGCCAGCGCGGCGGTGCCCGGGGCGGGCGGCAGGTCTATCGCGGCAACGACCTGTCGTACGCCATGGAGATCACGCTGGAAGAAGCCGCCAACGGCAAGGACGCGCAGATCCGCATCCCCAGCTGGGAGAGCTGCGAGACCTGCCACGGCTCGGGCGCCAAGGCCGGAACCAGCGCCAAGACCTGCGGCACCTGCCAGGGCAGCGGCGCGGTGCAGATGCGCCAGGGCTTCTTCAGCGTGCAACAGACCTGCCCGCACTGCCGCGGCACGGGCAAGATCATTCCCGAGCCCTGCACCACCTGCCACGGCCAGGGCCGCGTGAAGAAGCAAAAGACGCTGGAGGTGAAGATCCCCGCGGGCATCGACGACGACATGCGCATCCGCTCCACCGGCAACGGCGAGCCCGGCACCAATGGCGGGCCGCCCGGCGACCTGTACATCGAGATCCGTATCAAGAAGCACGACATCTTCGAGCGCGACGGGGACGACCTGCACTGCGAGGTGCCCGTGAGCTTTACCACCGCCGCGCTGGGCGGCGAGATCGAAGTGCCCACCCTGCAGGGCAAGGCGGCCATCGACATCCCTGAAGGCACGCAGGCCGGCAAGCAGTTTCGCCTGCGCGGCAAGGGCATCAAGGGCGTACGCTCGTCCTACCCCGGCGACCTGTACTGCCACATCCTGGTGGAGACGCCTGTCAAGCTGACAGAATTCCAGCGCAAGCTGCTGCGCGAATTCGACGAGTCGCTGAAGAAGGGCGGCGCCAAGCACTCGCCCTCCACCGAGAGCTGGACGGACAAGCTCAAGAGCTTCTTCAGCTGAGCCGCGCCTGTCGCGCCCTGCGACGACAATTCAAAGCCCCGCTGCCTGCGACCCTGGCACGGGGCTTTTTTGCGCTCCCGCAGCGCTGGAACGAGCCTGGGCCAGGCAGCCACATACGACGCAGCGACATGTTTCTTCTGCCGGTCCTCATCTTGCCTTTCGTGCTGGCGCTCGCGCTGCGGCGGCTGATCGGGATTGCCTGGCAGCTGGCGCACGGCCGCTTGCGCTTTGCAAGCAGCCGCCGGGCACTCTGGGTGCCGGCAGCGGCCCTGGCCTATGCCGGGCTGCTGGGCTACAGCCTCGCCTTGTTCGCCGCGCTGGGCCATGCACTGTTCCTGGCAACCGACAGGCTGCCGGCCTGCCTCGCGCTGGCGGGCTACGCACTGGCCTATCCGCTGGTGTATTTCGCCGCGGCCTGGGTCTTCTATTACGCCTTCCAGCGCGAGACCCCTCACCCCGGCCCGCCCACCTGACCGCCGCTTGCGGCGCCCCGCAGGGCGCGCCCGATTGCCGCGCTGGCAGGCCGCCGCTACGCTGGCCGCTTCACTTGTTTCGCCAGCCGAACATGCACCGCCTGTCCCTTCGCTGCCGTGGCTCGCTGCGGGCACTGCTGCGTGGCCTGAGCGCCGCGCTGTACTGCGCCGCCGCGCAGCCGGCCCTCGCGCAGCCGGCCGCCCTGCCGGCACGCATCACCAACTCGCTGGGCATGGCCTTCGTGCTGGTGCCGGCCGGCAGCTTCGTGATGGGCAGCGACGAGGCGCCGCAGACCCTGGCGCGCGACTATCCCGAAATGCAAGCCAAGCGTTTCACAGACCTGGCCGACGAAGCGCCGCGCCACCGCGTGGTCATCACCCGCGCGTTCTACCTGGGCCAGCACGAGGTGACCGTGGAGCAGTTTCGCCGCTTCATCGAGGCCTCGGGCTACCGCGCCGAATCCGACGCCGACGGCACCGGCGGCTATGGCTACAACCCCGACTACGACGCCGCCACCACCACGCGCGGCGACGCCTTCGAAGGGCGCGACACGCGCTACTCCTGGCGCAACCCCGGCTTTGCCCAGGAAGGCAACCACCCCGTGGTCAACGTGACGTGGAACGACGCGCAGGCGCTGGCCGCCTGGCTGAGCGCGCGCGAGGGCCACCACTACCGCCTGCCCACCGAGGCCCAGTGGGAATACGCCTGCCGCGCCGGCAGCGGCACCCGCTACGCCCATGGCGACGACCCGCGCGGCCTGCTGGCCAGCGCCAACGTGTTCGACGAAGACAGCGCGGCGAACTGGCCGCGCTGGCGCCGCCAGGCCCTTCTCGGCCACGACGGCTACCCCTTCACCGCCCCGGTAGGCCGCTTCGCCCCCAACGCCTTCGGCCTGTACGACATGTCCGGCAACGCCTGGGAATGGACGGCCGACTGGTACGGCGAGGACTACTACGCCCGCTCGCCGGCGCTGGACCCCGCCGGCCCGACCAGCGGCCACGTGCGCGTGCGCCGCGGCGGCTCCTGGCACACCTGGCCGCTGTATGCGCGCTGCGCCTATCGCAACTGGAACACGCCGCAGACGCGCTACCCGCTGGTGGGCATGCGGCTGGTGCGGCTGGTGCAGCAGGTGCAGCCGCCAGCTGGCGGCACGTCTTCCAAATCCAGTTCTCAATAGTCCATAGCCGCAGCGTCGAGCCACATACCACAATTGTGGTAACTTTCCTGGACTACAAATCCTTGTTTATCCGGAGAAAAGCCATGAGCACATCGACTTCCATCCGCATCGACCAAACTTTGTACGACCAGGCGCGCGCGGACGCGGCGAGCGAGCACCGCACCATCGCCGGGCAAATCGAGTACTGGGCCAAGGTAGGCCGCGCCGCACTGGACAATCCCGACTTGCCCGTGAGCTTCATCGCCGAAGCGCTGGCCTCGCTGGCCGAACCGCGCGAGATGGCCACCGCCTTCGTGCCACGGTCGTCCAGCCAGTCCGAGCGCGCGTGAGCTACCGGCTGCAACAAACCCGGCGGTTCGCCCGGGCCTACAAGAAGCTGCATGACAACGTGGCGGCGGACGTGGATGCAGCTGCCGCCGTCGTTGCCGACGACCCGGCGGTGGGTGAACGCAAGAAGGGCGATCTTGCCCATTTGCTGGTGTACAGATTCCGCAGCCACGGCCAGCTGTACCTGTTGGGCTACACCGCCGATGACGCCGTGCGGCTGGTCTACCTGGAGGCCGTCGGCCCGCACGAAAACTTCTATCGCGACCTCAAACGGTCGTGATGTCCACGCGGCACGCGGGTCATCACGGACCGCAATGCCGCTGAGCGTGTTCTGTCACGCCCCCTTCTCACCCACCCCATGCCGCCGTGCCGTCCGCCAGGGCCACGGGGCGGGCGCGGCCCAGGGCTTCCAGGGTGTGCAGCAGGGTGGGCAGGCCCTTCTTCCAGGGGCCGCGGCCCTTGAAGCGGGCTTCGATGGCGGGCAGGGGCAGCGGGGCGCTGCTGGCGGCCAGCACGTCGGCCACGGCGCGCACCTGCTCGGGCAGGGTGGAGGGCCAGGGGCGGGTGGCGGCGGGCACCGGTTGCTCCTCTTTCGATAGCGATTTTGCATCCATCGAATCGGCCTCTGGCGCTTGCCCATCAAGCGCTGGCAGCTCCTGATTTTGCAGCGATTTTTGCGGATTCTGGAAATCCGGGCGCAGCCAGCGCACCTGGCCCTGGGCTTCCTCCTGCGCGCGGCGGGCGTTGAGCTGCACCAGGAGCGCCAGCACGGCCTGGGTGTCGGCCGCGGGCGGCAGGCCGTAGGCGGCGAGGACGGCGGCGTCCAGCTCGTCGTGCAGCTCGCGCAGCACGCCTGCCAGGCCCTGGGTGTGGAGGGTTTTTTCCTTCGGGGTCAGGGCGCGGCCGTCCCGCAGCGCGGCCAGCACGTTGTACAGGCCGGTCAGCGTCAGGCCGGCGTGGCCGGCGGACAGCACGCGCTTCCTGTGCGCGTCGATCTGCTCGGCCAGCTGGGCGATGCGGGCGCGCAGCTGGGGGGTGAGGCCGGTGTCTTCTTGAGGGAAGGGGAAGGTTTCAAAGCAGCGGGATTTGTTGTAGCGGGGACGGTCTTCCAGCGTGCCGCCCGTGGCCAGCGCCCAGTCGATGTGCGGCTGGCTGGAGAGGACGCCGAGGGTGTAGGCATCGTCCAGCGCGATGGCGACCAGCATGTTGTCCGGGAGGATGCTGGCGTCCAGGAACTGGAAGGTGCGGTGCTTGGCGGTTTCGACCGTGGCGATGTAGCGCGGCAGGCCGGCGAGTTGCCGCCGCAATTTGGGATTGGTCTCTCCGAACAGCCACCAATTCTTCTTGCGGCTCTCGCGGTTGTTCAGGTCTCGCTCCGGCTTCACCCGCTCCAGCAGCCACTGGTAGATGGCCGGGTGCTGCGTGCGCAGCTGCTCGGCGCTCAAACCGAAGGCGTCGATGACCTGCACGCCGCGCGGCTTGTCGGTCAGGTCGCGGCCGTTGCGGTAGTCGCGGATGAGCTGGGGGCGCTGGCCCTCACCCCCGCCCTCTCCCAGAAGGAGAGGGAGCAAGGCGGCGGCCTGTTCGGGCGTGACGATGAAGCCGGCGCCGAACAGCTGCACGCCGCGGTTGCTCAGGTGCTGATTGGCCGCCAGGGCGCTGACGGCGGCGATGTTGGCGCCGACGCTCAGGTCGGCGTGGATCAGCCCCTCCTGCGCACGCACCTCGACCAGCACCTCGCCATGCGCTCCGGGCAGCTCGTCCGTCACCGTCAGCAGCTGCCCCGCCTCGCCCGCACCGGCGGCCAGCACCGTCATGGCGATGCGCACGGCGGCGCCGCTGGCGCTGTCCACCCAGGGGTGGTCGGACACGGCCATGTCCAGGTGCGTGCCGGCGTCCAGCGCGGCCTGCACCACACGGCGGTTGAAGGTCTGGCGCAGGCTGTTGGTGGTGATAAGGCCCATGCGCTGCACCTGCCCGGCGGCGACGAGCGCGGCGGCGTGCCGCCACCAGAACATGACGAAGTCGGCGCTCTCGGGCACCTCGGGCCAGGCGCCGCGCAGGGCTTCGACGTAGCCGTCGCCCAAGGCGGCGCGCATGCTGGACGCGCCGATGAACGGCGGATTGCCCACGATGAAATCCGCCTGCGGCCACGCGGCCTTGCGTGCGCCCACATAACGCCACTGCGGCACCTGCGCGGCCTCGTCGGGCACGCTCTCGCCGGTCACCGGATGCGGCTTGTACGTGCGCCCGTCCCAGCGCGTGCGCATGTGGCCGGCGGCGGCGTAAGCGGGCTCCTGCGCGTCCCAGGCCAGCACGGCGTCGCGGCATTCGATGTTGCCGTAGGCGTGCACGACGGGCTCGGCCACGCTGGCGCGGCCGCGGGCGCGGATGTGCCATTGCAGCCAGCCGATCCACAGCACCAGCTCGGCCAGCGCGGCGGCGCGTTCGTTCAGCTCGATGCCCAGCAGCTGCGCCAGCGTGACGGTCTCGCCCTCGAAGCCGAGCTGGTCCTGCGCCTGGCCCAGCTCCTCCAGGGCGCCGACGACCTCGCCCTCCAGGCGCTTGAGGTGCTCCAGCGTGACGTACAGAAAATTGGCGCTGCCGCAGGCCGGGTCGAGCACGCGCACGCTGCACAGGTGGTGGTGAAAGGCGCGGATCTCGGCGCGCGCCTGCTCCAGTTTCGCCTCGCGCGCGCGGCCGTCCAGCGCTGCGGCCTCGCGCGCCAGCACCAGGGCGGCGGCGCGCGCGTCCTGCCAGCGGGCGCGCAGCGGCGCGATCACAGTGGGCTGCACCAGGCGCTCGACGTAGGCGCGCGGCGTGTAGTGCGCGCCCAGGGCGTGGCGCTCGGCGGGGTCGAGCGCGCGCTCGAGCAGCGTGCCGAAGATGGCCGGCTCCACCTCGCGCCAGTTGGCGCGGGCGGCTTCGATCAGCAGGTCGATCTGGGCGGTGGTCAGCAGCAGGCTGTAGCCGTCTTCGCCCGCGCCCTTGAACAGCTTGCCGTTGAAGTGCAGCACGGGCTTGGCCAGCGCCGCCGAGAAGCCCCCGCGGTCCATGTCGGCCCACAGGATGCGCAGCATCTGCTGCAGCGTGGCCGGGTCTTCGCGGTGGGTTTGCAGCAGGTGCAGAAAGCTGCCCTCGGGCAGCAGCTCCACGTCTTCGGCAAACATCGAAAACAGGCAGCGCGTGAGGAAATTTGCTACCTTTTCAGGAGCTGCTGGCGCTTGCCCTGCCTGCGCTGAGGCCGTATTTCGTTCAAATCCCAGGCTGCTCTCCAGCGACTGCGACAGGCGCGCCAGCAGGGCCGCCACCTCGCGCGTGACCTCGGCGCTGATGCGCGCCGGGTCCAGCCGCTCGGGCGCCAGCCAGATGTGGCGCAGGCGCTCGCGCACGTCCGCGCGCCCTAAGTCGGCCAGTGGCAGGCGGTGGCTGCGCGGGTCGGGGAAGGGGGTGTAGGTGGCGCCGCTCTGGCTGAACTCGGCATACACCTCGATGACGTTGCCCACGTCCACCACCAGCAAAAAGGGCGGGCGACCTTCGGCGGCGGGCAGCGCGCGGGCGTAGCCCTCGGCCTGGCTGCGGGCGCGCAGCATGCCGTCGTCAAAGCCGCGGGTAGCGGCCGCGGCCTTGAGCTTTTTCGCCTCCAGCACGAAGCGGCCGCGCCGGTAGCAGTCGATGCGCCCGCTGCTGGTGCTGCCGTCGCCGTGGCGGAAGGTGACGGGGCGCTCGAACATGTAGTCCTGCGCGGGCGTGGCGTGGGGCCGCTCCACGCCCAGCAGCGTGCACAGCTCGATCACGAAGCTTTGCGCCGTGGCCAGCTCGCTGGCAGCCACGCCCTGCCAACGGGCGATGAAGGCCTGGGCGGCGGCGTGGTCGGCATGGTCTTCGGGCAGGGGTGTGTCGGGCGTCATGGGCGTGGGGCGGTGAGGGGAGGTCGCGGCGGATTATGGGCAGCGCGGGCGGCCCGGTGGGCCTGCCGGCGAGCCGGGCCAGGTCAAGCTTGAGCGTTTCAGTGCGGCATTGCGGCCAGGCGTTGACCCAGGTCAGCCCTGCCCACGCCCGGCGGGCCTAAGGTCGCCGGTCTGCGTGCTGCCTGCGCACACGCGCCGTTTGCCTGAAGAGCCTGCCTTGACCGCTATTGCCACCCCGCCCGCCGCCCGCGCGTTGCCCGACGCGCCGGCCCCCGCCGCCGCCCTGCGCGCCCCCGAACTCGTGTGCCCCGCCGGCAGCCTGCCGGCGCTGAAAACCGCCATCGACCACGGCGCCGACTGCGTCTATCTGGGCCTGCGCGATGCGACCAACGCGCGCAACTTCGCCGGGCTGAACTTCGACGAGACGGCGATCCAGACCGGCATCGCCTACGCCCACGAGCGCGGCGCCAAGGTGCTGCTGGCGCTCAACACCTACCCGCAGGCGCGCAACCCCGCGCCCTGGCGCGCCGCGCTGGACCGCGCCGCCGCCTGGGGCGTGGATGCCGTCATCCTGGCCGACCCGGGGCTGATGCGCTATGCCTGCGAACGCCACCCGCAGCTGCGGCTGCACCTGTCGGTGCAAGGCTCGGCCACCAACCACGACGCCATCAACTTCTATCGCCAGCAGTTCGGCATCCAGCGCGCGGTGCTGCCGCGCGTACTGTCCATCGAGCAGGTGCGCCAGGTGGTGCAGCGCACCGACGTGGAGATCGAGGTCTTCGGCTTTGGCAGCCTGTGCGTGATGGTGGAGGGGCGCTGCGCCCTGTCGTCCTACGCCACGGGCGAGTCGCCCAACACCCACGGCGTGTGCTCGCCGGCCAAGGCCGTGCGCTGGCAGGAGACGCCCGAGGGCCTGCAGGCGCGGCTGAACGGCGTGCTGATCGACCGCTATGGCGCGGGCGAGAACGCCGGCTACCCCACGCTGTGCAAGGGCCGCTTCGACGTGGGGGACGAGACCAATTACTACGCGCTGGAAGAGCCCACCAGCCTGAACACGCTGGAGCTTTTGCCCCAGCTGGTGAAGATGGGCGTGCGCGCCTTCAAGATCGAAGGCCGCCAGCGCAGCCCCGCCTACGTGGCGCAGGTGACGAAAGTCTGGCGCGAGGCCATCGACCACTGCATGGCCCAGGGCCACCTGTACGCGCCCAAGACCGCCTGGATGGCCAGCCTGGACCAGGTGGCCGAGGGCCAGCAGCACACGCTGGGCGCGTATCACCGGCCATGGAAGTGAAGAACAACCCCCTGAGCCGCTGCGCGGCTTCCCCCTTCTCTCGCGCGCTTTGCGCGCGGGAAGGGGGACGCAGCCTTCGCTGCGGGGCGGCCCTTGGCTCGGCTGCCCGCGCTTGGCGCGCGCCGGTTTCGAGTGTGAGTAGCAGTGCTCGCGCTTTAGAAGAATGAGGAGAGCCACGATGAAGTTAGCCCTGGGTCCGCTGCTGTACTACTGGCCGCGCGAGACGGTTTTTCATTTCTATGCGGCGGTGGCCGAGCTGCCGGTGGACATCGTCTATCTGGGCGAGACCGTGTGCTCGCGCCGCCATGAGCTGCGCCAGGACGACTGGCTGGACATCGCCCGCATGCTGCAGGACGCAGGCAAGGAGGCGGTGCTGTCCACCCAGGTGCTGCTGGAGTCCACCGCCGAGGTGGCGCAGATGCACAAGGTGGCGCGCAACGGCAGCTTTCTGGTGGAGGCCGGCGACATGGGCGCCGTGCACAACCTCACCGGCCAGCAGCCCTTCGTGGCCGGCGCGCAGCTCAATCTGTTCAACGCCGAATCGGTCGCCTGGATGGCCGAGCTGGGCGCCGTGCGCTGGGTGGCGCCGGTGGAGATGTGCCGGGACGATCTGGCCGCGCTGCTGGCGCGCCGCCCCACCGGGCTGCAGACGGAGGTGTTTGCCTATGGCCGCCTGCCGCTGGCTTTCTCGTCGCGCTGCTTCACGGCGCGCCACTACAACCGGCCCAAGGACGACTGCGGCTTTGCCTGCCTGGAGCACCCGGACGGCCAGCTGCTGGCCACGCGCGAGGCCGAGGCCTTTTTGGTGCTCAACGGCACGCAGACGCAGTCGGCGCGCGTGCACAGCCTGCTGGGCGAGATCCCGCAGCTGCAGGCGCTGGGCGTGGACGTGCTGCGCCTGAGCCCGCAGTCCGCCGGCATGCGGGAGGTGATCGCCGCCTTCGACGCCGCGCGCCGCAGCGGCCAGGCCGCCCCGGCGGCGAGCCTGCGCGCCTTCATGCCCGAGGCGCCATGCAACGGTTACTGGCACGGCCGCCCGGGCCTGGAGCTGGTCGAGCCGGCCGCTGCTGCCTGAGCGCCTTCTTTCCCCTCTTTTTCGAGCCCCGCCATGCAAGCCTTGCCCCCGCCCTACACCCTGCCCCGCCCCGTGGGCGCCGCGCTGTCGCGCCTGCCGGCCTATCCGGGCTCGGCGCTGCTGGTGGCGGCCATCAACCTGGCGCTGGCGCGCCACCTGCCGCAGGATGTGCACGCGCTGCTGGCGGGCAAGCGCCTGTCGATCCGCGTGCGCGATGCGGGCGTGGCGTTCGACTTCTCGTGCACCGGCCGGCGCTTTGCGCCCTGCGCGCCCCAGGCCGCGCCCGATCTGTCCATCACCGCCAATGCGCAGGACTTTCTGCTGCTGGCCCAGCGCCGCCAGGACCCGGACACGCTGTTCTTCAGCCGCCGCCTGGTGATGGAGGGCGACACCGAGCTGGGCCTGGTGGTCAAGAACGCGCTGGACGCGCTGGAGCTGCCGGTGCTGGACCCGCGCCACTGGAGCCCGCGCGCCGTGCTGGAGCGCCGCGCCCCCGCGCTGGCGCGCCGCCTGCCGCGCCTGCCCTCGCCCTTTGGATCGTTCGGAGCCCGGCCATGAGCGCCGACGAGCCGGAGGACGACGCCCCGCTGCCGGCCGACCACCCACTGGTCTATTCCTGCTCCGGCTGCTCCAGCGCCGCGCAGCTGGCCAACCACGTGGCCGTGCAGATGGACCGGCGCGGCGTGGCCGAGATGTCGTGCATCGCCGGCGTGGGCGGCGACGTGCCCAAGCTGGTCAAGCTGGCGAAAAGCGGGCGCGACATCATCGCCCTGGACGGCTGCCCGCTGGTGTGCGTCAAGAGCAGCCTGGCGCGCCACGGCATCGCCCCCGCGCGCCACTACCGCCTGCACGAGCGCGGCGTGAAAAAGCGCACCCACCAGGACTTCGACGCCCAGCAGGCGGCCGAGGTGCTGGCCCACATCGAGGCGGACCTTCGGGCCCACCCCTTGAGCGAGGACGGCCATGACGCGCAGCACTGAGCCGCTGCGCCGCGTCATCGTCGGCATCTCGGGCGCCAGCGGCGCCGTCTATGGCGCGCGGCTGCTGCAGGTGCTGCGCGAGCTGCCCGGGGTGGAAAGCCACCTGGTCGTCTCCGGCGCCGGCTGGCGCAACCTGCAGCACGAGCTGGACCTGGAGCCGCCCGCCGTGCGCGCCCTGGCCGACGTGGTGCACGAGCTGGACAACGTGGGCGCCAGCATCGCCAGCGGTTCGTTCGCCGCGCACGCCATGGTGGTGGCGCCATGCTCCATGCGCACGCTGGCGGCCATCGCCCACGGACTGGCGGACAACCTGCTCACCCGCGCGGCCGACGTCACGCTGAAGGAGCGCCGCCGCCTGGTGCTGCTGGCGCGCGAGACGCCCCTGCACCTGGTGCACCTGCGCAACATGGCAGCAGTGACGGAGATGGGCGCCATCGTCTGCCCGCCCATGCCGGCCTTCTACCAGCGCCCGACCAGCGTGGGCGAGGTGGTGGACCACAGCGTGGCCCGCGTGCTGGACCTGCTGGGCCTGGACAGCGACCTGGCGCCGCGCTGGCAGGGCCTGCCGCCCCTGGCGCCCGTTGCCGGAAACTCCTGAATTGATAGCTGCTGGCGCTTGCTGGACGGGCGCTGGAGGCTAATTTGACTGCAAACCATGCCCTGCCACGACCTGCGTGAGTTCATCGCCCAGCTGGAGGGCTGCGGGCAGCTGCGCCGCATTGCCCAGCCGGTCTCGCCGCACCTGGAGATGACGGCGCTGGCCGACCGCGTGCTGCGCGCCGGCGGCCCGGCCCTGCTGTTTGAACACCCCACGGGCCACGCCATGCCGGTGCTGGCCAACCTGTTTGGCACGCCGGAGCGCGTGGCGCTGGGCCTGGGCGTGGCCGGCCTGGGCGAGATGCGCGCCTTTGGCGAGGTGCTGGCCCAGCTCAAGGAGCCCGAGCCGCCGCGCGGCATGCGCGAGCTGTGGGGCCGGCGCGAGCTGCTCAAGACGCTGTGGAGCATGGCCCCGGCCGTGGTGCGCCGCCCCCCCTGCCAGCAGATCGTGCAGGAGGGCAGCGAGGTGGACCTGCACCAGCTGCCCATCCAGCACTGCTGGCCGGGCGACGTGGCGCCGTTGGTCACCTGGGGCCTCACAGTCACGCGCGGGCCGGACAAGCCGCGGCAGAACCTGGGCATCTACCGCCAGCAGCTGCTGTCGAAAAACGAGCTGATCGTGCGCTGGCTGGCGCACCGCGGCGGCGCGCTGGACTTTGCCGAGCACTGCCGCCGCCACCCCGGCCAGCCCTACCCCGTGGCCGTGGCCATCGGGGCAGACCCGGCCACCTTGCTGGGCGCCGTCACGCCCGTGCCCGACAGCCTGTCCGAATACCAGTTCGCCGGCCTGCTGCGCGGCGCGCGCACCGAGGTGGCCGCCGCCATCGGCGTGCCGCTGCAGGTGCCGGCGCGCGCCGAGATCGTGCTGGAGGGCCACATCCACCCCGACGCCAGCCACTCCAGCGGCTGGCGCCACGCGCTGGAGGGGCCCTACGGCGACCACACGGGCTACTACAACGAGCGCGCCGAATTCCCCGTGCTGACCGTGGAGCGCATCACCCGGCGCGAGGGCGCCATCTACCACAGCACCTATACGGGCAAGCCGCCGGACGAGCCGGCCATGCTGGGCCTGGCCCTCAACGAGCTGTTCGTGCCGCTGATCCAGCGGGCCTTTCCCGAGATCGTGGATTTCTACCTGCCGCCCGAGGCCTGCAGCTACCGCATGGCCGTGGTGCGCATCCGAAAGGCTTACGCCGGCCACGCGCGGCGCGTGATGATGGGCGTGTGGAGCCACCTGCGCCAGTTCCTGTACACCAAGTTCATCGTGGTGGTGGACGAGGACATCGACGCGCGCGACTGGAAGGAAGTGGTGTGGGCCATGACCACCCGCATGGACCCGGCGCGCGACACGCTCCTGATCGAGCACACGCCCATCGACTACCTGGACTTCGCCTCGCCCGTGGCCGGCCTGGGCAGCAAGATGGGGCTGGACGCGACCAACAAGTGGCCCGGCGAGAGCCAGCGCGAATGGGGCCGCCCCATGGCGATGGACGCGGCCGTGAGCGTCCGCATGAACGCGCTGGCAGACGCGCTGGGACTGTAGCGGCCACTCCTGAAAGAATAGCTGCTTGCGCTTGTCCAGCAAGGGTTTGAGCCGCTTTTCATGCTGAATCGGCAGCGGGGCATGCATCAGCCCGCGCCATCGCCCTGGACGAGGCCGCGTTGCCTGGCTGGAACGCGCACCATCGCTGATTGCGATGTCTTGACGCAAATCTATGGGGCAAAATGCGCAGACCTTCTTTTTTCGAGAAGCCGCAGCCACCCCGCCCCTCATGAAATCCGAACGCAGCTTCGCGCGCCGCATCGATTTGACCTCCCTGCAGCTGTTCGTGGCCGTCTGCGAGCTGGGCAGCATCGGCCGCGCGGCGCAGCAGGAGTTCATCGCCGCCTCGGCCGTGAGCAAGCGCCTGTCCGACCTGGAGGCCGCCGTGGGCACGGCGCTCTTGTACCGCCACAGCCGCGGCGTGACGCTGACCCCCGCCGGCGAAAGCCTGCTGCACCACGCGCGCAACGTGCTGTTCGGGCTGGAGCGCATGCAGGGCGAGCTGTCGGAATACGCCGGCGGCGTGCGCGGCCACGTGCGCATGCACGCCAACATCTCGGCCATCGTGCAGTTTCTGCCCGAAGACCTGGGCACCTTTGCCCGCACCCACAGCCAGATCAAGATCGACCTGCAGGAGCACCTGTCGCCCGCCGTGCTGCACGCCGTGCGCGAGGGCGCGGCCGACCTGGGCATCTGCCACATCCCCGCCGCCATGCCCGACCACGGTCTGCAAAGCCGCACCTACCGGGTGGACGAGCTGGTGGTCGTCATGCCGCAGGGCCACCCGCTGGCCGAGCGCGAGGCGCTGGGCTTTGCCGACGTGCTGCAGTGCGACATCGTCGGGCTGCACGCCGGCAGCTCCATCAGCCTGGGGATGCGCGCCGCCGCCGCGCAGGCCGGCCTGCCGCTGCGCCAGCGCATCCAGGTCACAGGGCTGGACGCCATGTGCCGCATGATCGACAGCGGCCTGGGCGTGGGCCTGGTGCCCAGCCGGGCCTTTGCGCTGCTGCAGGGCGTGGGCCGGCTGGCGGCCGTGCCGCTGGATGAGCCCTGGGCGCGGCGCGAGCTGGCCCTGGTGGCGCGCGACTTTGCCGCCCTGCCCGTCACCGCCCGGCTGCTGGCCGAGCACCTGGCGCCGGCTGACTGAGAATTTCCCCTTCACCCCTTTCCACCCACGAGACGAGACCGCCATGGGACGCACCCTGTACGACAAGATCTTCGACGAGCACGTCGTCCACACCGAGGAAGACGGCACGGCCGTGCTCTACATCGACCGCCACCTGGTGCACGAAGTCACCAGCCCGCAGGCCTTCGAGGGCCTGCGCGAGGCGGGCCGCAAGGTCTGGCGCACCAGCTCCATCGTCGCCACGGCCGACCACAACACGCCCACCACCGGCTGGGAGCGGGGTTACGACGGCATCGCCGACCCCATCAGCCGCGAGCAGATCGTCACGCTCGACAAGAACATCGCCGAGCACGGCGCGGCGGCATTCTTTCCCTTCATGAGCCGGCGCCAGGGCATCGTGCACGTCATCGGCCCGGAAAACGGCGCCACGCTGCCGGGCATGACGGTGGTCTGCGGCGACAGCCACACCAGCACCCACGGCGCATTCGGCGCCCTGGCCCACGGCATCGGCACGTCCGAGGTCGAGCACGTCATGGCCACCCAGACGCTGCTGGCCAAGAAGGCCAAGAACATGCTCGTGAAAGTGGAAGGCCGCGCGGCGCCCGGCATCACCGCCAAGGACATCGTGCTGGCCATCATCGGCAAGATCGGCACCGCGGGCGGCACGGGCTACACCATCGAGTTCGCCGGCCAGGCCATCCGCGACCTGTCCATGGAAGGCCGCATGACGGTGTGCAACATGGCGATCGAGGCCGGCGCCCGCGCCGGGCTGGTGGCCGTGGACGACAAGACCATCGACTACGTGCGCGGCCGGCCGCTGGCGCCCAAGGGCGTGGAATGGGACCAGGCGGTCGCCTACTGGAAGACGCTGCACTCCGACCCAGACGCGACGTTCGACGCCGTGGTCGAGCTGCGGGCCGAGGACATCGTGCCCCAGGTGACCTGGGGCACCAGCCCCGAGATGGTGCTGGGCGTGGACGCCCGCGTGCCCGACCCGGACAAGGAAAAGGACGCCACCCGCCGCGGCGCCATGGAGCGCGCGCTGACCTACATGGCGCTGCCACCCGGCAAGCCGCTGGCCGACATCTTCGTGGACAAGGTCTTCATCGGCAGCTGCACCAACAGCCGCATCGAGGACATGCGCGAGGCCGCCGCGGTGGTGAAAAAGCTCGGCCAGAAGGTGGCGAAGAACGTCAAGCAGGCGCTGGTGGTGCCGGGCTCGGGCCTGGTCAAGGAGCAGGCCGAGGCCGAGGGGCTGGACAAGATCTTCGAGGCCGCGGGGTTTGAGTGGCGCGAGCCGGGCTGCTCCATGTGCCTGGCCATGAACGCCGACCGGCTGGAGCCGGGCGAGCGCTGCGCCTCCACCTCCAACCGCAACTTCGAAGGCCGCCAGGGCGCGGGCGGGCGCACGCACCTGGTCAGCCCGGCCATGGCGGCGGCGGCGGCCATCCACGGCCACTTCGTGGACATTCGCCAGTTCGCCTGAAGGAGACCGACGCCATGAACCGCCTTCTTCCCGCCCTGCTGGCCGTCGCTGCCTTCGTGCTGGCCGGCTGCAACACGGCCCGCGGCATGGGCCAGGACGTGCAACGCGCCGGCTCCGCCATCGAGCGCGCCGCCCGCTAACTTGTTTTCAGGACACCACAGCACCATGCAACAGTTCACCACGCACCAGGGCCTGGTCGCCCCCATGGACCGCGAGAACGTCGATACCGACGCCATCATCCCCAAGCAATTCCTCAAGTCGATCAAGAAGACCGGCTTTGGCCCCAACCTGTTCGACGAGTGGCGCTACCTGGACAAGGGCGAGCCCGGCATGCCGCAGGAACAGCGCAAGCCCAACCCGGACTTCGTGCTGAACCAGCCGCGCTACCAAGGCGCCAGCATCCTGCTGGCGCGGCAGAACTTCGGCTGCGGCTCCAGCCGCGAGCACGCGCCCTGGGCGCTGGCGCAGTACGGCTTTCGCGCCATCATCGCGCCCAGCTTTGCCGACATCTTCTTCAACAACTGCTTCAAGAACGGCCTGCTGCCCATCGTGCTGCCGGAGGGCACGGTGGACCGCCTGTTTGGCGAGGTCTTCGCCTTCCCCGGCTACGAGCTGACGGTGGACCTGCAGCAGCAGGTCATCGTGCAGCCGCAAGGCCAGGAGATCCCGTTCGAGGTCAACGCCTTTCGCAAGTACTGCCTGCTGGGCGGCTACGACGACATCGGCCTGACGCTGCGCCACAAGGACAAGATCGCTGCCTTCGAAGCCGAGCGCCTGGCGCGCAAGCCCTGGCTGGCGCACACCATGGCCTCGTAAGGCCTTTCAAGCAAAAAATGCCTCCAGCGCTTGCTGGTCAAGCGCTGGTAGCTATCAATTGGAGAGCAAAGAAGATGAAGATCGCAGTTCTGCCGGGTGACGGCATCGGCCCGGAAATCGTCTCCGAGGCCGTCAAGGTCCTGGGCGCGCTGGATGTGAAGTTCGAGATGGAAGCCGCCCCCGTGGGCGGCGCCGCCTACGAGGCGGCCGGCCATCCGCTGCCCGAAGCCACCCTGAAGCTGGCGCAGGGCGCCGACGCCATCCTGTTCGGCGCCGTGGGCGACTGGAAGTACGACACCCTGGAGCGAGCCCTGCGCCCCGAGCAGGCCATCCTGGGCCTGCGCAAGGCCCTGGGCCTGTTCGCCAACTTCCGCCCGGCCATCTGCTACGAACAGCTGGTGGGCGCGAGCAGCCTGAAGCCCGAGCTGGTCGCCGGCCTGGACATCCTCATCATCCGCGAGCTGACGGGCGACATCTACTTCGGCCAGCCGCGCGGGCGGCGCACCGCCGCCGACGGGCACTTTCCCGGCGCCGAAGAGGCCTTCGACACCATGCGCTACGCGCGCCCCGAGATCGAGCGCATCGCCCGCGTGGCCTTCGAGGCCGCGCGCAAGCGGGGCAAGAAGGTGACCAGCGTGGACAAGGCCAACGTACTGGAGACCTTCCAGTTCTGGAAGGACGTGGTGACGGAAGTCCACAAGGACTACCCGGACGTGGAGCTGCAGCACATGTATGTGGACAACGCCGCCATGCAGCTGGTCAAGGCGCCCAAGGCGTTCGACGTGATCGTGACGGGCAACATGTTCGGCGACATCCTGTCCGACGAAGCCTCCATGCTCACCGGCTCCATCGGCATGCTGCCTTCTGCCTCGCTGAACGACAGGAAGCAGGGCCTGTACGAGCCCAGCCACGGCAGCGCCCCCGACATCGCCGGCAAGGGCGTGGCCAACCCGCTGGCCACCATCTTGTCGGCGGCGATGATGCTGCGCTTTTCGCTCAACCAGCCCGAGGCGGCGGGCCGCATCGAGGCAGCCGTGCAAAAGGTGCTGGCACAAGGCCTGCGCACCCCCGACATCTGGAGCGAGGGCACGACCCGCGTGGGCACCGCGCAGATGGGCGACGCCGTCGTCAACGCCTTGCGCTGAACGCGCGTTGTCCTCAAGGGCGGCGGCAGGAATGCCGCCTCCTCTACAATGACCCGCGATGTTTGCCGCCCGCCCCTCCCCCCCGAACCGCCTGCCCGCAGGCCCGGGCGCGCGCGCCATCCGCATCCCCACCACCACAACCACGACCATTAAGGGCTGACAGCAGTCCCGGTATCGTCGTGCGCCCCCCTGGCCCAGACGAGCCGGGGCGAAAGAAGCAGCCGCCGGTCGCGTGCGTACTGTTTTCCCACTTCGTAAAAGGGCGATTGAAATGAGCAAGCAACTGGTAGGCCTCGTCGGCTGGCGCGGCATGGTCGGCTCCGTGCTGATGGACCGCATGCAGGCCGAGGGCGACTTCGAGCTGATCGAGCCGGTCTTCTTCTCCACCTCCAACGCCGGCGGCAAGGCCCCCGCCATGGCGCGCACGCACACCCAGCTCAAGGACGCGAACGACGTCGCCGAGCTGGCCAAGTGCGACATCATCATCACCTGCCAGGGCGGCGACTACACCAAGGAAGTGTTCCCCCCGCTGCGCGCCAGCGGCTGGCAGGGCCACTGGATCGACGCCGCCAGCGCCCTGCGCATGGAAGGCGATGCGGTCATCGTGCTGGACCCGGTCAACGACGGCCTGATCAAGGACAAGCTCGCCGCGGGCGGCAAGAACTGGATTGGCGGCAACTGCACCAATTCCATCCTGCTGATGGGTCTGGCCGGGCTGTTCAAGGCCGATGTGGTGGAGTGGGTCAGCTCCATGACCTACCAGGCAGCATCGGGCGGCGGCGCCAACCACATGCGCGAGCTGCTCAAGGGCATGGGCGTGATCCACGGCGCGGTGGCAGACGAGCTGGCCACGCCCGCCTCGGCCATCCTGGACATCGACCGCAAGGTCGCCCAGACCATCCGTGACGACGTGCCCACCGAATACTTCGGCGCACCGCTGGCCGGCGGCCTGATCCCGTGGATCGACTCGCAGCTGGACAACGGCCAGTCCAAGGAAGAGTGGAAAGGCCAGGCCGAGGTCAACAAGATCCTGGGCAACGACAAGCCCATCCCCGTGGACGGCCTGTGCGTGCGCATCGGCGCCATGCGCTGCCACTCGCTGGCGCTGACCCTCAAGCTGAAGCGGGACCTGCCGCTGGCAGAGATCGAATCGCTGATCCAGGGCGGCAATCCGTGGGTGAAATTTGTCGCCAACGAACGCGCGCTCACGGTGAAGGAGCTCACGCCTGCGTCCATCACCGGCGGGCTGGAAGTCGGCGTGGGCCGTGTGCGCAAGCTGAACATGGGGCCCGAATATGTCTCGGCCTTCGTGATCGGCGACCAGCTGCTGTGGGGCGCCGCCGAGCCACTGCGCCGCATGCTGCGCATCCTGCTGCAAGCCTGATCGGCCGGCCGCTGCGCAGGGCGCCTTCCCCGGCGAGGGGATGCAACGTATGGATACGCGCTGTTACGCTGCGTTGTCCCGTACCAACATGAAAAATGGCTTTCCGTGCCCTTATCAGGGGGCGGCAAAGCCTGGCCACCGCCTCAGCTTGTCAGTGCAAACTGTTGCTGATATGGTGCTTTTTACATGTATTCACGCGCCGGAGCGGCCCCTGAAATGACCATAACAAACCCGCCTCTCCCGGCAAACTCTCTTTCTGGATTCGTTGCACCCATGCGTCGCTGGAAATTCTCTGCCCTGGCTACGGCCGCCATCCTGTCTGCCGGCCTGTACGCCACCGAGGCCAGCGCCCTGGCGCTGGGGCGCCTGAACGTGCAATCCGCGCTGGGCGAACCGCTGCGCGCCGAGATCGACCTGCCGCAGATCACCCCGGCCGAAGCCGAGTCGCTGCGCGTGGGACCGGCCAGCCCCGAGGTGTTTCGCGCCCAGGGCATGGAATATTCCTCCGCCGCACACACCGTGCGCGTGCAGCTGCAGCGGCGCGCCGATGGCTCCATGGTGCTGCGCCTGAGCAGCACGCAGCCCATCAACGACCCGTTCGTGGACCTGGTCATCGACGCCAACTGGAGCTCGGGCCACATCGTGCGCAGCTACACCATGCTGCTGGACCCGCCCTCGCTGCGCCGCCCGCCCGCGGCCGTGACGGCCGCCCCCCAGGTGCAGGCACCGCGCGCCCAGGCTCCTGCTGCAGTGGTGCAGCGTGCCGAGCGTGTACCCGCCGCGCCCGCTGCCGCTGCCGCGCCGGTGCGCGCGCCCGCTGCCGCGCCTGCCGCCGCTTCCGCCGAGGGCGGCGAGGTGACCGTTCGCCCCGGCGACACCGCGGGTCGTATTGCTGGCGCCCACCGCCCGTCCGGCGTGTCGCTGGACCAGATGCTGGTGGCGCTGATGCGCGCCAACCCTGACGCCTTCGTCGGCGGCAACGTCAACCGCCTGCGCGCCGGCACCGTGCTGCAGCTGCCCAGCCAAAGCGATGCGCAGGCCACGGCGCCCGCCGAGGCCCGCCGCATCGTCGCTGCGCAAAGCCGCGACTTCAACCAGTTCCGCCGCCGCCTGGCCGATGCTGCCCCCGCTGCCCAGGTGGCCACGGCCGAGCGCTCCGCCAGCGGCAAGGTGCAGACCCAGGTCGAGGACAAGGCACCCAGCGGCGCCAGCCCGGACAAGCTGACCCTGTCCAAGAACGGCGCAAACACCGCCAAGGCCGACGAGCAGCTGGCCCGCGAGCGCCAGTCCGACCAGAACGCGGCCCGCATGGCCGAGCTGTCCAAGAACATCTCCGAACTCAACCAGCTGGGCAACGCTGGCACGGGCGCGGGCGCTGCGGGTGGCGCCGCTGCCACGCCCCAGGGCGCTGCACCTGGCGTCAACGTGCCGGCACCGGCAAGCCTGCCGGCGCCTGCCGCCAGCGAGGCGGCTCCTGCTGCAGCCCCCGCTGCCGCCGAGCCGGTGGCCTCTGCCGCCGAGGCGGCAGCCCCCGCGGCTTCGGCCGACCTCACCGCGGCGGCCGAAGGCGAGGCTTCCGCACCGCTGGAGCAGGCGTCCGCCCCCGCGCCTGAACCCGCACCGAAGCCCGCACCCGCGCCTGCCGCCCCGCCACCCCCGCCCTACGAGGAGCCCAGCTTCCTCGACTCCCTGACGGGCGACCCGCTGCTGGCCGGCGGCGCGCTGGCCATCGTCCTGTTGCTGCTGGGCTATGGCGGCTGGCGCGTGGTGCAAAAGCGCCGCGACAACGCCCCGGTGGACAGCTCCTTCATGGAAAGCCGGCTGACGCCCGACTCGTTCTTCGGTGCCAGCGGCGGCCAGCGCGTGGACACGGCCAACAGCGAGCTGGCCACCGGCTCGTCCTCCATGACCTACTCGCCCAGCCAGCTGGACGCCGGCGGCGACGTGGACCCCGTGGCCGAAGCCGACGTGTACCTGGCCTACGGCCGCGACCTGCAGGCCGAGGAAATCCTTAAGGAAGCGCAGCGCCACTACCCCGAGCGTGTCTCGATCCCCGCCAAGCTGGCCGAAATCTATGCCAAGCGCCAGGACCACCGCGCCCTGGCCGCTGCCGCCGGCGACGTGCTGCGCCTGACCAACGGCCAGGGCCCGGACTGGACGCGCGTGGCCGACCTGGGCCGCACGCTGGACCCGGACAACGCCCTGTACCAGCCTGGCGCCCACCCTGGCGCCCTGGGCACGGGCGCTGCAGCGGCCGGCGCTGCGGCAGTGGGCGTGGCAGCCAGCAGCTTTGCCAGCACGCTGGAGCAGCAGGACTACCGGGCCGACCCCTCGCCTGAATCCGTCCTGCCCGACCTGGACCTGGACCTCGATCTGGACCTGCACGAAGCCCCGCCGGCCCCTTCCGAGCCCAGCACGTTCGCTGCGGCAGCCGCCGGCATGGCAGCGCAGCCTCCCGCCGCTGCGGCCCCTGCCGCCAGCGCCGCGCCCGAGCTGCCGGCCATGGACCTGACCGCGCCGCCCCTGCCAGGCGGCACCTGGGACGCGGCTGCCCCGGCCCCTATGGAATTCACCCTGCCGGACAGCAACTCGCTGCCCACCGAGCCTTCGCCCCTGGACCTGGACGATGCCGGCCTGTCGCTGATGGATTCGGCCAGCGCCCCCTTGTCCGCCGACCCCGCGCCGGTCGCGCCCACGCTGGAGTTCGACCTGGGCGACCTGTCGCTGGACCTGGGTTCGTCCGATGGCGGCGAGACTCCCACCCTGGCGCAGCCGCTGGGCCAGGCCGCTGACGCCCTGCCCGAAGACCCGCTGGCCACCAAGCTGGCGCTGGCCGAGGAGTTCAACACCATCGGCGACGGCGAGGGCGCACGCGCCCTGGTCGAAGAGGTCATCGCCGAATCCTCTGGCGACCTGAAGGCCCGCGCCCAGCGCCTGCTGGCCAAGCTGTCCTGATGCCGGCATCGCCGTGTGTGCGCGGCGCCCGCCGCGCCACCGGCCGGAGGTCGCCCCGATGAGGATGGCGCTGGGCCTGAGCTATAACGGCCAGGCCTACAGCGGCTGGCAAAGCCAGCCGGGCGGCAACACCGTGCAGGACCGGCTGGAAGCGGCCCTGGCCCGCTTCGCCACGCAGCCCGTGCACACCCTGTGCGCCGGTCGCACGGATGCCGGTGTGCACGGCCTGATGCAAGTGGTGCACTTCGACACGCCGCTTGATCGCGCGCCGTTTTCCTGGGTGCGCGGCACCAACACCTTTTTGCCACCGGACATCGCCGTGCAATGGGCCCAGGCGGTGCCGCAGGCGTTCCACGCCCGTGCCAGCGCCACCGGCCGGCGCTATGCCTACGTGCTGCTGCAGTCCAGCGTCCGCCCCAGCGTCGATGCCGGCCGGGTGGGCTGGGTGTTCCGCCCGCTGGACGGCGCGGCGATGCAGCAAGCCGCGCAGTGTCTGCTGGGCGAGCACGATTTCACCTCCTTTCGCGCCAGCTCCTGCCAGTCGCACACACCCGTCAAGACCCTGCGCCGCATCGACATTTCGCGCCGCGGCCTGTCCGGACAGCCAGAAAATGAACTGCACGGCGTGGCGCCCTGCTACTGGCGCTTCGAGTTCGAGGGCAACGCGTTCCTGCACCACATGATCCGCAACATCATGGGCAGCCTGGTGCTGGTCGGCCAGGGCATCCAGCCCGTCGGCTGGATGAGCGAGGTGCTGGCCGCGCGCTCGCGCGACGCCGCCGCGCCCACCTTCTCGCCCGACGGGCTGTACTTCCTGGGCCCGCAGTACGACCCGGCCTGGGGCCTGCCCACGCGCACCGCTGCTTATGATTGGCTGCCATGAGCAGCGCCAGCACCCGCAGTCAGCCCACCGCGCAAGCGCGCACCCGCGTGAAGATCTGCGGCCTGACGCGCGAGCAGGACGTGGACGCGGCCGTGGCCTGCGGAGCCGACGCGGTCGGCTTCGTGCTGTATGCGAAAAGCCCGCGTGCCGTGACACCCGCGCGCGCCGCCGCGCTGGCGTCGCGGCT
This sequence comes from Pulveribacter suum, assembly GCF_003013695.1. GTDB lineage: Bacteria > Pseudomonadota > Gammaproteobacteria > Burkholderiales > Burkholderiaceae_C > Melaminivora > Melaminivora suum. The sequence goes on along the minus strand of NZ_CP027792.1, from coordinate 1,328,486 downwards.
GCCGCCCTTTGTCACGCCGGTGCTGCTGTTCGTGAATGCGCCTGCTACTGAAGTGATAGCTGCCTGCGCAAGCGTGGCGGGCGCTAGCGCCCAATTTCATGGTAATGAAACGCCCGAGGACTGCCTGCGCGCCACGGAGGGCGGCCGCATCCCCTTTGTGCGCGCCGCGCGCATACCCCTGGGGGCCGAGGGTGCGCGCTTTCCCCTCGTAGAATACGCACGGCAATATTCCCACGCCCGCGCCATCTTGCTCGACGCCCTGGTCGAAGGCTATGGCGGAGGCGGCAAGGCATTCCATTGGTCACTCCTTCCACCCGCCGTCGGCTCTCACCTCGTTTTGTCTGGTGGACTCACGCCTGCAAACGTGACCGATGGCATCTTGCAGGTGCGAGCGCGCTGCCCGTCGCTCGCGGTTGACGTCAGCTCCGGCGTCGAGGCCACTGGCCCCGATGGCTCTGTCCTCAAGGGCATCAAGGACGCCGGCAAGATTGAACGCTTCATCGCCGCCGTGCGCGCGGCCGATGCGGCACCTGTAGCTTCCATTTAAATGTCCGCATACACCCAACCCGATGCCTCGGGCCACTTCGGCCCCTATGGCGGCAGCTTCGTCAGCGAGACGCTGACGCACGCCATCAACGAGCTGCGCGACGCCTACGCGCGCTACCAGAACGACCCCGAGTTCCAGGCGGAATTCCACCATGAGCTGGCGCACTTCGTGGGCCGGCCCTCGCCGGTCTATCACGCCGCGCGCACCAGCCGCGAGCTCGGCGGCGCGCAGATCTACCTCAAGCGCGAGGACCTGAACCACACCGGCGCGCACAAGATCAACAACGTGATCGGCCAGGCCATGCTCGCCAGGCGCATGGGCAAGCCGCGCATCATTGCCGAGACCGGCGCCGGCCAGCATGGCGTGGCCACAGCCACCATCTGCGCCCGCTACGGGCTGGAGTGCGTGGTCTATATGGGCGCCGAGGACGTGAAACGCCAAAGCCCCAACGTCTATCGCATGAAGCTGCTGGGCGCCACCGTGGTGCCGGTCGAATCCGGCAGCCGGACGCTGAAAGACGCCCTGAACGAGGCCATGCGCGACTGGGTGGCCAACGTGGACCACACGTTCTACATCATCGGCACGGTGGCCGGCCCGCACCCCTACCCGATGATGGTGCGCGACTTCCAGAGCGTGATCGGCCAGGAGTGCCTGACGCAGATGCCCGCCATGCTGGCAGAGCGTGGCATCGCCGCCGAGCAGCCCGACGTGGTCGTCGCCTGCGTGGGCGGCGGCAGCAACGCCATGGGCATCTTCCACCCCTACATCGGCCATGCCGGCACGCGCCTGATCGGCGTGGAGGCCGCAGGCGAAGGCCTGGACTCGGGCAAGCATTCGGCCAGCCTGCAGCGGGGCTCCAGCGGCGTGCTGCATGGCAACCGCACTTTCATCCTGCAGGACGAGAACGGCCAGATCACCGAGACGCACAGCATCAGCGCCGGGCTGGACTACCCCGGCGTGGGCCCCGAGCACGCCTGGCTGCAGGAGATCAAGCGGGCCGAGTATGTCGGCATCACCGATCAGGAAGCGCTGGCCGCCTTTCACCACCTGTGCCGCACCGAGGGCATCATCCCGGCGCTGGAATCCAGCCACGCCTTTGCCTATGCCATGAAGCTGGCGCCGACCATGGCTGCTGAGCAGTCCATCCTGGTGAACCTGTCCGGTCGCGGCGACAAGGACATTGGCACCGTCGCCGACCTGTCGGGCGCGGATTTCTATGACCGCCCCAGCATGCGCGGCCTCACCGTCAAGGGAGGACCGGCCGCATGACCCGCATTGCCACCACCTTTGCCGCCCTGGAGGCGGCCGGTCGCAAGGCCCTGATTCCCTACGTGACGGCCGGCTTCCCCTTTGCCGATATCACCCCCGCCCTCATGCACGGCATGGTCGAGGCGGGTGTGGACGTGATCGAGCTGGGCGTGCCGTTCTCCGACCCCATGGCCGACGGCCCGGTGATCCAGAAGGCGGGCGAGAAGGCTTTGTCCATGGGCGTCGGCCTGGCGCAGGTGCTGGAGATGGTGCGCACCTTCCGCCAGCGCAACCAGACGACGCCCGTGGTCCTGATGGGCTACGCCAACCCGCTGGAGCGCTACGAGCAGCGCCATGGCAAGGGCAGCTTTGCACGCGACGCGCAGGCCGCTGGCGTCGACGGCCTGTTGATCGTGGACTACCCACCCGAAGAGTGCGAAGCGTTTGCCGACGAGTTGCGCGCGCACGGCATTGACCTGATCTTCCTGCTGGCGCCCACCTCCACGCCCGAGCGCATGCAGCAGGTGGCGCGCGTGGCCAGCGGCTATGTGTACTACGTCTCGCTCAAGGGCGTGACGGGCTCGGGGGCGCTGAACACCGACGAGGTGGCAGCCATGCTGCCGCGCATCCGCGAACACGTCAAAATCCCGGTTGGCGTGGGCTTTGGCATCCGCGACGCGGCCACCGCCCAGGCGATTGGCCGCGTGGCCGACGCGGTGGTCATCGGCAGCCGGCTGATCCAGCTGATCGACGGCCAGCCGCACGAGCGCGTGGTCGGCATCACCGTGGACTTCCTGCGCCAGATCCGCAAAGCGTTAGACACGGCAAGCGACGAGAACAAGAGGTAACCCGACATGTCCTGGCTTGAAAAACTCCTGCCCTCCAAGATCCAGCAGACCGACCCGGCCGAGCGCCGGCAGATGCCCGAGGGGCTGTGGATCAAGTGCCCCAGCTGTGAGGCCGTGCTCTACAAGAACGACCTGGAGGCCAACCAGAACGTCTGCCCCAAGTGCGGCCATCACCACCGCATCGGCGCGCGCGCGCGCCTCAACGCCTTCCTGGACGGCGAGGGCCGCTACGAGATCGGCCAGGAGGTGCTGCCCGTCGATCCGCTGAAGTTCAAGGACAGCCGCAAGTACCCCGAGCGCCTGAAGGAAGCGCTGGAGAACACCGGCGAGACCGACGCGCTGGTGGTCATGGGCGGCGCCGTGAAAAGCATCAACGTGGTCGTGGCCTGCTTTGAGTTCGACTTCATGGGCGGCTCCATGGGCTCTGTGGTGGGCGAGCGCTTTGTGCGCGGAGTGGAGACCGCCATCGAGCAGAAGGTGCCCTTCATCTGCTTTACCGCCACCGGCGGCGCGCGCATGCAGGAAGGGCTGCTGTCGCTGATGCAGATGGCCAAGACCAACGCTGCGCTGACGCGTCTGGCCAAGCGCGGCCTGCCCTACATCAGCGTGCTGACCGACCCGACCATGGGCGGCGTATCCGCCGGGTTTGCTTTCGTGGGCGACATGGTGATTGCAGAGCCCAAGGCCCTGATCGGCTTTGCCGGCCCGCGCGTGATCGAATCCACCGTGCGTGTCACGCTGCCCGAAGGCTTTCAGCGCGCCGAATTTTTGCAGACCAAGGGCGCGGTGGACTGCATCGTGGACCGCCGCGAGCTGCGCGACACCGTGGCCCGCAGCCTGGCCATGCTGCAGCGCCTGCCGGCGGACGCCGTGGCCTGAGCCGTCCAGCCCATCCGCAAAAAAAGACCGCCCGGCCCGGCGGTCTTTTTTGTGCCCAACACCAGCAGCAGGCTGGCAAGCAATTATCAAAAATGATAGCTGTCAGCGCTTATCTGGCAGGCGCTAGAGGCCTTTTTTACTCATAATCAAGGCGTCACAGCAGCACGCCCGCCTGCAGGTGTGCCAGCACGATCATCAGCACCTGCAGCACCACCAGCACCACCAGCGGCGACAAATCCACCCCACCCAGCAGGGGCACCAGGCGGCGCACCGGGGCCAGCAGCGGCTCGCACAGGCGCGCCACCACGTCGGCGATGGGCGAGCGCGTCTGCACCCACGACAGGATGGCGTAGACGATCACCAGCACCATCAGCCCCATGACTGCCACGTGCGCCGTGCCAAACAACGCCATGACCGGTGCCCAGGCCAGGCCGGTGCCGCCCAGCAGCAGTGCCAGCAGCAGGTACTGGCCCAGCTTGAGCAGCAGGGCGGCGGCCAGGCTGGCCAGATCCCAGCGGCCGGCAGGGGGCACGGCCTTGCGCAGCGGCAGCACCAGCCAGTCCGTCAGCGCGAACACCAGCCGCCCGAGCGGGTTGCCAAAGGACACGCGCTGCAGCTGCATGTACAGCCGCAGCAGGCACGCGCCCGCCAGCAGGCCGGTGGCCACGTCAAGGAGATAGGTCAGGATCTGGAGCAGCATGGGTGTTGACTGGCATGAAGGAGTGGCCGGGCCGTGGGATGATAGCCACGCACTGCTGCCCTCCTGCGCCCATGTCCCAAGCCCTGACCCTGACTTCCCTGCCCCTGTTCCCGCTGTCCACGGTGCTGTTTCCCGGCGGCGCGCTGCAGCTGCGCGTGTTCGAGGTGCGCTACCTGGACATGGTGCGCAAGTGCCGGGCCGCGGGCGCGCCCTTCGGCGTGGTGGCACTGGTGGGCGGCAGCGAGGTGCGCCGCGCGGGCGCGCCGGCCGAGCAGCTGCACGAGGTGGGCACGCTGGCCACCATCGAGCAGCTGGACAGCCCCCAGCCCGGCCTCATCACCCTGCGCTGCCAGGGCATGCAGCGCTTTCGCATCACCGGCAAGAGCCGCCTGCCGCACGGCCTGTGGGTGGCCGACGTGCAGCAGCTGCCTCCAGACATGCCTGTGCCCGTGCCGCAGGACCTGCAGCACGCCGCCGCCGCGCTGACCCAGGCCCTGGCCTCGCTGCGCGAGCGCGGTGAACTGCCCCAGCCTGCGACGCACGAGGCAGAGCAGCTGCACGACTGCGGCTGGGTGGCCAACCGCTGGTGCGAGTTGCTGCCCCTGCCGCTGGCACTGCGCCAGCAGCTGATGGCGCTGGACAATCCATTGATGCGGCTGGAGCTGGTGAGCGACGTGCTGGAGCGCACCGGCATCGCGCGGTGAACTCAGAACCGCGGCGCGTACTCGGGCACGCGTTCGCGCAGGCCCTCGCGCAGCGCCTGGGGCTCGGGCGCGGCGCCCAGGCCGCGCACCCAGCGCTCCAGCGCCTGGAGGTCGGCCAGCGGCGGCCCAGCCTCGCGCACCACGCGCAAGCGCGGGTGGGCCGTGGGCTCGGTGGTCTCGCCATTGGCCAGCCATTCCTCAAACAGCTTCTCGCCCGGGCGCAGGCCGGTAAACGCAATGGGGACCTCGGCCTCCGTCTTGCCTGACAGGCGGATCAAGAGACGCGCCAGCTCCACGATGCGCACCGGCTCGCCCATGTCCAGCACATAGATCTGGCCGGAGCGGCCCATCCAGCCCGCCTGCACCACCAGCTGCGCGGCCTCGGGGATGGTCATGAAGTAGCGCACGATGTCCGGGTGCGTGACGGTGACCGGCCCGCCACGTGCAATCTGGCTGGAAAACAGCGGCACCACCGAGCCGCTGGAGCCCAGCACATTGCCAAAGCGCACGGCCACGTACTGCGTGCCCGGGTGCTGCGCGGCCACGGCCTGCACCACCCGCTCGGCCAGGCGCTTGCTGGCGCCCATCACGTTGGTCGGGTTCACGGCCTTGTCGGTGGAGACCAGCACGAACCGGGCGGCCCCGCATGCGCCAGCGGCGCGGGCCAGGTTGAGCGTGCCCAGCACGTTGGTGTGCAGGGCCTCGATCTCGTTGAGCTCCTCCATCAGCGGCACATGCTTGTAGGCCGCCGCGTGGAACACCACGGCCGGGCGGTGCCGGGCGGCAATGGCCGCCATGCGCTCGGGCTCGCGCACATTGGCCGTGTAGTAGTGGGCCTGCAGGTGCGGGTGCGCCGCGTGCAGCTCCTGGGCCAGCTCGTAGATTGCCGCCTCGGAGGCATCCACGCACACCAGCCGCGCCACGCCCAGGCGGGCCACCTGGCGGCACAGCTCGGCGCCGATGGAGCCGCCCGCACCGCTGACCAGCACTGTCTGGCCGGACAGCCAGTCGGCCAGGTCGCGCGCATCCAGCACCACGGGCGTGCGCCCCAGCAAGTCCTCCAGCTGCACCTGGCGCAGGTCGGGAGCAGGTGCGCTCAGCCAGTGGTCGGCCACCGGCATCGACAGTACGTTCAGCCCCGTGCCCGACCAGCGCAGCAGCACTTCGCGCCGCAGCGCCGAGCCCGGTGAGCTGGCCACCAGCACCGAGCGCACGCCCAGCGCCTCGGCCACGCTGCCCAGGGACTCGCTGGCGCCGACCACGGCCACGTCCTGCAAGCTGCGCCCGGCGTCCTCGCCGCGCGGCGAGACGATGCCCACCGGGTGCCAGCCGGGCACGCCCTTGAGGGTGCGCAGCGCCTGGTCGGCCTCCTCCAGCGTGCCGACGATGAGCAGCGGCTTGCGCCCGGGCGGGCGTTGGCGCTGGGCGCGCCGCTCGGCCAGCGTGCGCCAGGCGGCGCGGCTGCCGGCCAGCAGCACCAGCGTCAGCACGCCGAACAGCGGCAGCACCGAGCGCGCAAAGCCCTCGTAGCGCAGCGCCATGATGCTGGCCGTGGCCGCCAGCGTGCCCAGCAGCACGCCCCAGGCCAGGCGGCGCAGGTCGGCCAGTCCCACGTAGCGCCAGGCCTGGCGCTGCACCTGCGCCAGGCCCAGGCCCATGGCCATGCACAGCACGCCCCAGGGCATGGTCCTGAACGCCAAGGACAGGTACTCCTGCGGCATCTCGAAGTTGAAGCGCAGCCAGAACGCCGCCCACCAGGCCAGCGCCACCATGGCCAGGTCGGCCAGCGCGAACAGCAGCACGCCCCGGCTCCAGCGCATGGGAATGCTCATGGGGTCGCCTCCGTGCTTTGCACTGCGGCGCAAGCCCCCTTTGGAGCGGCCGGGCGGGCACTCATGCCCCGCCTCCGCCCAGCAGCGCAGCAGCGGTGCGCAGCACGATGGCCAGGTCGCCCCGCAGGCTTTGCGTGCGCACGTAGTCCAGGTAGTAGCGCTGCTTGAGCGGCATGAGCGTGTCGATGTAGGTGCGCTCGGGCTCGGGGGACGCGGCCAGCAGCTCCTCCTCGCGGCGGAAGGCGATGCTGGCCGGGTCGGTCAGGCCGGGGCGCACGGACAGGATGACGCTGCGCGCCTCGGCCGGGTACAGCGCCATGTAGCGTGCCACCTCCGGGCGCGGCCCCACCAGGCTCATGCGGCCGCGCAGCACGTCCAGCAGCTGCGGCAGCTCGTCCAGCTTGTGGCGGCGCAGCACGCGGCCCACGCGGGTGATGCGGGCATCCCCCGAGGCGGTGACCAGCGGGCCACTTTCGCCCGTGCGCATGGTGCGGAACTTGTGGATGCGAAACGGCCTGCCGTGCAGGCCCACGCGCTCCTGGCGAAACAGCGCCGGCCCTGGCGAATCCAGCCGCACGGCCAGCGCCAGCGCCAGCAGCAGCGGCCACAGCAGCGCCAGCGCCATCAGGGCCGCGGCGATGTCCAGCGCCCGTTTCATGCGCCCGGCAGCACACGGCGCACGGCCGCAGCCACGCGCTGCACCGTGGCGTCGTCCATGCGGCTGTAGATCGGCAGCGAGGCGGTGTGCTCATACACCGCCTGGCTGACGGGGAAGTCGCCCGCGTCCAGGCCGCAGGACTGGCGCCAGTAGCTCATCTGGTGCAGGGGCACGTAGTGCACGCTCATGCCGATGCCCTGGGCGAACATGGCGTCGATGAAGGCGTCGCGCGCCATGCCGTGCACCTGCACGGCAAACAGGTGCCAGGCGTGCACATCGCCCGGGGCCGGCAGCGGCGGCAAGGCCAGCGGCAGGTCGGCCAGGGCCTCGCGGTAGGCCGCGGCGATCTCGGCACGCCGCTGCTGCATGGCCCGCAGCCGGGGCAGCTGCGCCAGGCCGATGGCGGCGGCGATGTCCGTCAGGTTGTACTTGAAGCCCGGCGCCACCACGTCGTAGCGCCAGGCCGGCACGGCGGTGTTGAAGCGGGCGAAGGCGTCGCGGTCGATGCCGTGCAGCCGCATGGCGCGGGCGCGCCGGGCGTGGGTCTCGTCACGCAGCACCAGCATGCCGCCCTCGCCGGTGGTCATGGTCTTGTTGGCATAAAAGCTGAAGACGGTGGCGTCGCTGCCCAGGGTGCCGACCAGCTGCCCGGCGTGCGTGGCCGGCAGCGCATGGGCCGCGTCCTCGACCACACGCAGGCCGTGGGCACGCGCCAACGCCAGCAGGGCCGTCATGTCGGCGCTGCGCCCGCCGAAGTGCACGACGATCAGGGCGCGTGTGCGCGGCGTGATGCGCGCCGCCACCTGGGCCGGATCGATGCACAGGGTATGCGGCTCGATGTCCACCAGCACCGGCTGGGCGCCCATGTAGCGGATGACCTCGGCCGTGGCGGTGAAGGTGTGGGTGGTGGTGATGACCTCGTCGCCCGGGCCGATGCCCAGCGCATCCAGCGCCAGGTGCAGGCCGGCGGTGGCGGAATTGACCGCCAGCACATGCAGGCCTGAAGCGCCCAGGAAGCCGGCAAAGGCTTTCTCGAAACGCGCCACCTTGGGGCCTGTGGTGAGCCAGCCCGAGCGCAGGGTGTCCAGCACCTCGGCTTCCTCCTGCGGGCCGATGTCGGGCAGGGCGAAGGGCACGAAAGGGTCGGTCGATGGCATGGCGGCAGGTCAGGGTTTCTCGATCAGGCACAGCACGTGGGTACGCAGCCAGGGCAGCGCGTTGGCCCAGGCATACAGGCCGGGATGGGCGCGGCACAGCATGCGCCCGAGCGGTGGCGCCAGCGTGACGCGGCGCGCCTGCATGCGCCCTTGGGGCAGCAGCGCGCGCACGCGGGCCAGGGGCACGCCGCGCACGTCGGGGTTGCGCGGGTTGCCCACGGTGAAATCGTGCCACAGTACGGCCCCGCCCGGGCGCAGCCAGTGCCAGGCGCGGGCGGCCAGCGCCTGCTGGGCGGCGTCCGACAACAGGGACGAAAACACGGTGAACAGCAGCAACAGGTCCTGGCTGGCCTCCGGCACGTCGGCCTGCAGCGCGTCGGCGGCATGGATGCGGCAGGCGGCGGGCAGCGCGGCGCGCGCCTGCCCGGCCCGCTCGGCCTGCAGCTCCAGCCCCTGCAGCAGCGCGGGCGTGGCGCCCAGGCGAATCAGGTCTTGCAGATTGCCGCCGCTGCCGCAGCCCACCTCCAGCACCGACAGGTCCGCCAAGCGGCGCCCGGCCAGCAGGCGCACCATGGCGCGCTGGCGCTCCTGCCAGGCGGCCAGGGCGTAGGCATCGGTCAGGGCGTAGCGCCGTGCGTCCAGGGCCGCATCACGCCTTGCGTAGCGCTGGCGCACGCGGCTGGACTCGTCCTGGCTCATCGCGTCAGCGCTCCCCAGCGCGACTGCGGCGCGCGGTGGCGCCACCAGTCCCACCAGCCGCGCAGCGAGCCCCAGCCGTAGCCCAGGTGGTAGGCCGCGATGACCGCTACTGCGCGCGTGGCCACGCCTGGCCCCACGCCGCGCATGCCGGCGATGGCCAGCGCCAGCAGCAGGCTGTAGGCCAGCAGCAGCGCGGCCAGGGGCCCGGGGCTCCAGGCCAGGGCCAGGCCGGCGCCCGCCATCAGTGCCAGCACAAAGGCGGCGGGCACCAGGTGGCGCAGGGCGGCGGCCTGGCCGTGTCTGGCAATGACAAAGGGCTTCCAGTAGCCGTACTGCTGGTACTGGCGAAAGACCTGGCCCAGCCGTGCGCGGGGGTAGTACGTGCTGCGGATGAGCGGGCTCTGCCAGACGCGCCCACCGGCGCGGCGCAGGCGCAGGTTGTGCTCGTCGTCCTGGTTGCGCACCAGCTGCTCGTCGAAGCATCCGAAGTGCGCAAAGGTGGCGCGCGGCCAGCAACCCAGATAGACGGTGTCCACCTCGCCCTCGTACCCGAGGTCGCGCGAGCGCGCGCCGCCTGCCACCCAGGGCGACTGGAAGGCCGCGGCCACGGCACGCTGCATGGGCGTGTGGCCTTGGGCGCGCCAGGGGCCGCCCACGTTGTCTGCGCCCGTTTGCTGCAGCACGGCGATGCACTGGGCCAGGTAGTCGGGGGCGTATTCGCTGTGGATGTCCAGCCGGGCGATCACCGCGCCCTGCGCGGCGGCAATGCAGCGGTTGAGCCCGCTGGAGACGATGCGCCCCGGGTTGTCCAGCCAGCGAAAGCGCGCGTCCTGCTCGCACTGGCGCTGCAGCAGCTCGCGCGTGCCGTCGTCGCTGGCGCCATCGGCGATCAGCACCTCCATCTGCCAGCCGGGCGGCAGCTGCTGGCGGGCCGCACTGGCGCAAAACGCCTCGATGTGCGCGCGCTCGTTGCGGCAGGGGGCGATGACGGAGACCAGTTGCGGCGTGCCTGCGCCGCCAGCCAGGGGCGGCGCGCTCACGGGGCAGCCTGCGTGCTTGGCACTGCGGTGCGCGCTTGCGTGGGACGGCCCGGCGCGGCGCTCATGCCCGCGCGCCGCCGCCGCAGCGAAAGTAGTAGTGATAGCGGTGCATCGGGAAGACCCCGCTGTCCACGGCGCCCCAGCGCTCGCGCATGGCCGCCTCCAGCGCACCGCGGCGGGTGCGCCAGTGCGAGGCGATCTCCCAGTAGTGCCCATCGGTCAGCCGCCTGCGGCAGGGGATGCGCAGGCCCAGCGCTACGTCCACGAAGCGGTTGTGGATGCCCAGCCTTCCGGCCAGCCCCAGCCACGGGAAATGCCCCGGCAGCGAGAGGAAGGCCCGCGGGGCCAGCGCACGCAGTGCATCCAGCTGCGCGCCGAACTGCTCAAAGGGGATGTGCTCCAGCACCTCGCAGCACGAGACCACGTCGAACGATTCGCCCGCCAGCAGCGCCGGCAGCTGGCCCAGGGGCGCGCACAGGTCGGCGCCCAGCGCGGGATTGATGTCGGCCGTCACCACCTCGATGCCGGCCTGGCGCAGGAAGGTGGAGACGAAACCGTTGCCCACGCCCACCTCCAGCACCCGGCGTGGGCGCATGGCGTGCAGCTGCAGCACCTGGAACGACATGGAGTGCAGATGCTCGGGCGTGAAGTTGGCCTCGCCCACGTAGTGGCCACGATCGAGCGTCGCCTCGCGCTGCGCGCCCACCCTGCCCTGCCTGCCCATGCGTTGCCTTTACAGAAAATTCAAGCCAAATCGGCCTCCAGCGCCCGCCCATCAAGCGCCAGCAGCTATCAATTTTGACAGACCGCAGCCATTCTACGCAGCCGCCCGCACGGCCCGCAGCGCCAGCGCAATGTACGCCGCATAGACCAGCGAGGCCGCCGCCGCGTACAGCGCGGCCACGCCCGCCACGCCGCCCCACCCGTAGCCCGCCACGGCCGCGCCCAGCGCGGCTGCGCACAGCAGGCCTTGCAGCAGCACGCTGGTGCCCAGCCAGCCGCGCCAGGCCGGCAGGAAGGCCACCGGGCTGGCCACCAGCCGCACGGCGCCCAGGGGCGCCAGCGCCGCCACCACCCACACCAGCTCCCGCCCCTGGGCCGGGAAGAGCCAGGGCACCATGGCAGGCGCCAGCGCCATCAGCGCCGCGTGCACCGGCAGCGACAGCAGCGCCATGCGCACCAGCGCCGCCGCCACGGCCGCGCGCCCTGCGCCGGCCACCACGCGCGCGCGCAGATCGTCCGCCCAGGCCAGGCCCACCAGGCTGGTGGGCAGCATGGCCGCGCGCAGCCCCAGGGCGATGGCGCCGGCTGCCGCGTCGCCGCCCATCCAGCCCACGGCCAGCACCTGGCCGTGGTTGGCCGCGGTGTTGAGGGCCAGGCCTGTCCATTCCGCCCGGGCAAAGCGCCAGTGGGCGCGCAGCAGGCGGCGGTCCCAGCCAGGCACCGACGCCCGCGCGCGCGGCAACAGCGCCCAGGCCAGCCAGGCCGCGGCCGGCACGGTCCACGCGGCAGCGGCCGGCCGCTCCAGCGCGCAGGCCAGCAGCTGCAGCGGCACCATCAGCAGGGCGGGCAGCGCCCGCGCGGCCGCGGCGCTGGCCAGGCGGTGGGCGCGCGCCTGCTCGGTGGCGCGGATCTGCAGCAGCGCCAGCGGCCCCACAGCCAGCGCACCGGCGGCCAGCCAGTGCGGCGCGCCGCCGGCCAGCGCCGCCAGCGCCAGCACGGCGGCGGCCAGCGCCGTCGTCCACGCCACCCGACGCGCGCTGGCGAACAGGCGCCGGGCGCGGCGCTCTCGCGCCTGCAACTGGCCGGCGTATTCCAGCCGCAGCGGGGCCAGCGCCGCCGCCACGCTGGCCAGGGCCAGCGCCTGGCTCCAGGCGCCGAACGGCTGGGCGCCCAGCCAGGCAGACAGCAGCCAGGCCGAGGCGAAGAAGGCGCCGTGCTGCGCCAGCGTGAAGGCGACGGCGGCGCGCACGCCCTGGCCCAGGTCCCTCACCGCTGCCCGCGCCCCACGCCCTGGTAGAAAAACCCCTGGCGCCCGAGCTCGGCCGGGTCGAACAGGTTGCGCCCGTCGAAGATGACCGGCGCGCGCAGCGCCCGGCGCAGGGCGGCGAAGTCGGGGCTGCGGTAGATCTTCCATTCAGTGGCGATCACCAGCGCATCGGCGCCCTGGGCGGCCTGCAGCGGGCCGGCGCAAAAGGCCACGTGGGGCGCCAGCCGCGCGCGCCGGGCGGGCGGGTCGCCCGCCATCAGCTGCTCCAGCGAATGCACCAGCGGGTCGTGCGCCTGCACGCGCGCGCCGGCGGCCACCAGCCGGCGCACCAGAATGCGGCTGGGCGCCTCGCGCACATCGTCGGTGCCGGGCTTGAATGTGAGGCCCCACAGGGCGATCACCCGCCCCGCCAGCGAGCCGCCAAAATGCTGCAGCAGGCGCTGCACGAAGCGCCCGGCCTGAGCGTCGTTGACGGCCTGCACAGCCTCGACCACGCGCAGGCGCTGGCCGGCGCCGCGCGCCGTGTGGCACAGGGCGGCCACGTCCTTCGGAAAGCACGATCCGCCGTAGCCCAGGCCGGCGTAGATGAAGTCATAGCCGATACGCCGGTCCGAGCCGATGCCGCGGCGCACCTGCTCGATGTCGGCGCCCACGGCGTCGGCCAGCGCTGCCATGTCGTTCATGAAACTGATCTTGGTGGCCAGCAGGGCATTGGCGGCGTACTTGGCCAGCTCGGCGCTCTTCACGTCCATCACCACCATGCGCTCGCGGTTGCGGTTGAAGGGCGCGTAGGCGCGGCGCAGCAGGCCGGCCGCGCGCTCGCCAGCGCGGCCCTCGGGCACGCCGATGACGACGCGGTCCGGGCGCATGAAGTCCTCCACCGCCGCGCCCTCCTTGAGAAATTCCGGGTTGGAGGCTACGGCGAACGCCGGCACGCGGGCCAGCTGGCGCGCGGCCAGCCCCTGGGCAATGGCGTCGTGCACGCGCTGCGCCGTGCCCACCGGTACGGTGGACTTGTTGGCCACCACCAGGAAGCGCGACACGTGCCGGCCCACGGCGTGCGCCACCTCCAGCACCTGCGTCAGGTCGGCGCTGCCATCCGCCGCCATGGGCGTACCCACGGCGATGAACAGCACTTGGGCATGGCGCACGCCCAGCGCCACATCGGTGGCGAAGGCCAGGCGCCCGGCCGCCAGGTTGCGCGCCACCAGCTCCTGCAGGCCGGGCTCGTGCAGCGGCACCTCGCCGGACTGCAGCTGCGCCACGCGCAGAGCGTCGCGTTCCACGCAGACGACGTGATTGCCCAGTTCCGCGAAGCAGGCGCTGGAGACCAGGCCCACATAGCCCGCGCCGATGATGGTGATCTTCATGATGGGTTGGCTGCAATGAAGGGCCCAGCGCGCGGGCAGGGCCTAAAATCCCGCGATTGTCCCAAAGCGCGCACCGCGCCGGCGGGCCGGGCCAGCGCCCCGCCACCCTCCCCTTCCCCCTGCGTTCTTCTGTCTCTTTCCTATGTCTTCCGACCAGCCCACCCCCGCCAACCCGCCCGTGGATGAAAACCAGCTCATCGCCGAGCGCCGCGAGAAACTGCGGGAGCTGCGCGAGCGCCAGGGGCGCGGCGAAGGCGTGGCCTTTCCCAACGACTTCAAGCCTGCCCACCGCGCCGCAGAGCTGCAGGCCGCGCACGGCGGCCAGGAGGGCGAGGCGCTGGAGGCCCAGGCCATCGCCGTGAGCGTGGCCGGCCGCATGATGCTCAAGCGCGTGATGGGCAAGGCCAGCTTTGCCACGCTGCAGGACGGCTCGCTGGGCGAGACGGGCGGGCGCATTCAGCTGTACGTGACGCGCGACGCCGTGGGCGAGGAGGCCTACGCCGACTTCAAGCGCTGGGACCTGGGCGATATCCTGGGCGCCGAGGGCACGCTGATGAAGACCAAGACGGGCGAGCTGTCGGTCAAGGTGACGCGCCTGCGCCTCCTGACCAAGAACCTGCGCCCCATGCCCGACAAGTTCCACGGCGTGGCCGACCAGGAGGTCAAGTACCGCCAGCGTTACGTCGATCTGATGACCGACGAGGCCGCACGCCGGCGCTTCGTGGCGCGCAGCCAGGCGATTTCCGGCATCCGCGCCTTCATGGTCGAGCATGGCTTTCTGGAGGTGGAAACGCCCATGCTGCACCCCATCCCCGGCGGCGCCAACGCCCGGCCCTTCTCCACGCACCACAACGCGCTGGACCAGGAGATGTTCCTGCGCATCGCCCCCGAGCTGTACCTGAAGCGCCTGGTGGTGGGCGGCTTCGAGCGGGTGTTCGAGATCAACCGCAACTTCCGCAACGAAGGCATCTCGGTGCGCCACAACCCCGAGTTCACCATGATGGAGTTCTACGCGGCCTACTGGAACTACCGCGACCTGATGGACTTCACGGAAAGCCTGGTGCGCAACGCCGCCCTGAAAGCCACCGGCAGCCTGCAGCTGACCTACGGAGGGCGCGCCGTGGACCTGGCGCAGCCCTTTGCCCGCCTGACCATCCGCGAGGCCATCTACCAGTACACCGAAGCGGGCGCTCACGTGGACGACGCCGCCTGGCTGATCAGCGCCCTCAAGAAGCTGGGCATGACGGAGGAAAAGCAGCGCCTGTCCACGCGCACGCTGGCCGGCCTGCAGGTGCTGTACTTCGAGGAAACGGTGGAGGACAAGCTCTGGCAGCCCACCTTCATCATGGAGCACCCGACCGAGATCAGCCCGCTGGCGCGCGCCAACGACACCCGGCCCGAGGTGACTGAGCGTTTTGAGCTGTACATCACCGGGCGGGAGTTCGGCAACGGTTTCTCCGAGCTGAACGACGCCGAGGACCAGGTGGCGCGCTTTCAGGCGCAGGTGGACGCCAAGGACAGCGGCGACGACGAGGCCATGTATTTCGACCACGACTTCGTGCGCGCGCTGGAATACGGCCTGCCCCCCACGGGCGGCTGCGGCATCGGCATCGACCGGCTGATGATGCTGCTCACCGACAGCCCCAGCATCCGCGACGTGATCCTGTTCCCGGCCCTGCGCCGCGAGCACTGAGCCAGGGCGCCGCTCATCTCCCCGCCGCCATCCATGGCCCCCGCCGCGAGCGCCGCGCCCGAGCACGAGCCGTTTTGCGTGCTGCTGGTGGAAGACCAGGCCTCGCTGCGCGCCCAGCTGTGCAGCGAGCTGCAGCGCGCCGGCGCCACCGAGGTGCTGCAGGCCGCCGATGCGGACGCCGCGCTGCAGCTGTTCAAGCTGCGCCGCCCCGACCTGGTGCTGCTGGACATCCGCCTGCCCGGCAGCGAGGACGGCTACTGGGTGGCCCAGCGCATGCGCGAGGCCGAGCCCGGTGGCTGGACGCCCATCATCTTCCTGTCCGGCCTGGACGGCGACGGCGACCTGTGGCGCGGCATTGAAGCCGGTGGCGACGACTATCTGGTCAAGCCGGTTCGGCCGATCGTGCTGGCGGCCAAGCTGCGCGCCATGCGCCGCCTGCGCGACATGCGCCGGCGCCTGGTGCAGCTGACCGAGGAGCTGCACCTGGCCAACCAGCGGCTCAACGAAATGGTGGAGCTGGACCCGCTCACGGGCCTGGTCAACCGCCGCGGCTTCGACCGCATCCTGCACAGCGAAATCCTGGCCGCGCGCCGCGACGGCACGCCGCTGACGCTGATGCTGTGCGACCTGGACCACTTCAAACGCTACAACGACACGCTGGGCCACGTGCAGGGCGATGAATGCCTGAAGGCGGTCAGCCGCGTGCTGCGCGAGGTCTGCATGCGTCCGCGCGACACGGCCGCGCGCTACGGCGGCGAGGAGTTCGCGTTGATCTTGCCGGGCACCCCGCGCTCGGGCGCCATGACGTTCGCGCGCGCCCTGGGCAAGCTGCTGGCCAGCCGCGCCCTCACCCATCCCGACTCGCCCGGCGGCCACATGCTCACGCTCTCGGGCGGCATCACCACCTGCGTGCCCGACGCCACGACCAGCGCCGAGAGCATGCTGATCCGCGCCGACGAGGCCCTGTACGCCGCCAAGGCACAGGGCCGCAACCGCTTTTTCAGCTTCGAGATGCAGATGGATACCATCGAGCAGCGCCACCTGTGAACCCGCGGCCCGCCTCCGCCTTTTTGACCGCATGCATTCGCGCCTGACGTCCTACCTGCCCCTCTGGATGCACGACTGGCTGGAAGTCATCGTGCCGTTGCTGCAGCTGGCCCTGATCGCCTTGGTGGCCCTGCTGCTGCAGCGGCTGCTGCATCGCATACTGCGCCGCGCCAGCGAGCATTACCAGTTTCCCCACGACCTGCTCAAGCCGGTGCGCAACGTCCTGCGCTGGCTGGTCTATGGTGGCGCCCTGCTGCTGGCGCTGGAGCGCCTGGGCGTGTCGGCCAGCGTGCTGTGGACGGCCTTCACCGGCTTTGCCACCGTGGGCGCGGTGGCGTTCTTCGCCGCCTGGAGCGTGCTGTCCAACCTGTTTTGCGCGCTGCTCATCGTCACCGTGGGGCCCTACCGCATCGGCGACCACATCGAACTGCTGGACAGCGGCGACAAGCCGGGCGCCCTGGGCCGGGTGGTGGACATCAACATGCTCTACACCACGCTGGAAGACGCCACCGCCCCTGAGCCCGGGACGCTGCTGCAGATCCCCAACGCCCTGATCTTTCAGCGCGTGCTGCGGCGCTGGCGTGCTGGCACGCCGGTGCCGGCAGAGCGGCTGGTGCCGCCGGTGCCGCCGGTGACGCCGGAACAGGCAACGGTTCTGCCCCAGGTGCAGCGGGGCTCCAGCCTGCTATAGGCTGCGCCCGTTTAGCAAAATGTCTGGCACGCCAACACCCGCAATTACCCTGTTGCCCACTTCCTGCAGACAGATAAGCTGGCGGCCTCTGCCGCAGGCCCCTTCAGGGGCCTGTTGATTTTTACATCACCTCCGTTCACACCGAGACACCGTTATGACCGTTCCGTTTCGCATGCATTCTGTCGTCGCTGCCATGGGCCTGGCCGGCGCTGCATTGCTGCTGCCCGCGCATGCGCAGATCAAAATCGCCATGGTCATGCCGACCACGGGCCCGCTGACCCAGTACGGCGACATGGTCAAGGAAGGCGCATCCACCGCTGTTGAGCTGGCCAACGCCGCCGGCGGCATCAACGGCAAGAAGATCGAGCTGGTCGCCATCGACGACGCCTGCGAGCCCAAGCAGGGCCCGGTAGCCGCCAACCGCGTGGTCAACGCCAAGATCGGCTACGTGGTGGGCCCGGTGTGCTCGGGCGCATCCATCGCCGCCGCCCCGATCTACAACAACGAAGGCGTGGTGGTGGTGACCCCCTCGGCCACGTCGCCCGCGCTGACTGACGGCAAGAACTACCACTTCATCTTCCGCACCATCGGCCGCGATGACCAGCAGGGCCCCTCGGCCGCCAAGTTCATCGTCGAGAAGGCCAAGCCCAAGAAGGTCGCCGTGCTGCACGACAAGCAGTCCTACGGCCAGGGCATCGCTTCGTCCGTGCGCGACGACCTGAAGAAGGCCGGCGTGCAGGTTGCCCTGTTCGAAGGCATCAATGCCGGCGACAGCGACTACTCCGCCGTCATCACCAAGCTCAAGAGCGCGGGCGTGGACTTCGTCTACTACGGCGGCTACCACCCCGAGATGGGCCTGCTGCTGCGCCAGGCCAACGAGCAGGGCCTCAAGGTCCGCATGATGGGCCCCGAGGGCGTGGGCAACCCCGAAGTGAACGCCATTGCCGGCCCTGCCGTCGAAGGCATGCTGGTGACGCTGCCCGCCGACTTCTCGGCCAACCCCAAGAACGCTGCCGTGGTGAAGGCCTTCCAGGACAAGAAGCGCAATGCATCCGGCGCCTTCCAGCTGACCTCGTTCGCCGCCACGCAGGCCATCCTGGACGGCATCAATGCCGTGGGCGACGACCCCGCCAAGGTGGCCGACCACCTGCACAAGGCCACCGTCGAGACGGTGCTGGGCCCCGTGTCCTGGAACAAGCAGGGCGACCTGAACGCGTTCGACTTCCAGGTCTTCGAGTGGCACAAGGACGGCAGCAAGTCGCCCGCCGCCAAGTAAGCCAGCCGCTCCCCATGCACACCGGTGTGCGCTGCCCAGCGCGCACCGGTGTGCTGCCATCCGGGCCCCTCGTGGCCCTTTTTTTCGATTGAGGAGGGGGGACACACCATGTCCGATCTCTTGCCCCAGCTGATACAGCAGCTATTCAACGGTCTGTCCCTGGGCGCCATCTACGCCCTGATCGCCATCGGCTACACCATGGTCTACGGCATCATCGGGATGATCAACTTTGCCCACGGCGAGATCTACATGATCGGCGCCTACATCGGCCTGGTGACACTGTCGGCCATCGGCATGCAAAGCGGCCTGCCGGTGTGGGCCATCATTTCCATCATGCTCATCGTGGCGGTGGTCATCACCGGCGTCTATGGCTTCGTGGTCGAGCAGGTGGCCTACAAGCCGCTGCGCGGCAGCCCGCGCCTGGTGGCACTGATCTCGGCCATCGGCATGTCCATCTTCCTGCAGAACTGGGTGGCCCTGGGCCAGGGCGCGCGTGACATGGCCGTGCCCTCGCTCATCCCCGGCGCGCTGCGTTTCGGCGGCGAGGACGGGGGCTTCGAGATCTTCGTGCCCTACTCGCGCATCCTCATCATCGTGGTGGCCGTGGCGCTGATGGCGCTGCTGACGGTGTACATCAAGCACTCGCGCATGGGCCGCGCCTCGCGCGCCTGTTCGCAGGACATGCACATGGCCAACCTGCTGGGCATCGACACCAACCGCGTCATCTCCTTCACCTTCATCCTGGGCGCCGTGCTGGCGGCCGTGGGCGGCGTGCTGATCGCGCTGGCGGTGGGCAAGCTCAACCCCTTCATCGGCTTCATTGCCGGCATCAAGGCCTTCACGGCTGCAGTGCTGGGCGGCATCGGGTCGATTCCCGGCGCCATGCTGGGCGGCGTGGTCCTGGGCGTGGCGGAGACCTTCGCCGCGGCCTACATCTCGTCCGAATACAAGGACATCGTGGCCTTCGGCCTGCTGGTGCTGATCCTGCTGTTTCGCCCCACCGGCCTGCTGGGCAAGCCCGAAGTGGAGAAGGTGTGATGCAAGCCACGGCACAACGACCCATGGCCTTCTCGGCCAACCTGCGCCACGCCTTCGTCTCCGCGTTCCTTGCGGCCATCGTGGTGTTGCCCATCTTCACCCTGCACCTGGAGCGCGCCGGCATGCGCACCGTCATCGTGCCCGACTGGCGCACGCTGCTGTGGGGCTGCCTGGCGGTCTTCGTGGTGCAGCTGCTGCGCCCGCTGTTCGTGCAGCGCCTGCCGCGCATCTCCCTGCCCAGCCTGCCGCAGATCGCACCCCGCCAGCACAGCGTGCTGCTGCTGGCCGCACTGATGATCGCCATCATCTGGCCCTTCTTTGCCGGGCGCAACGCCGTGGACATCGCCACGCTGGCCATGATCTACGTGATGCTGGGCCTGGGCCTGAACGTGGTGGTGGGCTTCGCCGGCCTGCTGGACTTAGGGTTCGTCGGCTTTTATGCCGTAGGTGCCTACACCTTCGCCCTGCTGTACCACTGGGCCGGCTGGAGCTTTTGGCAGGCGCTGCCCCTGGCGGGCGCCATGTCGGCCCTGTTCGGCTTCATCCTGGGCTTTCCGGTGCTGCGCCTGCGCGGCGACTACCTGGCCATCGTGACGCTGGGCTTCGGCGAGATCATCCGCCTGCTGCTGGTCAACCTGACGGACTGGACGGGCGGGCCGGACGGCATCTCGGGCCTGCCCAAGCCCAGCGTGCTGGGCCTGGAGATGGCGCGCAGCCCGAGCGTGGAGGGCGGCACCACCTTCCACCAGTTCTTCGGGCTGGACTTCAACTCCATGCACATGGTGATCTTTTTGTACTTGATGGCGCTTTTGCTGGCGCTGGTCACGCTGTTCATCAGCAACCGGCTGATCCGCATGCCCATCGGCCGCGCCTGGGAGGCGCTGCGCGAGGACGAGATCGCCTGCCGCTCGCTCGGCCTGAGCCCGATGAAGATCAAGCTCTCGGCCTTCACGCTGGGCGCCATGTTCGCGGGCTTCGGCGGCGCCTTCTTCGCCGCGCGCCAGGGCATCGTGAACCCTGAGTCGTTCACCTTCATCGAGTCCGCGCTGATCCTGGCCATCGTGGTGCTGGGCGGCATGGGCTCGCAGCTGGGGGTGATCCTGGCGGCCATTTTGCTGACCGCGCTGCCCGAGGTGGCGCGCGAGTTTTCCGAATACCGCATGCTGATCTTCGGCCTGGTCATGATCGTGATGATGATCTGGCGCCCGCAGGGCCTGCTGCCCATGAAGCGCCACCACGTGGAGGTGCCGGCATGACGACAGGCACCCCTCTCTTGCAGGTCAAGGACCTGTGCATGCGCTTTGGCGGGCTGCTGGCGGTGGACCATGTCGCCTTCGACGTGGCGCCCAAGGAGGTCTTTGCCATCATCGGCCCCAACGGCGCCGGCAAGACCACCGTGTTCAACTGCATCAGCGGCTTCTACCAGCCCAGCGCCGGGCAGATCCAGCTGGCGGGCAGCAGCATCGCCGGCCACAGCAGCCACCAAGTCGCCAATCAGGGCGTGGTGCGGACCTTCCAGAACGTGCGCCTGTTCAAGGCCATGACGGCGCTGGAAAACCTGCTGGTGGCCCAGCACCGCCAGTCGCGCGCGCCGCTCCTGGCCGGCATCTTCAACACTGCCAGCTACCGCAAGAGCGAGGCCGAGAAGATCGAGCGCGCCCTGCACTGGCTGGATGTGATGGGCCTGCGCCAGTACGCCAACCGCGAGGCCGGCAACCTGGCCTACGGGCACCAAAGGCGCCTGGAAATCGCCCGCTGCATGATCACCGGCCCGCGCCTGTTGATGCTGGACGAGCCGGCTGCCGGCCTGAACCCGCAGGAGAAGAAAGACCTGCAGCAGCTCATCGACCAGCTGCGGCGCGACTACGGCGTGACGGTGCTGCTGATCGAGCACGACATGGGCCTGGTCATGGGCGTGTCCGAGCGCATCCTGGTCATGGAATACGGCAAGCCCATCGCCCTGGGCATCCCCGAGGCCATCCGCAACGATGAACGGGTCATCAAGGCCTATCTGGGAGAAGCCTGATGGCCACGACGACCACGACAACGACCACCACCACGGGCGCCGCCAGCGCCACGCCCATGCTGCAGGTCAGCGGCCTGTTCACCCACTACGGCGCCATCTGCGCCGTCAACGACGCCAGCCTGCACGTCAACCAGGGCGAAATCGTCTCGCTCATCGGCTCCAACGGCGCCGGCAAGACCTCGTTGCTCATGACCCTGTGCGGCACGCCGCGCGCCAGCGCCGGCAGCGTCCACTTCGAGGGCGAGGACATCACCCAGCAATCCACCCACCTGATCATGAGGAAAGGCATCGCCGTCTCGCCCGAAGGGCGGCGTGTGTTCCCCGCGCTGACGGTGGTGGAGAACCTGAAGATGGGCGGCTTCTTCCTGGACAAGGGCGAGGTCGAGGCCGGCATGGAACACGTCTTTCAGCTGTTCCCGCGCCTGAAGGACCGCGCCCACCAGCGCGCCGGCACCATGAGCGGCGGCGAGCAGCAGATGCTGGCCATCGGCCGCGCCCTGATGAGCCGCCCGCGCCTGCTGCTGCTGGACGAGCCCACCCTGGGCCTGGCGCCACTCATCATTGCCCAGATCTTCGAGATCATCCAGACCATCCGCGCCGAGGGCGTGACGGTGTTCCTGGTGGAGCAGAACGCCAACCGCGCGCTGGCCATTGCCGACCGGGGCTATGTGCTGGAGAACGGGCGCGTGGTGCTGCAGGACACGGGGGCGAACCTGCTGGCCAATGCGGATGTGCGCAAGGCGTATCTGGGCGGGTGACCCGGCCTGGTGCCCCAACAAAGCGGCCTCTGGCCGCTTTTATTTTGATAGCTGCTGGCGCTTGCAGGGCAAGGGCTAGAGGCCGATTGCACCTGTTTTTTATGCGTGAATGCCAAGCTTACGGCAACAAATCCAACGCATGCATGTACGCCGGCTGCACCATCAGCTCTTCCCACGGCTGCGGCAGCGTCTCCGGCAGCAGGGCCACGCGGCGGGCTTCGCTCGCCTCGCTGGGCTGCCAGCGGCCGGCAGCACCCGCGGCGGCCAGGCCGTCGATCAGCTCGTCCACTGCCCTGCCGCCCTCCAGGCTCTGGTTGCACAGCAGCACCAGATCGCAGCCGGCCTGCAGCGCAGCCACGGCGGCGTCGGCGTAGCCGACCAGCTGCCCGTCCAGGCGGCGCGCGCCTTCCATGCTCAGGTCGTCGCTGAAGATGGCGCCGTCAAAGCGCAGGCGCGTGCGCAGGATGTCTTGCAGCCACTTGCTTGAAAAACCCGCCGGGCGGCTGTCCACCTTGGGGTAGATGACGTGCGCCGGCATGACGCTGGTCAGCACACTGGACAGCCAGGCATACGGCGCGGCATCGTCCTTGAGGATGGCCGTCAGGCTGCGCCGGTCCACCGGCACTTCGGTGTGCGAATCGGCCGCCACATGGCCATGGCCGGGAAAGTGTTTGCCGCAGTTGGCCATGCCGGCCTGCAGCAGGCCGTGCATGAGGGCGCGCGACAGCATGGCGACGACGCGCGGGTCGCTGTGGAAGGCGCGATCGCCGATCACGGTGCTGCGGGAAGCGCCGGGCCGCCCCAAGCTTTCCGAGCCCCCTCGGGGGGCAGCCAGCGCTTGCGCTGGCGTGGGGGCTTCATGTTTCCAGTCCAGGTCCAGCACCGGCGTGAACGAGAAATCCACCCCGCAGGCGCGCAGCTCGCTGGCCAGCACGTAACCGGCGGCCGTGGCGGCGTCCATGGCACGCAGGGCGCCGCTGCCTTCGCGGTGTTTGCTGCCCTTGCCATCCTGAGTCCACAGCTCGCCGAAAGCGCGCATGGGCGGCAGGTGGGTGAAGCCGTCGGTGCGAAAGCGCTGCACGCGCCCGCCTTCGTGGTCCACGCAGATCAGCAGGTCGTCGCGCACGGCCTTGATGGCGGCCGTCAGCTCCAGCAGCTGCATGCGGTGCTGCCAGTTGCGCGAAAACAGGATGACGCCGCCCACCAGTGGGTGCGCCAGGCGCCGGTGGTCGTCGGCGCTCAGGGTGGCGCCGGCCACGTCGATGACCAGGGGGGAATGTTGTGTCATGGCTTTTGCTCTTGAATGGATAGCTGGTGGCGCTTGCCGGGCAACGGTTGGAGGGCTCTTTGGTTACCAACAGCCAGACGCGAGGCTGCGCCTGCCAGGGACGGAATGTAGGCTGCTGCCGACCCGAGAATGTAATTTTGGCTGCTTCATGGCGGCCCGGCGCGGCATTAAGTTAGCGGTGTCGCACGGCCATACGGGCCGATGTGCATCGTCATCATTTCAAAGGAAAGCATATGAACACCGATCAGATCAAGGGCGCCGCCAAGGAAGTTGCCGGCAAGGTACAACAAAAGACCGGCGAGGTCTTCAACAGCCCCGAGCAGCAGGTCAAGGGCGTGGCCAAGCAGGTCGAGGGCGGCGCACAAAAGTCCTACGGCAACGCCAAGGAAGACATCAAGGACGCCACGAAGTAAGTCCAAGGCCACTGGGGGCTGACACCTCCCGCATCCTGGCCCAACCCGAAGGCCCCGTTGCATGACTGCAGCGGGGCTTTCGCCTTTGCGCGGCCGCGCGGGCAAGCGCAAGCGGGCGGCGCGGGCCGGTCAGGCCTGCTCGACCACGACAAAGCTGGCGGCGTAGTCGCTCTCATCCGTCACGCTCAGGTGGGCGCGCAGGCCGCGCGCGTCGAACCACGCCTTCAAGGCGCCGTGCAGTATCAGCGTGGGCTGGCCGCTGGGCAGGTGGGCGACCTCACAGGCGCGCCAGGTCATGGGCATGCGCATCCCCAAGCCGATGGCCTTGCTGAAGGCCTCCTTGGCAGAAAAGCGCGTGGCCAGAAAACGCACGCCGCGTTCGGGCCAGCGGGCGCTGCGAGCGCGCCAGGTGGCCAGTTCGCCATCGGCCAGCACGCGCTGGGCAAAACGCTCGCCATGGCGCTCCAGGCTGCCTTGGATGCGGCGCACGTCGCAGATATCGGTTCCGATGCCGTAGATCATGGTTACATGCCAAATCAGCCTCCAGCGCTTGTCAGACAAGCGCTGGCAGCTATTAATTCAGGAGCGGCGGCGCGCCATGCCGTCGTCGATGCACTGCTGGTAGGCGCGCACGGCGGCGGCGTAGCCCAGCTCCAGCGCGTCCGACATGAAGGCGTGGCCGATGGACACTTCCAGCAGCCCCGGCACGCGCGCGACGAAGGCGGCCAGGTTGTCCTGGTTCAGGTCGTGCCCGGCGTTCACGCCCAGGCCGGCCTCCAGCGCCGCCTGGGCGGCGGCGGCGTAGCGCGCCAGCTGCTCCTCCTGCTGCGGCGTGCCCCAGGCGCAGGCGTAGGGCTCGGTGTAGAGCTCGATGCGGTCGGCGCCCACGGCGCGCACCGCCTGCATCTGCTCGGGCACCGGGTCCATGAACAGGCTGACGCGCACGCCCAGGGCCCTGCATTCGGCCACCAGCGGCGCCAGGCGTTCGGCGTCCTGCGGGAAGCTCCAGCCGTGGTCGCTGGTGAACTGGTCCTCGCCATCGGGCACGAAGGTGGCCTGGCTCGGGCGCACGGCGCGGATGAACTCCATCAGGTTCTGCGTGGGGTTGCCCTCGATGTTGTATTCGCGCCCGGGCCAGTCCTGGGCCAGCAGCTCAGCCAGCTCGTGCACGTCGTGCGCGCGGATGTGGCGCCCGTCGGGGCGCGGATGCACGGTGATGCCCTGGGCGCCGGCCGCCAGGCACAGCCGGGCGGCACGGGCCACGCCGGGGATGCCCAGGTGGCGCGTATTGCGCACCAGCGCGACCTTGTTGACGTTGACGGAAAGGGAGGTGCGCGGGTAGGCGGCGGTCATCGGGTGGCAGCGGGTTGTCGCGGTGGGGCGGCCAATATAGCAATCAATCGGATGCGCGCACGCTGTAGCGCTCGCCGCCGATGAGCAGATCGTGCCAGCGCGGCGCCTGGGTGCGCACGCCCTGCTCCAGCGAAGCCCCACCCACGCCGCCGTGCAGGCGCCCTGCGTTGCGGCCATGCAGCCGTCCGGCCTCGCGCCAGTGGCCGCCCTCGCGGGTGAACACCGGGCTGGCATGGCCGTCGAGCAGCACCTGCTCCGGCTGGCCGTCGCCGTCCATGTCGATGGACAGCAGCGGGCACGGGGCCTCCTCTGTGCAGTCCAGGGTGAGCGTGCGGCCTTCCAGCGCCACCAGCGCGAAGGCGAGCCAGCCGGCGTCGGGGGCCGTGCCCTGGGGGTGGGGGCGCAGGTGCGCGCGCAGCCTCTCGGGCGTCCATTCATCGCCCGGCGCAAGGTCCGCGGAAAGATAGCGGCTGGTGGCCGCCAGCGTGCGCTGCGCTTGCAGACGTATCTGCGCGGCTTGCGGATGCTCCTGCTCGCGGCTGAGGCGCTCAAGCGCCGCGTGGCCCGCGCGGCCGGCGTCCCAGCGCAGGTAGTGATAGTCGAACGCATCGGGCTCGATCCGCTGCGCCGCAAGCCGCGCCAGCTGGCTGGCCACGGCGATGCGTGCCGGCTCCAGCAGCGGCGTGCAGGTCAGCAGCGCCAGTGCCACGCCCAAAAGCGCGGCAGCGACGTTGACGCGCCGTGTCAGCGCCATCCACGGCGCGCCGCGCCGCGGCAGCACCGCGGCGGCCGCATACCCGAGCGCATAGACGGCCATCAGCAGCACGGCCAGCGCCGCCCAGACGCGGTCCACGCTCCAGCCGTGCTGGGCCACGCGCAGGCCCAGCGCGTAGGCGCACAGCAGCGCATAGAGCGGCAGGCTGAGCAGCCCCGCCTCGACCAGGCGGCGCAGCAGCGGGCCGAAGCGCTGGCCCTGCACCGTGCCGTCGCTCCAGGCAACGTTGAACAGAAACACGATCCAGGCCATCAGCCCCAGCATCAGCACGCTGGCACGTCCCGTGGCCCACAGCGGCGCCAGGCCGCGCACCGGCAGCGCCAGCGCGAACAGCAGCGCGATCAGGCAGGCCAGCGGCAGCAGCGAGCCCAGCGCGTGCAGCAGCGTGCGCCAAAAGCCCTCCAGCGCCTCCTCGCGCGTGGCAAACAGCGCCAGCCCCGCGCCAAAGGCCAGCGGCGTTGCCAGGTAGATGAACGTCCGGCTGCCGAAGAGCGTGGCGAACAGCGTCACGCCGAGCACCTTGAACAGCGCCGCCAGCAGCATCAGCAGCGCCCAGAACAGCAGGGCGAACAAAGCGGCCACCTGCAGCTGGAAGGCGTGCCGCCACGAGGCGGCGAACAGCTGGGCGTAGTCGCGCGCCCAGTGGCGCGTGGCCAGTCGCTGCTCGATGAACGGCAGCAGCACGAACCAGCAGGCGGCCAGCAGCGCGAGCGACCACCCTTGCGCGGCGCCGCGCTGGTCGTCCACGACCTGATGGCCCACATAGGCGGCCGCCGCCGCCAGCGTCAGGCACAGCGCGCCTGCCAGCGCCCACAGCAGCTGCCGCCCGCGGTGCGCGGCGAGCAGCTGCAGCGTCAGCGGCAGTGCCAGGGCCAGCACGTACAGCGGCCACAGCACGGCTGGCGCCAGACTTTCGTGCGCACGGTGCAGCGACCACAGCGCCGCGCCTTGCGCCAGCGCCCAGGCGGCGATCCACAGCCGCGCCGAAGGGTGCGATGCCACGGCGCGCCCTACAGGTCCTGCAGGTCGCGCATCAGCTGGCGCGTGCGCAGCAGCGGGCTGCCGCAGTGGTATTGCAGCAGCGCGCGCAGCTGTGGCTTGAGCTCGGCGGCGACGGGCGCCACGGCGCGCAGCAGCGCGGTGTAGGCGGCGCCCGACTCCAGTGCGCGCTGCAATGCCGCCCACTGCGCGCCGCCCAGGCTTGCACGGTCACCGGGCGCAGCGGCGCGCAGCCCGCCCTCGGCCACCAGGGCGTAGGGCGCATCCGGCGCCACGGGCCCGAGGGTGGCGGTCTCAACGTCCAGCGCGGGCAGCAGGCCCAGCTCGCGCAGCAGCAGCAGCTCGAAGGCGCGCAGCAGCGGCTCCAGCGCGTCGCCATGCTCGCCGCTGCCCAGCACGCGCACGACGCCGGCATACACGTCGAACAGCGCGGCGTAGGGGTCTTCGCGTGCCAGCAGGCGCAGCAGCAGCTCGTTCAGGTACAGGCCCGACAGCAGCGCGTCGCCCGTGGGCATGACGTGGCCGCCGGCCCATTCGGCGCCGCGCAGGGGGTGGATCTCGCCCTGGCCGCCGCCCGTCACCGCATACGCCACGCGCAGCGGCTGCAGCGGCAGCAGCACGGGACGGAAGTTGGAGGTGGGCTTTTTCGCCCCCTTGGCCACCAGCACCACGCGGCCGTGGTGGCGGGTGAAGGTCTCCAGGATCAGGCTGGACTCGCTCCAGTCGTAGCTGTGCAGGACGAAAGCCGGCTCATCAGCGATGCGGCGGGTGGCCATCGCGCTACTTTTTTTATAGCTGCCGGCGCTTGGCAAGCAGGCGCTGCAGGCCAATTTGACCCAAAAAGACCCTGCTCTCCCGCTGCCTTCGCGGCGCACGCCCCGCACCCAACCGCGCCAGGCAAGCAGACGCCGTGGATCTGGCTTGGCCAGTCCAGCGGCGTCGTCCCCCTTCCCGCAGCGCGCAGCGCGGCGAGAGAAGGGGGAAGCGGCACAGCCGCGCAGGGGGTTGATCGCTATTCATAGCCGAAAGATCGGACGCGCGCCTCGTCGTCGGCCCAGCCCGAGCGCACCTTGACCCAGACCTCCAGGAACACCTTGGCGTCCAGCAGCTTTTCCAGCTCCTGGCGGGCCTCGGTGCTGATGCGCTTGAGGCGCTCGCCGCCTTCGCCGATGACCATGGCCTTGTGGCCGTCGCGCTCGACCACGATGGTCGCGGCGATGCGGATGAAGCGCTTGTACTGCTTGCTCTTTTCCTCATCGAGCTTGTCGATGATGACCGTGGAGGTGTAGGGCAGCTCGTCGCCCGTGAAGCGAAACAGCTTCTCGCGCACCGTCTCGCTGGCGAGGAACTTCTCGCTGCGGTCGGTGAGTTCGTCCTCGCCGTACCACCAGGGTTGCTCGGGCAGGTATTTCTCGACGATGCCGTACAGCCGCTCGATGTCGCCCTTGTTCTTGGCCGACATGGGAACGAACTCGGCGAACGGATGGCGCTCCTGCATGTCCCGCAGCCAGGGCGCGATCTCGGCGCGGCGGTGCACGGCGTCGAGCTTGTTGGCGATCAAGAGCGTGGGGATGCCGGGCTTGAACAGGCTCAGCACCTTGGCGTCGGCCAGGGTGAAGCTGCCGGCCTCGACCACGAACAGGATCAGGTCCACGTCGCCAATGGCGCCCATCACGGTCTTGTTCAGCGACTTGTTGAGCGCCGTGCTGTGCTTGGTCTGAAAGCCCGGCGTATCGACAAAAACGAACTGCGTGTGCTCGCGCGTGCGGATACCGGTGATGCGGTGGCGCGTGGTCTGCGCCTTGCGCGAAGTGATGCTCACCTTCTGCCCCACCAGCGCGTTCATCAGCGTGGACTTGCCCACGTTGGGCTTGCCGACGATGGCGATCAGGCCGCAGCGCTGGCCCTCGGCCGCGACCGGGGCCGCGCCACCGGGACGGGCCGCGGCGAGCATGGATTCAAGGTCATTTTGGGCCTCAGCGCCCGTCTGCTCTGCGCCAGCAGCTATTGTTTTGGTAGTGCCAGTCATGCCTTCAATGCTTTCAGTTGGGCCAGCATGGCGCTGGCGGCTTCCTGCTCGGCGGCGCGCCGCGAGGCGCCGGTCCCGCGGGCGCGCAGGCCTTTCTCGGCCACCTCGCACTCCATGTGGAAGACCTGGTTGTGCGCCGCGCCGGTGATCTCGGCCACACGGTAGCCGGGCAGCTTCAGGCGCCGGCCCTGCAACCACTCCTGCAGTGCGGTCTTGGCGTCCTTGGAGTCGGCCTGCAGGCGGGCGCTCAGCTCCACGCCCTCGAACAGCCGGTGCACCAGCGCCTGCGCGGCCTCATAGCCGGCGTCCAGATAGACCGCACCGATCACCGCCTCCAGCGCGTCGGCCAGGATGGAGGGACGCTGCTTGCCGCCCGACTTGGCTTCGCCCTCGCCCAGGCGCAGCACCTCGGGCAGCTGCAGCCGCGCGGCGATGGGGTGCAGCGATTCCTGGCGCACCAGGTGCGCGCGGATGCGCGACAGCTCGCCCTCAGGCAGCGTGCGCAGCCGCGTGAACAACAGGGTGGAGACGGCCAGGTTCAGCACCGAGTCGCCCAGGAATTCCAGGCGCTCGTTGTGCTCGGAGCTGAAGCTGCGGTGCGTGACGGCACGCTCGAGCAGCAAAGGATCGGAAAACGCATGCTGCAGCCGTTGCTGCAGCGCCGTGAGACTGTCGGAAGGCACCGATGGGATAAAAGCAGGTGAGGTGAAGGGAAAGGGCGATCAGTTGGTCGATTCGTTGAACCGATAGACCAGATAGGCCGGGCCGACCAGCGGGATCTCGCGCGAGTAGCTGAAAGACACGACGATCTTGTCGTTGCGCTTGGTCACTTCCAGGTCCTTGCCGCTGACGGACTCGATGTTGTCGATGGCGGCTGCGCGGTCGAAGGCGCCGCGGATCTCGGGCACCGTGCTGCCATCGCGGGCGGCCTTGATGGCGGCCTTCTTGATGGCGAAGTACTCGATGAAGATGGGCAGCGACTGCCCGCCAATGGCGAAAACCGCCACCGCCAGCACGCCGACGAAGATGACGCCGATGAAGGACAGTCCCCGCTGGCGCGAGCGGGCCGCAGTGCGTTGCTTGTTGGCCATGCCTGATTTCCCCCGGTTGGTGTTGTGTGCGCAGTGCGGCCTGCGTTCAGTTGAACGGGCCGATGCGCTTGAGGTTGCCGAAATTCATCCACACGAAGAAGGCGCGGCCGACGATGTTCTCGTCCGGCACGAAGCCCCAGTAGCGCGAATCGAGCGAATTATCACGGTTGTCGCCCATCAGAAAATAGTGGCCCTCGGGCACCGTGCAGCTCACGCCTTCCACGCTGTAGCGGCAGTTCTCGCGGAACTTGAAGTTGCTGGCGCCCTGCACGAAGGCGGGCGCCTCGGGGTTGTTCAGCACGCGGTGGCGCTTGCCGCCCAGGTCTTCCTCGAACTGCTTGAAGTAGCGCATGGCGTCTTGGTCAAAGAAGTCCGGCAGCGCCGTAGTAGGCACGGCCTGGCCGTTCACCGTCAGGCGCTTGTTCAGGTAGGCCACCTCGTCGCCGGGAATGCCGATCACGCG
Source organism: Pulveribacter suum (assembly GCF_003013695.1). Lineage (GTDB taxonomy): Bacteria > Pseudomonadota > Gammaproteobacteria > Burkholderiales > Burkholderiaceae_C > Melaminivora > Melaminivora suum. Next base: position 1,297,874 of record NZ_CP027792.1, on the reverse strand, counting down.
CTTGATGTAGTCCATGCTGGGCTGCGGCGGGTAGCGAAACACCATCACGTCGCCGCGCTGCACGGGCGTGCCAGCGGTGATTTTCTTGTTGATGACTGGCAGGCGCACGCCGTAGGTGAACTTGTTCACCAGGATCAGGTCGCCCACCAGCAGCGTGGGGATCATCGAGCCCGACGGGATCTTGAATGGCTCGAACAAAAACGAGCGCAGCAAAAAGACGATGGCGATGACCGGGAACAGCCCGGCCGTCCAGTCCAGCCACCACGGCTGCATGAGGATGCGGCCGCGGGCCTCGGCGACGTCGCCGTCCACCTGGCGGATGCCCATGCGGTCCAGCTCGGCGCGGCGCTGCGCGGCAGCGGCTTCCAGCGCCTGCGCGGCGCGACGGCGCCGCGGCAAAAAGAGCAGCCGCTCGGCCAGCCAGTAGGCGCCGGTGACCGCCGTGGCCAGGAACAGCAGCAGCGCGAAATTGCCTTCGATGGCGCCCATGTACCAGGCGCCCACGTAGCCGACGAAGGCCGCCAGCACGGCGGCGGTGATGTATTGCATGGCGTGCATGGCCGCTTTACTCCTCGACCTGCAAGATGGCCAGGAAGGCCTCCTGGGGCACCTCGACCGAACCGATCTGCTTCATGCGCTTCTTGCCGGCCTTTTGCTTTTCCAGCAGCTTTCTCTTGCGCGAGACGTCGCCGCCGTAGCACTTGGCCAGCACGTTCTTGCGCAGCGCCTTGATGGACTCTCGGGCGATGATGTTGGCGCCAATGGCTGCCTGGATGGCCACGTCGAACTGCTGGCGGCTGATGATCTCGCGCATCTTGGCGGCCACCGCGCGGCCGCGGTATTGCGCCTGGGTGCGGTGCACGATGATGGACAGCGCGTCCACCTTCTCGCCGTTGAGCAGGATGTCCACCTTGACCACGTCGGACGGCCGGTTCTCCTTGAACTCGTAGTCCATCGAGGCATAGCCGCGCGAGACGGATTTGAGCTTGTCGAAGAAGTCCAGCACGATCTCGCCCAGCGGCATCTCGTAGGTCAGCATGACCTGGCGGCCGTGGTATTGCATGTTCATCTGCACGCCGCGCTTTTGGTTGGCCAGCGTCATCACCGGGCCCACGTATTCCTGCGGCATGTACAGGTGCACGGTGACGATGGGCTCGCGGATTTCCTGCATGCGGCCCTGCTCGGGCATCTTGGAGGGGTTCTCCACCTGGATGACCTCGCCGTCGCCCTTGACCACTTCATAGACCACGCTGGGCGCGGTGGTGATCAGGTCCTGGTCGAATTCGCGCTCCAGGCGCTCTTGCACGATCTCCATGTGCAATAGGCCCAGGAAGCCGCAGCGAAAGCCAAAGCCCAGCGCCTGCGATACCTCGGGCTCGTAGTGCAGCGAGGCATCATTGAGCTGCAGCTTTTCCAGCGCATCGCGCAGCGCGTCGTACTGGTTGGCTTCGGTGGGGTACAGGCCGGCAAAGACCTGGGGCTGGATTTCCTTGAAACCGGGCAGCGCCTTGTCCGCCGGGCCCAGGTTGTTGGGCAGCTTCTTTTCCAGCGTGATGGTGTCGCCCACCTTGGCGGCCTTCAGCTCCTTGATGCCGGCGATGATGTAGCCCACCTCGCCCGCCCGAAGCACGTCGCGCGCGACCTGGCCCGGGGTGAATACGCCCAGGTTGTTGGCGTCGTAGGCCGCGCCGGAGGCCATCATCTTGAAGCGCTCGCCTTTTTTGAGCTCGCCATCGACCACCCGCACCAGCATCACCACGCCCACGTAGCTGTCGAACCAGCTGTCGATGATCATGGCGCGCAGCGGCGCGGCGGCCTGGCCACGCGGCGCCGGTACCTTGGCGACGATCTGCTCGAGCACGTCGTCGATGCCCATACCGGTCTTGGCGCTGATGGCAATCGCCTCGCCGGCGTCGATGCCGATCACATCCTCGATTTCCGCCTTGGCGGTCTCCGGGTCCGCCTGGGGCAGGTCCATCTTGTTGAGCACGGGCAGCACTTCCACACCCAGGTCCAGCGCCGTGTAGCAGTTGGCCACCGTCTGCGCCTCCACGCCCTGGCTGGCATCCACCACCAGCAGCGCACCCTCGCAGGCCGACAACGAGCGAGACACTTCGTAGGAGAAGTCCACGTGGCCGGGCGTGTCGATCAGGTTCAGGTTGTAGATCTGGCCGTCGCGTGCCTGGTACTGCAGCGCCGCGGTCTGCGCCTTGATGGTGATCCCGCGCTCGCGCTCGATGTCCATCGAGTCGAGCACTTGCGCTTCCATGTCGCGATCCGCCAAGCCGCCGCAGCGCTGGATGATGCGGTCGGCGAGCGTGGACTTGCCGTGGTCAATGTGCGCAATGATCGAGAAATTTCGGATGTGGTTCATCAACGGCTAACGACAAGAATGTGAAATGCAACGGCAGCAGCCAAGAAAAAAGGGCGCCTCGACTTAAGCGACGCGCCCTGAACCAACAATCTTTGGCAACTGCGATGGTTGGAGCTTCATTGTAGGCAAAAACACCTGCCCGCACAGCTCGCCCGGCCCGTGCCAGGGGCCATTGCCACGTTGCAAAGAAAATTTGTGCACATCTTGTCCACAGGGCCTGCAGTGTTGCATGCAAGCCGTGGCTTGTGCCTGGATTCGTGGGGCGCCCGCTGGCAGCCTGCCGGCCCGCGCTGGGCTTGTCGGCCTGCCCCACACAGGGCGGCGGCGGCCATTTTTTGGCCGGCCATTCTACCAAACCGCCTCTCGCAGACCGCAGGACTGCGATCAGCGCGCGGGACGGATCAGCGCGTACTGGGCCCACTCGCCGCGGCGCACCAGCACGCTGACGGGCTTGGCCTTGTCAGCCTTGGCCACGGCGGCTTCGAAGTCCTTCAGGCCGCGGATTTCCACGTTGGCCAGCGCCATGATGACGTCACCCTCGCGCAGGCCGGCGCGCGCGGCCGCATCGCTGGCAGAGACCACGCGCACGCCGCCCTTGGCCTTGAGCTCCTTTTCCTGCGCCGGGGTAAGCTCGGCCACCACCAGGCCCAGCTGCTGGGCCGAGCTGGTGGGCTGCTTGCCGCTCTTGCCGCCCTGCCCCTCCTCCGCCTTGGCCACCGGCTTGTCGTCCGGCTCGATCTCGGCGATGGTCACCGTCAGGTCGCGCGAGGCGCCACGGCGAAAGACGGTGATGCCGGCCTTGGTGCCCGGCTTGGTGTTGCCTACCAGGCGCGGCAGGTCGGCCACCTTGTCCACAGGCTTGCCGTCGTAGCGGGTGATGATGTCGCCCGCCTCGATGCCCGCCTTCTCGGCGGGCGAGCCTGGCTCCACCCCGCGCACCAGCGCGCCCTGCGATTTGCCCAGACCGATGGACTCGGCCACGTCCTTGGACACGCCCTCGATCTGCACCCCAATGCGGCCGCGGCTCACGCGGCCGCTTGCGCGCAGCTGCTCGCTGACGCGGATCGCCTCATCGATCGGAATGGCGAACGAGATGCCCATGAAGCCACCCGAGCGCGAGTAGATCTGGCTGTTGATGCCCACCACCTCACCGCGCATGTTGATCAGGGGGCCACCCGAGTTGCCGGGGTTGATGGCCACGTCGGTCTGGATGAAGGGCAGGTAGTCGCCCGTGTCGCGCTGCTTGGCGCTAACGATGCCGGCCGTCACGGTGTTTTCCAGCCCGAAGGGCGAGCCGATGGCCATGACCCATTCGCCGGTCTTCAGGCGGCTCACGTCGCCCACTTTCACAGCCGGCAGGCCGGTGGCGTCGATCTTGACCACGGCCACGTCGGTGCGCTTGTCGGCGCCGATGATCTTGGCCTTGAACTCGCGCTTGTCGGTCAGCGTCACGATGACTTCTTCGGCGCCTTCGACCACATGGGCATTGGTCATCACGAAGCCATCAGCGCTCAGGATGAAGCCCGAGCCCACGCCGCGCGGCTGCTCGTCGCGCTGCTGCGGGCCCTGCTGGCGCGGCACATTGGGCATCGGCAGGCCGAAGCGGCGGAAGAACTCCAGCATCTCTTCGTCCATCGGCCCCGCGGAGGAGCGGGCGCTGACGCGCTCGGTCGTGCGGATGTTGACCACCGACGGGCCGACCTGGTCCACCAGATCGGTGAAGTCCGGCAGGCCGCGCACTGCGGCGCCGGTCTGGGCCAGCGCCGGCGTGGCCGTGGCAAGCAGACCTGCCCCGCCAGCGAGGCCCAGGGCCATCGCCAGCGCACAGGCGGACAGACGATTTCGGGGGGCAAGGGTGTCGATGAGCATCGGCGGCTTTTCCAGTCAAAGAGGTCTTGTTGTTGCGGCCCGCGTGCTGCGGATGAGTGGCCACTTGGAAAGGCAGCAGGCGCATTGGTTCCCCCAAGCGCCTGCGGGGCGAGGACGCCCGCAGCGGCAGCTCAGTGCTCGCTGCCGGCGAAGGTGGCGTTGCGCAGGAAGCCGGCCGGCATCTGCAGCGCCGAAGTGCTGTTGCCCAGCTGGCGATGGGCCGTCAAAAGCTCGTCCAGACGCGGGTCGCGGATCATGACCGGGCTTTGGCCGGGCGACTGCGCCGCGCCTTCGGCACTGGCCGCCAGCACCGCCTGCGCCGGCAGGGAGGGGACGGGCACGGCAGCCAGCTGCGCGCCCTGCGGCGCGGCGCCCAGGCCCACGTAGGCGTTCCAGCCCAGCACGGCAACGGCCGCCAGCGAGGCAAAGCCGGCGGCGAGCTTCCAGCGCAGCACCTGCGCGTTGGCGGCAGGGTCGTGCGCGACCTGCACGCCGAGCGGCGGCGCCAGCGGCTGCAGGGCCGAAGGCGCCAGACGCACGGCAGCGCCTTCCTGCGCCATCTGCCTGCGCAGACGCGCCAGCAGTGCGCCATCGGCATGTGCCATGGCCGGCTCACCCTGGCGCAGGGCCTCGCCCACCACGTGGTACAGCTGCCAGCAGGTGCGGCCTTCCTCGGTGGCCGAGAAATCCATCGCACCGGCAACTTCCGGTCCGTGCAGCTCCCCGTCGGCCAGGGCCGACAGGCGTTCACGCATCATCACAGCATCTTGGTCATTCATGGTTTCACCCGTTTTGGGGCCCCGTTCTGGCTGTCTGGCTACCAACGTTTGCCCGAGCGCTTGTCGAGCAGCGGCTTGACGCGCGCTGAGATCGCCTCGCGCGCCCGGAAGATGCGCGAGCGCACGGTTCCGATGGGGCAATCCATGGCCGTGGCGATTTCCTCGTAGGTCAGGCCTTCGATCTCCCGCAACGTGACGGCCTGGCGCAGCTCCTCGGGCAACGCTGCCAGTGCGGCGTTGACCGCGGCAGCGACTTCCTGGGCGGCCAGCACGGTTTCCGGGGTCTCGTCGCTGGTTAGTTCACGATCGAGCAGCGAAGTTTCATCCTCGTCGTCGGAGGCGCTGCGCAGGGCGCTTTCGGTGATGACGGGGTCGCGGCGCAGGTCCACCAGAGCCTTCTTGGCCGTGTTCACGGCGATGCGGTACAGCCAGGTGTAGAACTGGGCGTCGCCCCGGAACTGGTGCAGCGCGCGCCAGGCCCGCAGGAAGGCCTCCTGCGTGATATCGGGCACCAGGTCCACGTCGCGCACCATGCGTCCGACCAGGCGCTCCACGCGGCGCTGGTACTTGATGACCAGCAGCTCGTAGGCCCGCTGGTCGCCAGCCACCGCGCGCTCCACCAGCCGCAGGTCGCTGTCGGCGGGAGAGGGGCTGGCGGGGGGAGGAGCTGTCATGTCGTTGGTCGTTGTGCCTGCCGCTCAGGAGGCGGCTTCGTCGGTGGAGGGCTGGGCAGGCGCTGCAGGGGCGCGGGAATATAACGCACGGCGAATGGCCGGCCAGGCCCCCGGCAGGGGCGGTGCAGCACCCTGGTGCAGCCACAGCCAGCAGGGTCGCCCCTGCCCGGTGCGTGCCTGCAGGAGCAGCGCGAACTGCAAATCCAGGCGCACCTCGGGCCGGCCCGCGAGCTGTTCGGGCTGGACCGCACCGGATCGCTGCAGTTGCCAATCTGCGCCATTCCAGTGCAACTGCCCGCGGGGGAGGCTGCGCTGCCAATGCCAGGCCGCAGCGGTGCAGCCCAGCCATAGCAGCAGCCCCGCGGCGCCCCTGGCTATCTGGTGGGTGTTGCCCAAGCCCCAGGCCAGCCAGCAGCCGATGGCCAGCAGCCCCGCGGCGCTGCCCATCGCCAAAACCCAGGACACGCCCGAAGAAGGTCCGACTGCGTGGTGCGCCGGCGGGGGCAGCAGATGGCCACGCATGCGACAGGCGACAGGAAACTCAGGCCGCCGAGGCGGCGCGGCCGCCCTGGCGCGGCTCACACACGCTGGAAGACCAGCGTGCCGTTGGTACCGCCAAAGCCGAAGTTGTTCTTGAGCGCGATGTCCATCTTCATGTCACGCGCCGTGTTGGCGCAGTAGTCGAGGTCGCACTCAGGGTCCTGCTCGAAGATGTTGATCGTGGGCGGCACCTTCTGGTCGCGCAGCGCCAGCACGGTGAACACACTTTCGATGCCGCCGGCGCCGCCCAGCAGGTGACCGGTCATGGACTTGGTGGAGCTGACCACCATGTTCTTCGCATGCTCGCCCAGGGCCGCCTTGATGGCGTCGGTCTCGTTCAGGTCGCCCAGCGGCGTGGAGGTGCCGTGCGCATTCAGGTACTGCACCTGGTCGGCATTCAAGCCGGCGTTGCGCAGGGCGGCCTGCATGGCACGGCGCGGGCCGTCCATGTTGGGCGCCGTCATGTGGCCGGCGTCGGCGCTCATGCCATAGCCCGTGAGCTCGGCATAGATATTGGCGCCGCGTGCCTTGGCGTGCTCGTACTCTTCGAGCACCAGCACGCCCGCACCCTCGCCCAGCACGAAGCCGTCGCGGCCCTTGTCCCAGGGACGCGAGGCGGTCTGGGGATCGTCGTTGCGCGTGGACAGGGCGCGCATGGCAGCAAAGCCGCCCACACCCAGGGGCGACACGGTGGCCTCGGTGCCGCCAGCGACGATCACATCGGCGTCGCCGTACTCGATCTTGCGCGCTGCCTCGCCGATGCAGTGCAGCCCGGTGGTGCAGGCTGTGACCACCGACAAATTCGGGCCCTTGAAGCCGAAACGCATGGACACGTGGCCCGCCACCATGTTGATGATGGAGGCCGGCACGAAGAACGGCGTGATGCGCCGCGGCCCGCGCGCTTCCAGCTCGGCGTGGGTGTTCTCGATCAGCGGCAGCCCGCCGATGCCCGAGCCGATGATGCAGCCGATGCGCGTGGCCAGTTCTTCATCCAGCGCCTCGCCGGTGGGCAGCCCTGCGTCCTGCACAGCCTCCTGCGCAGCGGCAATGCCGTAATGGATGAAGGTATCCATCGTGCGCGCATCCTTGGTGCTCAGGTAGGCGCCCAGGTCGAACCCCTTGACCTCGCCGGCAATCTTGCAGGCGAAGTTCGACGCATCGAACCGGGTGATGAGGTCGATGCCGGACTTCCCGGCGAGGATGTTGGCCCAGGCGTCCTGCACCGTGTTGCCCACGGGGCTGACGCAACCCAGGCCGGTCACGACAACGCGGCGACGGCTCATGCGTTAAAAACCTTGTAGCTATTGGATGCGCGGGGTCGCTGCTGCGGCAGTGCGCAAGCCAGAAGAAACCAGCGGCCCTGACCGGGCCGGGGATCCGGCAGAGGGCTGGAGATCAGCCCTTTTGGTGGGAGACGGCGTAGTCGATGGCGTTTTGCACCGTGGTGATCTTCTCCGCGTCTTCGTCGGGGATCTCGATGCCGAACTCGTCTTCCAGAGCCATCACCAGTTCCACCGTGTCCAGCGAGTCGGCACCCAGGTCGGCCACGAAGGCTTTCTCATTGGTGACCTGGGACTCTTCCACGCCGAGTTGTTCGGCAATGATCTTTTTGACACGTGCTTCGATATCGCTCATGGGTTTCCCTCAAGGGGTTGTGAATGAATCCGCGATTCTAGCCGCTTCGGGGTCGTGCCCCTGAGTGGCCTGCCGTGCGGAAGTTACGGCGCCAAAAGGCTTCAATTACATGTACATGCCGCCATTGACGTGCAATTCCTGCCCCGTCACATAGCCGGCACCTTCGGAGGCCAGATAGGCCACCGCATGCGCGATGTCCTCGGGCCGGCCCAGCTCGCCCAGGGCGATCTGCGCACGCAAGGCCTTCTTCTGCTCTTCGGGCAGCTCGGCCGTCATGTCGGTGGCGATGAAGCCGGGCGCCACGCAGTTGACGGTGATGCCGCGGCTGCCCAGCTCGCGCGCCAGCGCGCGCGTCATGCCGGCCACACCCGCCTTGGCGGCCGCGTAGTTGGCCTGCCCAGGATTGCCGGAGGCGCCGACCACGCTGGTGATGCTGACGATGCGCCCGAAGCGCTGCTTCATCATCGGGCGGATGGCCGCGCGGCTGGCGCGGAACACCGCCTTCAGGTTGGTGTCGATGACCGCATCCCAGTCGTCGTCCTTCATGCGCATGGCCAGGGTGTCGCGGGTGATGCCGGCGTTGTTGACCAGCACGTGCAGGCCGCCGTGCTCCTTGACGATCGCCTCGATCAGCGCATCGACGGCCGCGCCATCGGTCACGTTCAGCTTCGCGCCGCGACCCCCGCTGGCGGCCAGCGCGGCGCCGATGCGCTCGGCGCCCTCATCGGTGGTGGCGGTGCCGATCACGGTGTGGCCGCGCGCGGCCAGTTCGGCGGCAATCGCCGCGCCGATGCCGCGCGTGGCGCCGGTGACGAGGGCGATGCGGGGAGTGGATTCCTGGGCGCTCATGCCAGCAGCTCCTTGGTTTCGGCAAGCGTTGCCGGGTCGTACAGGGATGCGCCGACCAGCTCGGGGTCGATGCGCTTCGTCATGCCGGCCAGCACCTTGCCGGGGCCGCACTCGACGATGTGGGTCACGCCGAAGCGCTCTCTCAAAGCCTGCACGCATTCAACCCAGCGCACCGGGCCAAACGCCTGGCGGTACAGCGCGTCGCGGATGGCGTCGGCATCTTGCTGCACGGCCACATCCACGTTGTTCACGACAGGGAGGGTGGGCACGGCCAGCGGGGTGCCGGCCAGCGCGGCGCGCAGCTTCTCGGCCGCGGGCTTCATCAGGCTGGAGTGGAACGGCGCGGACACCGGCAGCGGCAGCGCGCGCTTGGCGCCCAGGCCCTTCAGGACTTCGCAGGCCTTGTCCACGCCGGCCTGGGTGCCGGCAATCACGGTCTGCGCAGGGTCGTTGAAGTTCACCGCCTCGGCCACCTCGGGCGAGCCGGCGCCGAAGCTCTCCTGCGCCTGGCGGCAGCCTTCGATGACCTTGCCGGCCGGCAGACCCAGGATGGCGGCCATGGCGCCCGTGCCCACGGGCACGGCCTCCTGCATGGCGGCGGCACGCAGGCGCACCAGCGGCGCAGCCTGGGCCAGGGTCAGCACGCCGGCGGCGACCAGTGCCGAGTATTCGCCCAGCGAATGCCCGGCCAGTGCCACGGGCAGCTGCCCGCCTTCGGCGCGCCAGGCGCGCCACGCGGCCACGCCGGCCACCAGCATGACCGGCTGGGTGTTGGTGGTCAGCGCCAGCGCCTCCTTGGGGCCGGTGGCGATGAGGGCGCCGATGTCCTCGTTCAGGGCGTCGGATGCTTCGGCCAGCGCCTCGCGCACGGCGGGGTGGTGCCCCCAGGCGTCCAGCATGCCGACCGCCTGCGAGCCCTGGCCAGGAAATACGAATGCAAAGGTATGAGCCATTACCAGTTCGGAATTGACAACAAAAAAGGACTCCAGCGCTTGCCAGTCAAACGCAGGCAGCTACATTTTCAGGAGCACCGCTCCCCAGGTGAAGCCGCCGCCCACGCCCTCCAGCATCACGGTCTGGCCGCGCTGCACCTGGCCGGCACGCACGGCGTGGTCCAGCGCCAGGGGGATGGAGGCGGCCGAGGTGTTGCCGTGCTGGTCCACGGTGACCACGACCTTGTCCATGGAGAGTTTGAGCTTGCGCGCCGTGCTCTGCATGATGCGGATGTTGGCCTGGTGGGGGATCAGCCAGTCGATGTCGGACTCCTGCAGCCCAGCCTTGTCCAGCACGGCGCGGGCGGCCTTCTCGAGCACGCCCACGGCCAGTTTGAACACCGCCTGCCCGTCCATGGTCAGCAGCGGGCTGCCCAGCACCTCGCCGCCATAGACGTTGCCTGGCACGCAGAGGATGCCCACATGGCTGCCGTCGGCGTGCAGGTCGCTGGCCAGGATGCCGGGCTCATCCGAGGCCTGGAGCACCACGGCGCCGGCGCCGTCGCCGAACAGTACGCAGGTCGTGCGGTCCTGGAAGTTCAGGATGCGGCTGAAGACTTCCGAGCCCACCACCAGCGCCCGCCGCGAGGTGCCGGCGCGGATCATGGCGTCGGCCACGGTGAGCGCATAGACAAAACCGCTGCATACGGCCTGCACGTCGAACGCCGGGCAGCCAGCCACGCCCAGCTTGTGCTGCAGGATGCAGGCGGTGGAGGGAAACACCATGTCCGGGGTGGACGTGGCGACGATGATCAGGTCGATGTCCGCCGCCTCGCAGCCGGCGGCAGCCAGAGCGCGTCGCGAAGCCTCCAGCGCCAGATCGCTGGCCGTGACGTCTTTTTCCGCGAAGTGGCGCGCGCGGATGCCGGTGCGCTCGACGATCCACTCGTCGGAGGTTTCCAGGCCCTGCTGCGCCAGCTGGGCCACCAGGTCGTCGTTGCTCACTCGGCGCGCAGGCAGGAAGCTGCCCGTGCCGACAATGCGGGAATAGCGTGCGGTCATCAAAGGGGGGCCGAGGTGGCGCCGGGGGCGGTGGAAGGGGCGTCGGCGCTGGCCAGCAGCGGCGCCGCGTGCGCGACCCGTGCGCGCACGCGCTCGAGCAGGTTGTTGCGGGCCGCATCATACGCGCGGCACAGCGCCTGCTCGAAGGCCAGGGCGTCGGCCGAGCCGTGGCTCTTGAACACCAGCCCGCGCAGGCCCAGCAGCGCCGCGCCGTTGTAGCGGCGGTGGTCCATGCGCCGCTTGAGCGCCGACAGCACCGGGTACGCCACCACGGCCGCCGCCTTGGTCAACAGGTTGCGCGAAAACTCTTCCTTCATGAAGCCGCCGATCATGCTGGCCAGCCCCTCGATGGTCTTCAGCGCCACGTTGCCGACGAAGCCGTCGCACACAACGATCTGCGCCGTGCCCTTGAAGATGTCGTTGCCCTCGACGTTGCCGATGAAGTTCAGGTCGCCGGCGCTGCCTGCCGCGCGCAGCAGCTCGCCGGCGCGCTTGATCTCCTCGCTGCCCTTGATGGCCTCCTCGCCGATGTTGAGCAGGCCCACGGTGGGCTGCGGATCGTCGTTGAGCACCGACACCAGGGCTGACCCCATGACGGCGAACTGCAGCAGGTGCTCGGCGCTGGAGTCCACGTTGGCGCCCAGGTCCAGCACCGTGGTGGCGCCGCCGCGGGCATTGGGGATCTGGGTGGCAATGGCCGGGCGGTCGATGCCGTCCAGGGTTTTCAAAAGGTAGCGGGCAATCGCCATCAGCGCGCCGGTGTTGCCGGCCGAGACGGCCGCCTGCGCGTTGCCCTCCTTGACCTGGACGATGGCCACCCGCATGGACGAGTCCTTCTTGCGCCGCAGGGCGACTTCCACGGCGTCGTCCATGGCGACCACCTCGGAGGCCGGCACATGCACGGCACGCTCGTGCTCCAGCCCCTTGAGCTGCTCGGCCTGGCCGACCAGCAACAGCCGGGCGTCGGGGTGGCTTTCCAGGAACTGGCGGCACGCGGCCAGCGTGACGTCGGGGCCGTGGTCGCCCCCCATGCAATCAACAGCCAGTGTGATCATCGGCAAGGTAGTGGCCGCAGGGCGCAGCCCGGTAAAAAAGACTGCCATTGTGGCAGCCGGAAACGGCAAAGGCCCGCGCTACGGGACTCGTAGCCGCGGGCCTTCGGAAGACGGAGGGCGGCGTGGGGCCGCGCGCGTCAGGCTTCGGACTTGTTCTTGAGCACCTGGCGGCCGCGATAGACGCCGTTGGGGCTGATGTGGTGGCGCAGGTGGGTTTCGCCCGTGGTGGGCTCCACGGCGATGCCCGGCACATTCAGGGCGTTGTGCGAGCGGTGCATGCCGCGCTTGGAGGGAGACTTCTTGTTTTGCTGAACAGCCATGGTCGGCTCCTGGGTCTGAAAGGATTGAAAAAGGAAAACGCGATCAGCCCATAAAAGACACGAGGGGTTTCGCGCGAAGCCCGCAATTATAGCCCAGGCCGCAGCGCCCCGCCCAGGCGCCTGTCGTCAGGGCTTGTCCTTGCGCAGGCTGGCCAGGGCCGCGAAGGGGTTGGGCACGCTGGCGCTGGCGGCCTCGAAGTCCTCATCGCTGGAGTCCAGCTGCACGGGCACCGGGCATTCCTCGTGGCGCGGCACCAGGGGCAGCGCCATCAGCAGCTCGTCTTCGATCAGCTCGCGCAGGTTGAACTCGCGGCTGAAGGCCAGCAGGTCTTCCTCGCTCTCATCGTCCAGCGCTTCGGCCGTGGCCTCGTCGGCCACAAAACGAAACTCCCGCTCCACCGCCAGCGGCACGTCCACGGGCTGCAGGCAGCGCTGGCACATCAGCGGCACGGTGGCTTGCACTTTCAGATGCAGCCAGACCTGGCCGCCCATGCCGTGGGTGGTGCGCACCTGGCCGTCGGCGGACCAGTCCACGCGCAGGTCCGGGTGCAGGCCCCGGGCCTCTTCGGCCAGGCGGCGGTACTTGAGCAGGGTGTCATGACCGGACAGGTGGCCTCCGGCCTGCGCGAAGGCCTTGACGTCCAGCCGGTCGGGGGAGTATTCCTTGGTCATGCCGGGCAGTGTAAGAGAATCGGGCGATGCCAAAAAACAGCCCCGCGCCCCGCTCCGTGATCCTCGCATCGACCTCGCGCTACCGGCGCGAACTGCTGCAGCGCCTGGGCCTGGCGTTCGATGTCGTGGCCCCCGAAGTGGACGAAACCCCCCTGCCTGGCGAGGCTCCGTGCGACCTGGCCTGGCGCCTGGCCCTGGCCAAGGCGCGCGCCGTGGCCCGCCAGCACCCGGATGCGCTGGTCATCGGCTCCGACCAGGTGGCGGACCTGGGCGGCCAGCCCCTGGGCAAGCCCGGCACGCACGAGCGCGCCGCGGCCCAGCTACGCGCGATGAGCGGCCAGCCCGTGGTCTTTCACACCGCCGTGGCCGTGGCCTGCCAGGCCAGCGGCTTCGAGCAGGCCGATCTGGCTCCCGTGCACGTGCGCTTTCGCGCGCTGCAGGGTGACGAGATCGAGCGCTACCTGCGCGCCGAGCAGCCGTATGACTGCGCCGGCAGCGCCAAGAGCGAAGGCCTGGGCATCGCCCTGCTGGAGGCCATCGACAGCGACGACCCCACGGCATTGATCGGCCTGCCGCTGATCCGCACCTGCCGCCTGCTGCGCGCCGCCGGGGTGGTGCTGCCATGAGCGCCGCACCGGGCCGCCCCAGGCACGCTCGCACCGCCGTGCGCAGCACGGAGGCCATCCAATGAACGCCACCGGCACGCTGTACCTGGTGCCCGCGCCGCTGGACTTCGGCTGCGACACGCAGGCCCCGCTGGCCGACGTGCTGCCCGACGGCACGCTGCGCCAGGCCGCGCAGATCACCCACTGGGTGTGCGAGAACGCCAAGAGCCTGCGCGCCTACCTGAAGCGCATCGACGCCGCGCATCCGCTGGCCGCGCCGCTGCAGCAGCAGCTCATCGCCGAGCTGCCGCGCCAGGTGCACAAGAAGGGCGACCACGGCGTCCGGGGCAGCGCCCAGTTCGACGCCGCCGCCCTGCTAGCACCCGCGCTGGCCGGCCATGACATGGGCCTGGCCAGCGAGGCCGGCATGCCCGCCGTAGCCGATCCGGGCAGCTCGGTGGTGCGCGCCGCGCACGACCTGGGCTTGCGCGTGGCGCCCCTGGTCGGACCGGTGTCGCTACTGCTGGCACTGGCCGCCAGCGGCCTGAACGGACAGAACTTCGCCTTCGTCGGCTACCTGCCGCAGGACGCGGACGAGCGCGCCGCACGCATCCGCGCGCTGGAGGCGCTGGCCCTGCGCCAGGGCCAAACCCAGCTGTTCATCGAGACGCCCTACCGCAACGCCGCCGTGTGGCAGGCGCTGCTGGCGCACCTGCAGCCAGGCACGCGGCTGGCGGTGGCCGCCGGGCTGAGCCTGGCCGATGCCCGCGTGCAGTGCCGGCCGGTGCAGGCCTGGCGCCAGGGCGGCACGCCCCCCGATGGCCGCACGCCGGCCGTCTATGCGCTGGGCACATGAGCCTGCAGCTATATTTTTGATAGCTGCCAGCGCTTGACTGGCGGCCGCTGGAGCCAGTTTTCCCTCAAAACCAGGGAGCCTGGACAGCGCCCTCCCCTTCAGCGCTGCAGCACCTTCACCCCGGCGTTGGGCGCCACGCCAAACATCTCCGGCGCGTACAACGCCTCCACCCGGCTGGGTGGCAGCTGGAAGTCGCCGGCGTTGTTCAGCCGCACGGTGTACTGCATCTTCACCGTGCCCTTGGGCAGGTATTCGTAGTAGCTGCGGAAAGCCTCGAAGCTGCGCTCCTCGTAGGCCGCCCAGCCAGGGCCCTCGCGCTTTTCGCCCTGCGTGGCGATCTCCGAGTCGCGCCCCAGGCCGCTGCCCAGGATGGTGGCGCCGCCCGGGATGGGGTCGGTGATGGCCACCCAGGTCATGTCGGCGCTGCTGGTCACCTCCAGCGTCACGCGCAGCACGTCACCGCGGGCGTACTGGCCGGAGGGCAGGCTCTTGTCGCCCTGCTCCAGCGCCTGCACGCTCTTTTTGATGGAAAAGCCCGCCGCGAACGGCGCGTTCAGGGGCACGGCGGCCAGCGACTGCAGCGTGAGCCACGGCTTGCCCGCGCCCTGGTGCGTGACGTTCAGGGTCTGCCCGCCTTCGCCCCAGGGCAGCAGCATCTGGTTGCCCGTCAGGTTGCCGGGCGCGGCCGGCGCGCCAAAGGCGCTGGCCTGGTGGGCCGCGCCCTGCGGGTCGGCGCTGGTCAGGCGGCGCACCTGCGCCCAGTCCACGTTGGCGCTGCTCGCCCCCAGGCTGGCGCGGGTGGTGCCGGCCACGGGTGTGGATTCGAAGCGGGCGCTGAAGGTCTCCAGCGCCAGGGCGCCCCACAGGTTGGCAGTGGTGGTGTGCCAGGCGCCGCCCTGCTGGCGGGCGATGAAGCCGCCCACCAGGCGCGGCAGGTCGTCGCGCCAGCCGGGGTCGTCCATCACGGCCAGCAGCAGCCGGGCCATGTTGACGTCGCCGCCCTGCATCAGCCACCACCAGTTGTCTTCCTGCTCGGAGGAAAACACCGCCCGGCTGCCCTGCCAGGACAGGCGGGCGCGCAGGATCTGCATGGCCTCGGCCAGGCGCTGCTCGCGCTCGGGGATGCCGTCCACGCGCTTGAGCACGTTGACCCAGTCGATCACCGCGTGCGTGGGCCACTGGTTGGGCGCAAGGGTCAGGCTGGTCAGCATGCGCGCCTGGGCCTTGCCGTAGCGCGACAGGGCCTCGATGGCGGCCAGCTTGCGCAGGTCCAGGTCCTTGCGCGGGCTCCAGAAGTCGCGCTGGATGCGGCCCTCGACGAAGGCGGTGAGGCCCCGCTCCAGCGGCTCGCGCGCCTCGGGCGGCAGGGCGAATTCCGGGTGCAGGGCGGCGGCCGCGTGCGACGCCGCCAGCAAATAGGCGGTGAGCGTGTCGCTGCCGCGCCGGCTGCTGCCCGCGCGCGGCGGGAAGTAGCTGGCCAAGCCGTCTTCGTCCAGGTAGGTGGGCAGGCGCGCCACCAGGCCCTGCCACAGCGCGCCGTCGCCCAGGCCCACCGCGCGGCTGGCCTGCTGCTCCAGGCAGCTGTAGGGGTAGCGCTGCCACCAGTCGCGCACGCCCGGCAGGCCTTCGGCGAGCTTCGGCGTCAGGGCCAGGCGCACGCCGCCGCGCCCGGGCAGCGCGCCGGCGGGCGGCGCCACCTCGCGCTGCAGGCTGGCGTCGATCTGCGCCAGCGTGGCCTGCTGCACCGTGACGGGCACGGCGGGCACCACGCGCTGGCTCACTTTCAGCGCGTCGCGCGCGCCGCCGGCCCCACTGGCCGTGTCGCGCGCCTCGATCTCCCACAGCAGGCTCTGGGCCTGCGTGGTGGCCAGCTGCTCGGGGGCGGTAACGTCCCAGCCCAGCTCGCGCGACTGGCCGGCGGGGATGTCCACGCGCTGCGGCTGCAGCTGCACCAGCGTGGCGCGCGGCGCCACCTCGACCTGCATATCCTTGGCGGTGGTGTTGCGCAGGGTCAGCTGGGCGCGGAAGCGGTCGCCAGCGCGCACCAGCGGCGGCAGGCCGCTGATGATCTGCAGGTCCTGCGTGGCGCGGATGCTGGTCGCGCCGGTGCCAAACAGGCCGGTGCCGGCGTCGGCCACGGCGACCACCTTGAAGGTGGTCAGCGCGTCGTTCAGCGGCACCGTCACCCGGGCCTGGCCCTTGGCGTCCAGCGCGATGGCGGGCTGCCACAGCAGCAGCGTGTCCAGCAGCTCGCGCGTGGGCGCGTGCCCGCCGCCGCCGCCGGCCGGCACGGCCTTCTTGCCGTAGTGGCGCCGGCCGATGATCTCCATCTGCGCCGTGGACGTCTCCACGCCCCAGGGGCGGCGCGAGAGCATGGCGCCCAGCAGGTCCCAGCTGCTATTGGGCATCAGCTCCAGCAGCGCCTGGTCCACCGCGGCCAGGGCGACTTCGGCCCCGGCGGCGGGCTTGCCGTCGGGCAGCGTGGCGGTGATGGTGACCTGCGCCTTGCCGCGCACCGGGTAGCTGTCCTTGTCGGCCTGCACCTTGACGGCGATCTGGTGCGCGCCGGCGCCCACCTTCAGCTCGGCCATGCCGAAGCGGTAGGCGGGCTTGGCCAGGTCCACCATGGCGGTGGGCGCGACGTATTCGCGGCCTTCGTGCCAGAAGGCGTTCCACCACTCGCGCGGCGCCTTGAAGCCCCAGGTGAAGAAGCTGTACCACGGCACCTCGCGCAGCCGCCCGCGCACGGCCAGCACGCTGACATAGACGTTGGGCGCCCAGCCGGGTTCGATCTTCAGGGACACGGTCGGGTCCTGGCCGGACAGCTGCACCACGCGGGTGTCGATCACGCCCTCGCGCTCCACGGCCACCAGGGCCGTGGCCGAGCGGAACGGCATGCGCACCTGCAGCCGCGCCGTCTCGCCGGGGGCGTAGCTTTTCTTTTCGGGCAGCACGTCGATGCGGTCGTGGTCCTCGCCGCCGAACCACAGCTCGCCGCGGCGCGTGATCCACACCGAGGCACCGGCCTCGGCCTCGTTGCCGTCCTTGTCGCGGGCGACGGCGACCAGTTCCACCTCGCCGCCCTCCTCCAGCTTGGCCTCGCACAGCAGCAGGCCGCGGCTGTCGCTCTTGCCGGTGCACACCGTGCCCAGGTCGCGCGCCTCGGTTTTGTTGTCATAGCTGTAGAAGCCTCCCACCATGCGCTTGCGGCTGGTGGTGGTGACGCGCGCCGTGGCGCGCACCTCCAGCGGCACGCCGGCCTGGGCCTTGCCGTCCAGCGACAGCGCCAGCGCCTGAAAACGCACGCGTGCGCCGCTGGAGGCCCAGCCCTCGGTCTTGATGCCGGCAATCACCGCCGCCGGCCACAGCGCCTGGCTGCTGCGCAGGGTCTGCATCTCGCCGCTGGGGTCGGGGTAGGTGGCCTCCAGCAGCAGCTCGCGCGGCTGGCGCGCCGCGGGCAGGTCCTTGATGGTCACCTGGCCGCTGCCGCGCGCGTCCAGCGTCAGGGGCAGCTTGTCAGCCACCACGCGCGCGTCCTGGCCGGCGGCTTCCTCCTCATCGTCGCTGGCACCTTCGCCCGCGGCGCGCCCGCGCGGCGGGCGGAAGCTGAAGGCGTCGAAGTCGTCGAAATGCAGCGAGCGGGCGCGCACCAGGGCCGACACGCGCACCGGCAGCCGCGCCGCCGCGCCGCCAGCCACGTAGTTGACCTGCACGCCGGCGTCCACGCTGCGCGCGCGCACCAGGGGCTTGTCCGCCGGCACCGGGCCGATGCGCCCTTCCAGCACGGGCAGGCGAAATTCCTCGACCCGAAAGGAGCCGGTGTCCAGCGTGCGGCCGTGCTCCTGGTCGTCCTGCTGGCCTGCCAGGCGCACCTGATAGACCCCCAGCTTGGCGGCCGGCGGCACCTTGAACTCGCTGTGCGCGCTCAGTCCCCCGGTGGGCGTGCGGCGCCAGCGCAGCGGCTGGGTGAATTCCTGCCCGCTGCCGACGTGGGTCACGACCAGCTGCGCCGGGCGCTCATCGGGCAGGCCAAAGCCCTGTCCGGTCTGGCTGCGCAGCAGGTGCTTCATCGACACCGTCTCGCCGGCGCGCACCAGCGTGCGGTCGAACACGGTGTGGGCCAGCGCGTCGGGCCGCGGCTCGCCGCTGGTGGGCACGTTGAAGCGCCAGGGCTCGATGCCGCGCTGCCAGTCGCTCCAGGCAAAGGCCAGCTCGCCGCTGGCGCGCGCGCTCACGAAGTAGGCGCTGCGCCAGTCGCCCCGGCCGCTGCAGCTCGGCGGCTCGGGTGACAGGCCTTCGAAGCGCGCCACGCCGCTGTCGTCGGTGGTGGCGCTGGCCAGCTCCTGGCCGTCGCAGGAGGACACGCGCACGCGCGCCCCGGCCACCGGCCGGCCCTCGTCCAGCGTGGTGACCCAGGCGGCGGCGTTCTCGCGCCCCAGCTTGAAGTGCACGCCCAGGTTGGTCACCAGGGCCGAGGTGCGCACGTACATGGTGCGCTGCGCGCCGTGGCGCGCGTCCAGCAGCGAGGCGCCCAGCAGGGGCGAGGCGATCTCCACCACCGAAAAGCCCGGCGGCAGCGGGATGCCCACCACCTCGAAGGGCCGCGGGTCGCCGCGCTCGGGGCGCGGCAGCTCCAGCGTGGCCACGCCGGGCCGGCCGCCCAGCAGCGAGACCATGCGCGTCTGCACCTCGTCCGCGTCGTCCCTGTCCAGGGCGCGGGGCAGCGGGCCGCGCACGTCGGCGCGGGCCTCGGCGCGGGGGACGCTGAAGTCGTCGTAGCGCTGCACGCGGCGCAGCCAGGCGATGATGTCCGCGTCGCTCTCGGGCTGCAGGGTGCTGACCTGGCTGCCCTGCGCGGGCGGCTGCGGGGCGCCCGGCTGCAGGCTTTTGGCCGCCAGCTGCGGCTCCACGTTGCGCAGGGTGACGGGCAGCAGCGCCGGGCCGTCCGGGCCTTCGGCAAAGCGCTCGACGATGCCGAACGGCGCGGCGGCGAACTTGGCCAGCGGCGGCATGGGCCCGGTGGCCACCGTCATCGGAAAACCCTGTGCGTTGCTCAAAGCGCGCCCCGACGCGTCCTTGAAGCCCGCCGGCAGTGTCAGCGTGTAGCTGCCCTGCGCGGCCAGCGGCGGCGCGAAGCTGATGAAGTTGACCAGCGCATCGGCATCGGCCTGGGCGGCGCCCTCGGCGGCCTCTTCCTGGCCTTCCAGGCGCGGCTGCAGCGTCTGGCTCTCGCCCTTCAGGCGGATGGCACGCGCCAGCTTGGCGGATACGGGCGCGCTGAACGACAGGCGCAGCGGCCGGATCGGCAGGCAGGCGGCCTGGGCGTTTTCGCGCTCGCAGGAGAACTGCGCCGTGAAGGGCTCGCGCACGGTGTAGGCAAAGCGCCGCTCCACCCGGTTGGCCACGCCGCTGGGCGTGGCCACGCCCTGGCCGAAGACCAGCTGCAGGCGGCTGCCGGCCGTCAGCCGGCGCGCGCAGGCCAGCGTGGCGTAGCGCAGCGGATCTTTCTGCGCGGCTTTGTCCAGGCGCAGCGCCTTCAGCATCTCGGTGCGCTGCTCGCCCTCGACCAGGCGCACGGGGATGCGCTCGCCCACCCCGTCGGCCACGCACCAGACGTGCTCGCCCACGCTGGCCGCGGTGGCCGGGCCATTGAGGGTGAGCAGAAAGTGCTGCTCTTCGTCGATGGCCTCCCAGGTGCCCGGGCGCACGTGCTGCACGAACGGCCCGCCGGTATTGAATTGATAGCTGCTCGCGCTTGCCAGTACTGCGCTGGAGGCGGATTTGAACCCTGGCTTGGGCGTCACGGTGCAGCGCACGCCCGGCGGCAGGTCGGCAGCAAAGTCAAAAACCCATTCGCGGTCGCTGGTCCAGCGGCCCGTGCCGCGGGTGGCGTTTGGGTCGCTGCAGGCGACGGCCAGCGGCGCTGGCGCGGCGGCGTCGCCAAAGCGAACGGCAGGCGCGTCGAACTTGGCCACCACCTGGCGCACGCGCGCCACCTCGCCCTGGGGCGACAGGCTGGTAAGGGTCAGGGCCTGGGCGGCGCCGGCGGCGGCCAGCGCCAGCGCCAGCCCCGTTCTGGCGGCCCGGCGCGCGAGCGTGGTGGCAAAGGCGTGCATCAGGATTCCCTCTTTGTTCTGGCCGCCCGCGTGGCGGCGGCATGGCAGTGGCAGCGGCGCGGCGGCCGCCGGCCCTTCACTGTGGCACGAAGCCGCTGGTCTGGATGATGCGCGTCCACACCCGGGTGTAGGCGCGCTCGCGCTCGGCCAGCTGGGCCGGGGCCATGAAGCCGACGGTCAGGCCCATCGCGGCCAGTTGCTCGCGCACGCCCGGCTGGGCCACTACCTGGGCCAGGGCGTCGGCAAAGTGCGCCAGCGCCGCGGGCGGCGTGCCGGCCGGGGCGTAGAAGCCGTAGTAGGGCGTGTCCTCGAAGCCGGCCAGGCCCAGCTCGGCAAAGGTGGGCACCTGGGGCAGCGCCGCCTGGCGCTGGCCGCCCAGCACAGCCACCACGCGCAGCTTGCCGGCGCGGTGGTGCTCGATGAAGTCCTGCACCGAGCCGATGCCGGCAGGGATCTGGTTGCCCAGCATGTCGCCGATCATGGGCGCGCTGCCGCGGTACGGCGCAGACACCAGGTCCAGCCCGTAGCGCTGGCCCAGCAGCTTCACCAGGAACTCGGGCGTGGAGGCCGGCGCGGGGATGCCCACGGCGCTCTTGCCGCCCTGCTTGTTCTTGACCCAGTCCACGAACTCGGCAAACGACGCGGCCGGCGTGCCCGGAGACAGCGCCAGGCCGTTGACGAAGGTGGCAAAGCCGCCGGCCGAGACGAAGTCGCGCGCCGGGTCGAACCCGGCGTTCTTCACCACCTGCGGCAGGATGGAGATGGTGTGGTCGTGCGTCAAAAACAGCACGCTGCCATCGGTCGGCGCAGCCTTGAGCGCCAGGGCCGCGATCTGCCCGCCGGCGCCGGGGCGGTTTTCCACCACCACGGTCATGCCCAGCTGCTCGCGCAGCTTGTCGGCCAGCAGGCGCGCCACCACGTCGGTGCCGCCGCCGGGCGGAAAGCCGACCAGGATGCGCAGCGTCTTGGGGCCGGCGCCCTGGGCCCAGGCGGGCAGCAGGGCGGGCAGGGCGCTGGCGGCGGCGGCGCGGGCAAGCAGGCGGCGGCGGGTCACGGTCATGGCAGGGTTCCGGTGGAAGGGAAAAGTCGGGTCAGGCCGTTTTTGCATCAAATCGGCCTCAAACCCTTATGCGGCAAGCGCTGGCAGCTCTCTTTTTTGAAGCAGCATCACAGCGCCAACCGCGCCTGGTGCCGCGCGATCTGCGTGCGCACCTGCGCGGGCGCCGTGCCGCCCAGCGTATTGCGCGCATTCAGCGAGCCTTCCAGGCTGAGGGCGTCGAACACGTCCTGCGCGATGGCCGGGTGAAAGCCCTGCAGCACGGCCAGCGGCAGCTCCGACAAGTCCACGCCCTGGGCCACGGCGGCCTTGACGGCGTGGGCCACGGTCTCGTGCGCGTCGCGAAACGGCAGGCCCTTCTTGACCAGGTAGTCGGCCAGGTCGGTGGCGGTGGCGTAGCCCTTTTGCGCGGCGGCGCGCATAGCCTGCGCATTCACGGTGATGCCGCCTTCCTTTACGCCGGCCGCGTTGGCTTGGCCGCCGATCATCTCGGCAAAGATGCGCAGCGTGTCCTTCAGGGTGTCCACGGTGTCGAATAGCGGCTCCTTGTCCTCCTGGTTGTCCTTGTTGTAGGCCAGGGGCTGGCCCTTCATCAGCGTGATCAGGCCCATCAGATGGCCGACCACGCGGCCGGTCTTGCCGCGGGCCAGCTCGGGCACGTCGGGGTTTTTCTTCTGCGGCATGATCGACGAGCCGGTGGTGAAGCGGTCGGCGATGCGGATGAAGCCGAAGTTCTGGCTCATCCAGATGATGAGCTCCTCGGACAGGCGCGAGACGTGCACCATGCACAGGCTGGCGGCGGCCGTGAACTCGATGGCGAAGTCGCGGTCGCTCACGCCGTCCAGGCTGTTTTGGCACACGCCGTCCATGCCCAGGGTGCGGGCCACGCGCTCGCGGTCCAGCGGGTAGGTGGTGCCGGCCAGTGCCGCGCTGCCCAGCGGCAGCACGTTCACGCGGCGGCGCGCATCGCGCATGCGCTCCTGGTCGCGCGAGAACATCTCCACATAGGCCAGCAGGTGGTGGGCAAAGCTCACGGGCTGGGCCACCTGCAGATGGGTGAAGCCGGGCAGGATGACCTCGACGTTGTTGCCGGCCACCTCGACCAGGGCGCGCTGCAGCTCGGTCAGCAGGCCGTCGATCAGGTCGATCTCGCTGCGCAGCCACAGGCGCACGTCGGTGGCCACCTGGTCGTTGCGGCTGCGCCCGGTGTGCAGGCGCTTGCCGGCGTCGCCGGCCAGCTGGGTCAGGCGCGCCTCGATGTTCAGGTGCACGTCCTCCAGGTCCAGCTGCCAGTCGAACTGGCCGGCCTCGATCTCCTGCGTGATGGTGGCCATGCCGCGCTCGATGGCGGCGTGGTCGGCGGCGCTGATGATGCCCTGCGCGGCCAGCATGTCGGCGTGAGCCAGGCTGCCGGCGATGTCGGCCTGCCACAGGCGCTTGTCGAAGAACACGCTGGAGGTGTAGCGCTTGACCAGGTCGCTCATGGGCTCCTCGAAGAGCGCCGACCAGGCCTGCGCCTTGGTGGCGAGCTGGTCGTGGGAGGGCTGGGGCGTGGTCGCGTCAGAGGGCATGGGGGCAATAATCCGTGAAGGCGCGGCCCCGGCTGCCCGGGCGCCACGCTGGCATGACAAATGCAAAAGCCGCAAATTTTATCGACCCCCGCTCCTGCCTTCGACGCCTGCCACGTCGGCGTGGTGCTGCGCGCCGTGCTGTTCGTGCAGCTGGTGCTGGGCGTGGGCACCTTGTTCGGCCCCGGCGGCTTGGCCGACTGGCTGGCGCGGCTGGCGCTTTTGACCGGCGTGGCCCTGCCCGCGACGCTCGCCTGGCTGCTCACGGCCTGCGCCGCCGGCCGCGCCCTGGCCCCCTTGCCGGCGCAGCTGCAGTACGCCGCAGGCGTGCTGCTGGGCGCGCTGGCCGGCCTGGGCGCCTGCGCGCTGCTGGCCCTGGCCGACCCGGCCATGGACGCGCCGCCGCCCTGGCTGGCCGGTGCGGCCTCGGGCGCGCTGCTGGCGGCGCTGCTGGTGGCCGCCCTGGCGCTGCGCGCCCGCGCCCGCCTGCCGGCGGCCACCACGGCGCGGTTGACGGAGCTGCAGGCGCGCATCCGCCCGCATTTTTTGTTCAACACGCTCAACAGCGCCATCGCCCTGGTGCGTGACGAGCCGGCACGCGCCGAGGCGCTGCTGGAAGACCTGAGCGACCTGTTTCGCCACGCCCTGGTCGAGCAGGGCGAGGCGGTGACGCTGCACGAAGAGGTGGAGCTGGCGCGCAAGTACCTGGACATCGAGCAGGTGCGCTTTGGCGAGCGCATGCGCGTGCAGTGGGTGCTGGACGAGCGCGCGGGCGGCGCGCGCCTGCCACCGCTGCTGCTGCAGCCGCTGGTGGAGAACGCCGTCAAGCACGGCGTGGAGCCCAGCGTGCGCGGCACCACCAAGCTGCGCATCGCCACCGAGCTGCGCGGCGGCCGCGTGGTGCTGACCATCACCAACACCCTGCCCGCAGACGTCGCAGCCGGCGGCTCGCGCGGCCACGGCATCGCCCTGGCCAATGTGCGCGACCGCCTGCGCCTGCTGCACGACGTGGACTGTGACTTTCGCGCTGGCCCGCAGGGCGGCCTGTACCACGTGCGCATCGCCCTGCCGGCAGCCTGAGCGGCCTTCCAAGGCTGAGTAGCCATCAGCCTTGACAGGGACTTGCAGGGCCCGCGGAAAAGTTCATGTGTTTTGAACTTTAAAATCGAGCAGCCACGCATAGCACGGGAGCAGCCACTGCCACTTGCGGTGCATCAAAAATACCCCGGCGCCCGGCGCGCGCCACCCCACACCACGAGGAAACCGCCATGGACAGTGCCGTCATGAGCCTGCTGGGGGCCTTTTTGCTGTCGATCATTGGACTATTCGTGTTCATCTGGTCGATGCGCAAGGGCCTGCTGATGGAGAACCCACGGGCCGCTTCGGTCATCTTCGCCCAGGGCGAGATCGGCAAGGTGGACGACCCCGCCCTGCACGCCGGCCACCGCGCCCAGCTGCAGGCCGCGGCCGCCGAGCCCGGCGACACGCTGCACCCGCCCGACGCGCAGGAAATCAGCCAGCGCATCGAGGCCGACCGCTCCAGCGCCTTTCCGGTGTTCATGTTCGTCGCCTTCGCCTGCCTGTGGCTGGTGCTGGGCTCGGTGGCGGGCCTGACCGCGTCGCTGAAGCTGCACATGCCCGACTGGCTGGTCAGCGAGGCCTGGATGACGTTCGGGCGCATCCGCACCGTGCACCTCACGGCCGTGCTCTACGGCTGGATCACCAACGCCTCGCTGGGCGTCATCGTCTGGCTGCTGCCGCGCCTGTTGCGCACGCCGCTGATGGGCGCCATGTGGGTCATGCTGGGCGGCGCGCTGATCAACGTGGCGATCGCCAGCGGCATCGGCGCCATCGGCGCCGGCTGGACGGACGGCATGGAATACCTGGAGATGCCCTGGCAGATCGGCCTGTTCATCGTGGCCGGCATGGTCTGCATCATCGGGCCGGTGCTGTACACGCTGGTCAACCGCAAGGTCGAGTCGCTGTACGTCACCGTCTGGTACCACGTCGCGGCGCTGCTGTGGATCACGCTCTTGTTCCTGGTGGCCAAGCTGCCGGGCGTGCACTACGGCGTGCAGCAGGCGACCATGAACTGGTGGTACGGCCACAACGTGCTGGGCCTGTGGTTCACGCCCGTGAGCGTGGGCGCCATCTACTACTTCCTGCCCAAGGTCATCGCCCGGCCGGTGCGCTCGTACAACCTGTCCATCCTGGGCTTCTGGACGCTGGCCTTCTTCTATGCCCAGGTCGGCGGCCACCACCTGGTGGGCGGGCCGGTGCCCGGCTGGCTGGTCACCCTGTCCATCGTGCAGAGCATGATGATGATCATTCCGGTGGCGGCGTTCTCCATCAACATGGCCGGCACCATGCGCGGCCGCATGCGCCTGGCGCTGCGCTCGCCCACGCTGCGCTTCATGATGTTCGGCGGGCTGATGTACATGCTGTCGTCGGTGCAGGGCTCGTTTGAGGCGCTGCGCTCCATCAACCAGATCACGCACTTCACCCACTTCACGGTGGCCCACGCGCACCTGGGCGCCTACGGCTTCGTGACCATGGTGCTGTTCGGCGCCATCTATTTCATGATGCCGCGCGTGCTGAACTGGGAGTGGCCCTACCCGCGCCTGATCACGCTGCAGTTCTGGCTGGCGGCCGTGGGCATCCTGATCTACTTCGTCGGCCTGTCCATCGGCGGCTGGCTGCAGGGCGAATACATGCTGGACGCCGCCCGCCCCTTCATGGACTCGGTGGCCGTCACCCTGCCCTGGCTCAAGTCGCGCAGCCTGGGTGGCGCGCTGATGGTGGCCAGCCAGATCGTCTTCGTCGGCCATTTCCTGGCCATGGCGCTGCGCTTCGGGCCGGCGCGCACCGGCGCCGCGCTGTTCCGCGCGGGCGCCCACACGCTGGAGGTGGCACATGGAAAATGAAGTCAAACTGACCGCGGGCGCCATGGTCACCCTGGGCCTGGCCACGGCCGCCCTGGTGGTGCTGCCCTATATCCAGGTGCGTGACGTGCCGGCGCCCGAGGGCCTCAAGCCCTACACCAGCGCCGAGCTGCGCGGGCGCGCCGTCTATATCGCCAACGGCTGCGTGTATTGCCACACCCAGCAGCCGCGCGACAAGAGCTTCGGCCCCGACGCCGAGCGCGGCTGGGGCCGCGCCACGGTGCCGGGCGACTACACCTACGACCGCCCGCACCTGCTGGGCAGCATGCGCACGGGCCCCGACCTGATGAACATCGGCGTGCGCCAGCCCAGCCGCGACTGGCACCTGGGCCACCTGTACCAGCCGCGCGCCTACGTGCCCGGCTCCATCATGCCGGCCTACCCCTATCTGTTCGACATCAAGGACAAGGCCGAGCCGGGCGAGGAGGCGCTCAAGCTGCCGCCGGGCTACGCGCCGGCAGGCAAGGTGGTGGTGGCCACGCCCGACGCGCAGGACCTGGTGAAGTACCTGCAGGCCCTCAACCGCAGCTACCCCGTGCTGCCGCCCGAGCCGCGCGACGCGGCCGGCGCCGCCGCCCCTGCCGCCACGCCGGCATCCGCATCCTGAAAGGGCCTGCCATGCAACCGTCCAACGACCGGCCCGCGCAGCAGCGCGAACACGCCGACCCCGAGGAGGCCATCCGCCCCATGCCGCTGCTGGCAGTGGGCGTCACGCTGGCCATGGTGGTCTTCGGCGTGCTGTACATCTTCCTGTCCGAGCCTCTGGCCGGCTCGCGCCTGGGCGACCAGCGCACCGTGGCCGACCTGGCCGGCCCGGCGGCGCCGGCAGCGGGCGCCGCTGTCGATGGCAAGGCGATCTTTGCCGCGCAGTGCGCCGCCTGCCACCAGGCCACGGGCAAGGGCCTGCCGGGTGTGTTCCCGCCGCTGGATGGCTCGGAATGGGTGGCCGGCGAGCCGCGGGTGCTGGCCAACATCCTGCTGCACGGCATCGAGGGCGAGATCACCGTGGCCGGCAACAAGTACCAGGGCAGCATGCCGGCCTTCGCCCAGCTCGGCGACGCGGAGCTGGCCGGCGTGGCCAGCTACATCCGCGCCAGCTGGTCCAACAAGGCCGAGGCCATGACGGCAGAGCTGTTTGCCAAGGAGCGCGCCGCCAGCGACCGCCGGGCGCCGTTCGAGGGCGGCGCCGCGCTGCAGGCGCTCACGCAGTAGTGCTGCGCACGGCGCTTCTGAGCGCGCTGCTGGCCGTCTGCGGCTGGGCCGCCGCGGCCTGGCTGACGCACGACTTCCAGGTCTGGACCGATGAAGGCGCGCGCCGGCTGGAGGTGGCGCTACGCCCCGTGCCCGTGCCGGCCACCGCGGTGCAGGACAGCCGCGCGCGCAGCGTGACGCTGGGCGAGCTGCTGGGCCCGCAGGGGGGCGGTGGCAGCGGCGCCACCATCGTGGATTTTTTCTATACGCACTGCGAGACCGTCTGCCTGTCGCTGGGCAGCACCTTCCAGCAGCTGCAGGCGGCGCTCCAGTCCGGCCCGCCGGCGGGAGTGCGGCTGCTGTCCATCAGCTTCGACGGCGCGCGCGACGACCCCTCCGCGCTGCAGCGCTACGCCAGCGGCCTGGCCGCCGACGAGCGGCTGTGGCGCTTTGTGCGCGTGCCCGACGCGCGCGAGCAGCAGGCCCTGCTGCAGCGCCTGGGCGTGGTCGTCATCCCCGACGGGCGCGGCGACTACGAGCACAACGCCGCACTGCTGGTGTTTGACGCAAGCGGCCGCATGCGCCGCGTGTTCGACATGGCCGAGCAGCAGCTGGCCCTGGACTACGCGCGCCACCTGGGGCGCAGCGCCGCGCCATGAGCAGCGCCGCCGCCCGCCTGCTCGCCCCGCGCCTGGCCCAGTGGCGCCTGGCCTGCACCGGCGCCCGCCAGGGCGCGGCGGGTGCGCTGCTGCTGGCGCTGCTGGCCCTGCCCTTCATGCGCGCGCTGCTGGAGTCCAGCATGTGGCGCCACATGGTGCTGCAGTTCCCGCTGTGGATGCTGGCCGGCGCGCTGCTGGCCGCCGCGCTGCCGCCGCGCGCGCGGGCGGCGCTGGCGCGCTGCAACGCCCACGGCATCAGCGGCCTGGTGGGCGTGGCGGTGGTGCTGGCCGTGCTCATGGTGCCGCGGGTGCTGGACCTGGCGCTGCGCAGCCCTGCGGCCGAAGCCCTCAAGTGCCTCGCCCTGGTGCTGGCGGGGGCGGCGCTGCGCCTGTCCTGGCACGCTGCGGGGCGGGTGGTGCAGGGCTTCTTCCTGGGCAACGTACTGCCCATGAGCTTCGTGGTCGGGCAGCTGTACGTGGATTCGCCCCTGCGCCTGTGCAACGCCTACCTGCTGGACGACCAGGAGCGCCTGGGCCGCTGGCTGATGGCGCTGGCAGCCGCCGTGGCGGTCGCCTGGGTGTCGCGGGTGTTCTGGGTGCTGGCGCGGCGCGAGCCCTACGGCGCCCCGTAACAAAGCGCCGGCCTGCCGGCCTAAGATGCGCGCGGTTTTCTCACGCATTGCCTGCCATGCACATTCTCATCGTGGACGACGAACCCCTGGCACGCAGCCGCCTGCGCCGGCTGCTGGCCGACTGTGGCCCGCACTACCGGGTGGCCGAGGCACGGCACGCCGCCGAGGCGCTGGGCCAGCTGCAGGTGCCCGGTGCCTGCGCGGTGGACGTGGTGCTGCTGGACATCCACATGCCGGGCATGGACGGCATGGCGCTGGCCCACCAGCTGCGGGCGCTGCCCGAGCCGCCTGCCATCGTGTTCGTCACGGCCCACGCCGGCCACGCCTTGAGCGCCTTCGAACTGGATGCCGCGGACTACCTGACCAAGCCGGTGCGTCTGGAGCGCCTGCAGCAGGCCCTGGCCAAGGCGCGCCGCGCCATGCCTGCTGCGGCGGCTGCGTCGTCGCTACCGGCGGCACCCGCCGCCGGCGAGGCGCTGGTCGTGCACGAGCGCGGCCAGACCGAGCGTGTGCCCATGGCCGAGGTGCTGTACCTGCGCGCCGAGCTGAAATACGTGACCGTGCGCACACCCTCGCGCAGCTACGTCATCGACGACCCGCTGACCGAGCTGGAGACGCGCCACGCCGCGCATTTCCTGCGCGTGCACCGCAACACCCTGGTGGCGCGCCACGCCATGCGCGCGCTGGTGCGCCACGACGCAGGCGACGGTGAGGGCGAGGGCTGGGCCGTGCGCCTGCACGGGCTGGCGCAGCCCCTGCCCGTTTCGCGCCGGCAGGTGGCAGCGGTGCGCGAGGCGCTGAGCGAAGACTGAGCCTCAGTGCACGTGCGCCAGCAGGCTGACCAGCGTGACGGCCGCGATGCCCCCGGCCAGCCAGGCGATCTGCGCCAGCGTCTGCGCGGCTGACAGCCGCCGCTGCAGCTGCGGGATGAGGTCGGCCAGCGCCACGTAGATGAAGCTGCTGGAGGCGATGGTCAAGAAGTACGGCAGCGCCGGCTCCCACCGGTCCACCACGAAATAGCCGGCCAGCCCGCCCAGGGCAGACACCGCGCCGGCCAGCGACACCTTCATCAAGGCCGCGCTGCGCGCCGCGCCGCGCTGGCGCAGCACCACCAGGTCGCCTATGTGGTGCGGCACCTCATGCGCCAGCACCGACAGCGCGGCCACCGCGCCTAGGCGCATGTCGGCCACGAAGGCCGAGGCGATCAGCACGCCGTCGCCAAAGCAATGCACGCTGTCGCCGGTGATCAGGGCCCAGCCGCCCCCGCCATGGTGGTGGTGGGCGTGATCCTGGCCGTGATCGTGGTCATGGTGGTGCACATCGCCGTGCTCGTGGCCGTGGTGCCATAGCTCGGCTTTTTCCAGCACGAAGAAGAACACCAGTCCCAGCAGCAGCGTGGCAAACAGCGGCTGCACGCTGGTGCCGCCCTCGAAGGCCTCGGGCAGCAGGTGCATGAAGGCTGTGGCCAGCAGCGCGCCGGCCGCCAGGCTCAGCAGGTGCTGCGGCCCGACCCGCCAGCGCCCGCCCAGGCCCAGGCGCAGCAAACCCGCAGCGATCCACACACTGCCAATGCCGGCGGCCAGCGTGGCCCCGATGATTGCTACCAATGTCATAGCTTCTGGCGCTTTCCCTGATTGCGTTTGAGGCCGATTTTGCCCAAAAAAGCGGGGTGCCGCGCCGACCCGTCTGCGCGCCGACGAAAGCGGGCTTGGCTGACAGCCGTTGCCGCCCCTCGGGCAGCGACGGCCGCCATGGATGCAGGGAACACTCCCCACGGGCCCACCGCCCGTCGCCCCGCGTGGCGCTATCTCTGCCTCAGAAAGTTTCACATGCATTCACGCTCTTCGTCCCTGCACCTGTTGTCGCTTGCGGGGTGGCTGGTCTGCTGCTTCACGGCCGCTGGCATCGGCGCCATCGCCTCGGCGCAGGCGCCCGCGTTCTACTCGCAGCTGGCCAAGCCGGGCTGGGCGCCGCCGGCCTGGCTGTTCGGCCCGGTATGGACGCTGCTGTATCTGCTGATGGCGGTGGCCGCCTGGCTGGTGTGGCGCGCCTACGGCACGCCCACTCGCCGCCCGGCGCTGACCGCGTTCGTGCTGCAGCTGGCGTTGAACGCCTTGTGGAGCTGGGTGTTCTTCGCCTGGCACCAGGGCGGCTGGGCGCTGGCCAACATCGCGCTGCTGTGGCTGCTGATCGTCGTCACCATCGTGCTGTTCTGGCGCGCGCGGCCGCTGGCTGCGGCGCTGCTGCTGCCCTACCTGCTATGGGTGAGCTTCGCCAGTGCCCTCACCCTGGCAGTCTGGCGCATGAATCCGCAGCTGCTGGGCGGCGGCTGAGCACGCCGCGTGCTGGGCGAATCGTCGCGCGCCCGCAGCAGCAGGTGCCCGCGTCCTACAGCGGCATGCAGGCCGCTCCCAATACTGCCCAGGGTTACCTGTCAGAAAAAGGCGCTAGCCGTGGCCCACCATCCCTTTACCCCACAGGAGCAGGCCGCTGCGCTGCCCCTGCACACCCTTGCCCTGCGCATCAATGGCGAGCAGCGCACGGTCGAAGTCCAGAGCTGGGTGACGCTGCTGGACCTGCTGCGCGAGCGGCTGCGGCTGACCGGCACCAAGAAGGGCTGCGACCACGGCCAGTGCGGCGCCTGCACCGTGCTGGTGGATGGGCGGCGGATCAACTCCTGCCTGGCCCTGGCCGTGATGCACGACGGCGCGGACATCACCACCGTCGAAGGTCTGCCGGCCCTGACCGGCGCCATGGGCGACGGCCTGCATCCGCTGCAACAGGCCTTCATCGACCACGATGCCTTTCAGTGCGGCTACTGCACGCCCGGGCAGCTGTGCTCGGCGGTGGGCCTGATGAACGAGGGCGGCGTGCGCCACGACGGCGACATCCGCGAGCGCATGAGTGGCAACCTGTGCCGCTGCGGCGCCTACCCGCAGATCGTCAAAGCCGTGGCCGAGGTCGCACTGGCCGACGCGGCGCGCGGCGGGGAGGCGCCATGAGGGCTTTCGAATACACCCCCGCGGCCGACGTGGCTGCGGCGCTGGCGGCCATCGGTCCGGGTGCCCTGCCGCTGGGCAGCTCGCACAGCGCCCGTTTCATCGCCGGCGGCACCAACCTGATCGACCTGATGAAGGAAGACGTGATGCAGCCCGCGCGGCTGGTGGACATCACGCGGCTGCCGCTGACCGCCATCGAGGAGACGCCTGAAGGCGGCCTGCTGCTCGGCGCGCTGGCGCGCAACGCCGACACCGCCAAGCACCCGCTGGTGCGAGAGCGCTATCCGCTGCTGTCGGCGGCCATGCTGGCGGCCGCCTCGCCGCAGCTGCGCAACATGGCAACCAATGGCGGCAACCTGCTGCAGCGCACGCGCTGCTACTACTTCTACGACGCGGGCGTGCCGTGCAACAAGCGAGCGCCTGGCAGCGGCTGCCCGGCCAAGGCCGGCCTGGCGCGCCAACTGGCCATCCTGGGCACCAGCGAATCGTGCATCGCCACGCACCCCTCAGACATGTGCGTGGCGCTGGCGGCGCTGGACGCGACCGTGCACGTGCAGTCCGCACGCGGCGCCCGCGCCATCCCGTTCGCCGACTTCCACCGCCTGCCGGGCGACGAGCCGCAGCGCGACAGCACGCTGGAGGCCGACGAGCTCATCACGCACATTGAACTGCCCGCACGCGGCTACGCGCAGCACAGCACCTACCTGAAGATCCGCGAGCGCGCTTCGTACGCCTTTGCGCTGGTTTCGGTGGCCGCCGCCTTCGAGCTGGATGAGGCCGGCCGCATGCGCCACGCCCGCCTGGCGCTGGGCGGCGTGGCGCACAAGCCCTGGCGCGACCTGGAGGCGGAAAGCCTGCTGGAGGGTCAGGCGCCCGAGACGCAGATCTTCGAGCGCGCCGCCGATGCGCTGCTGGCGCCCGCCCGTGCCTGGGGCAGCGAGAACGGCCCCGGCTACAACGGCTTCAAGATTCCGCTGGCGCGCCGGGCCATCGTGCGCGCGCTGGAGATGGCACGCGCCGGCGAGCTCACCAACACCGGCGAACTGGCGGCCGATATCTTCCAGGAGCAGCGCGCATGATCAGCAGCAGCAACGACAGCCAGCAGCCGGTGGCCGAACCCGGCACCGGCGAGGTGCGCATCGGCATGCCCGTGGCGCGTGTGGACGGGCGCTTGAAGGTGACCGGCCAGGCGCTGTATTCGGCCGAATACGCCGCGGCGGGCCTGGCCTATGGCGTGGTGGTCAACAGCACCATCGCGCGCGGGCGCATTGTGCGTATGGACACCGCAGCGGCCCGCGCCGTGCCGGGCGTGCTGGACGTGCTGTCGCATGAAAACCGTCCCAAGGTGCGCTCCATGGATTTGTTCTACAAGGACATGACGGCCCCCGGCGGCAGCCCCTTCAAGCCCTTTCTGGACGCCCAGGTGCACTACAGCGCCCAACCCGTGGCGCTGGTCGTGGCCGAGACCTTCGAGGCCGCCCGCGCTGCGGCGCGGCTGGTGGCGATCGAATATGACGAGCAGGTACATGAAACCAACTTGGTGGCCCACCTGAAGCGCGCCCGCGAGCCCAGCCGCCTGAAGGCCGGCTACTCGCCGCCGCCCAAGCCGCGCGGCGACGCGGACGCCGCCTTCGATGCGGCGCCTGTCAAGGTGGACGCCACCTTCTACAGCGGCGTGGAGCACCACAACCCGATGGAGATGCATGCTTCTACCGTCGTGTACGGCGAGGACGGACACCTGACCATCTATGACAAGAGCCAGGGCTCGCAGAATTGCCGCTGGCTGGTCTCGCGCGTGTTCGGCCTGGGCAAGGACCAAGTGACGGTACGCAACCCCTTCGTTGGGGGCGCCTTCGGCTCGGGCCTGCGCCCGCAGTACAACCTGGTGCTGGCCACGATGGCGGCGCTGCACCTCAAACGCTCGGTGCGTGTGGTGCTCACGCGCCAGCAGCAATTCACCTTCGGCCACCGGCCCGAGACCTGGCAGCGCGTGAAACTGGCGGCCGATGCCGACGGCACGCTGCGCGCCGTGGTGCACGAGGCGATCGCCGAAACCTCGCGCTTCGAGGACTACGTGGAGGTGGTGGTCAACTGGTCGGGCCAGCTGTACCGCTGCGACAACGTGCGGCTGGAGTATCAGCTGGTGCCGCTGGACCAGTACACGCCCATCGACATGCGCGCGCCCGGCGCCACCCACGGTGTCTATGCGCTGGAGATCGCCATGGACGAGCTGGCCTGTGCCCTGTCCATGGACCCGCTCGCTCTGCGTCTGAAGAACTACGCCGAACACGATGCGAGCAAGGGTCTGCCCTACTCCACCAAGGAGCTGCGCGCCTGCTACGAGCAGGCTGCCGAGCGCTTTGGCTGGAGCCGCCGGCCGACCGCGCCGCGCGCCATGCGCCGCGGGCGCGAGCTGGTGGGCTGGGGCATGGCCACCGGCACCTGGGACGCCATGCAGATGTTCGCCCGCGCGCGCGCCGTGCTGCACGCCGACGGCCGGCTGGTCGTGGGCAGCGCCGCCACCGACATCGGCACCGGCACTTACACGGCGATGAGCCTGCTGGCGGCCGACGCTTTAGGCCTGCCGCTGGAGCAGGTGACCTTCGTGCTGGGCGACTCCAACCTGCCCGTGGCGCCTATCGAGGGCGGCTCGTCGCACATGGCCACCGTGGGCTCGGCCGTGACCGGCGCCTGCGAGAAAATCCAGCGCGCTCTGTGGCAGCTGGCACGCAAGGTGGAAGGCGGGGGCTTTGAGAGCGCAAGCTTCAAACAGGTGGAGTTCACGGGTGGCGCCGTCCGTCTGCGCATGCGCCCCGAGGTCGCCCTGCCCTACACGCAGCTGCTGTCCCTCGCGGGCAAAAGCGAGATCGACGTGAAATATCTGCTGTTGCCCAATGTGCTCCAGCAGAAGAAATACATCCGCGCCGTGCACTCGGCCGTGTTCTGCGAGGTCTGCGTGGACGAGGAGCTGGGCACGGTGCGCGTCACGCGCGTGGTCAGCGCCGTGGCGGCCGGGCGCATCATCAGCGCCCGCACGGCGCGCAGCCAGGTCTCCGGCGGCGTGGTCTGGGGCATCAGCCAGGCGCTGCATGAGGAGACGCACACCGACCACGCCCTGGGCCGCTTCATGAACCACAACCTGGCCGAATACCACGTCGCAGCCAACGCCGACGTGCCTGACATCGACGTGATCTTCGTGCACGAGGACGACCGCATCGTCAGCCGCATCGGCGCCAAGGGCGTGGGCGAGATCGGCATCGTAGGGACAGCGGCCGCCATCGCCAATGCCATCTACCACGCCACCGGCAAGCGCCTGCGCAGCACGCCCATGACGCCGGACAAGGTCATGCGGGACGCGCCTGCGCAGGGTTTTCCGGTGAAATAGCTGCGTGGTGGATGGGGCAGGTGCGGGCGGACAATGGCCCACACCGAAGGTGCCGCGCTGGTGTCCGCATGCAGCAGGCGCCCCATGTGCTCCTTGCCCAGATAGACCAAGGGCATACGCAGCGCAATGGGCTCGGTGCCAAAGGCGAGAAAACCTGCGCACTCGTACACGGCATGCGCAGGCGCGTTGTCCTCGGTCACGGTGCGGGCGGCCACGGTGATGCCCGGCTGGTGCGGGCGTAGCTAATTCAGGGCGGCTTCGACAGCTGGCGCCCGGCGCCGCAGCCGTGCCATTTCTGCCGCACAAACAGGAAGCCCTACCCACTCTTGTGCCGGGTCTTGGCGCGGCTTGAGAACACCAGCGTGAGCGAGCCACCCGGCTCGTTGCCGCGCCGCGCCCCGAATGCCACGCCGCCGCTTTGCGGCCCCGGACAGGCGCTGGCGCCACCAGGCGAGCGGCTGCGCCGCGCGCTCCTCGGATGAGGAGGCGAATGCAGCGGGATTGTGCGCGCAGGCGCGCAGCAGCGCCAGGGTTCAGTGGAGCGCCGCGTCTGCAGGCGTGAGCTGTGCGATGGGCGTGGGCGGGGCGCCAGTAGCGCGGCCTGGGCGCTCAGCGCACCTGTCGCACACGGCCGCATGCGCTCACGGCGCCTCGTGGCAGACGGCTTCGATGTTGTGCCCGTCCGGGTCCAGAACGAAGGCGCCGTAGTAATGCGGGTGGTAGTGCGGGCGCAGCCCAGGCGCGCCATTGTCCCTGCCGCCCGCGGCCAGGGCCGCCTGGTGGAAGGCGTCCACCATGGCGCGCGAGCCGGCGCGGATCGCCACGTGGACGGGCGGCTGGTTGGGTGTGCCGCGGCTGATCCAGAAGCCCGGCTTGCCGTGCTCGCCAAAGCCGGCCACGTCGGTGTGTCCGGTCACGGCGGCGGTGAATTCCGCCAGCAGGCCATAGCCCAACGGCGCCAGCGCCTGCGTGTAGAACGCACGGCTGGCCGTGAAGTCGCGCACGGCGACGCCGGTGTGATCGATCATGGAAATTCTTTCAAGGGGGTGGACAAGGAAACGCGGGCACCGCGCTCACACGGTGCCCTCGCGCTCCACGACCAGCACGCGCGCCGCGCCGATCGGGTGCGCCACGTGTTCGGTACCCACCCGGGCATGGAACACGTCGCCTGTTTCTAGCACGGCGCGCTGCTCCTGGCCACCGTCGCGCCAGCGCATCTCCACGCGCCCGTCGAGCACGGCGAACACTTCCTCGCCATCGTTGACGTGCCAGCGGTAAGGCTGGTCCGTCCAGTGCAGCCGCGTGGTGACGCCGTTCATGTTGGCGATGTCCAGAGCGCCCCAGGGGCGGTCGGCCGTGAAGTCGCGGGAGCGGATGACTTTCATGGTGCCAGGCCTCGCCGCGGCACTGGGGCCGGGCTGCTGGAAAATCTGCGGCCTGCGTTCTGCGGCCAAGCTGATGGCACAGACCTGTGCAGGCGCCATGCCATGTTCCGGTCGGTTGCACGCACGAGGGTGAGCCAGCACCTGTTCGAGCCCTCGGGTCACTCGCTCACCAAGGCGTTGATCAGCACGTGGGGTTGCAAAGGCTTGTCCAGGTGGCGGTTGAAGCCTGCCGCCAGCGCATGTTCGCGGTCTTGCGGGCGCGCGAACGCGGTAAGCGCGATGGCGCGGATGGGCGACTTGCCGGACTCTCGCTCCCACTGGCGCACCGTCGTGATGAGGTCGTAGCCGTCACGTCCGGGCAGGCCGATATCGCTGACCAGCAGCTCAGGCCATGCGGCCTGGAATTCGCGCAGGGCGGATTCATAGTCCGACGCGAGCCGAACCTTTGCCCCTTCATCCGCCAGAACCACCTTCAGCATCTCGCCGGTGTCCAGGTTGTCCTCGACGATCAGAATGTCCCTGCCGCGAAGAAGACGCCCTTCCTGCTGGAGGGACGTCTCACTCTTTTGCTCTGCAGCCGCCCCTTCCTTGTGGGCCACGTTCAGGCGGACGGTCATCAGGGTACCTCTGTCCACACCCTCGCTGTAGGCACGGACGGTGCCGCCATGCAGCTCTGACAGGTGCTTAACTATCGACATGCCCAGACCCAGGCCGCCGTGGGCGCGGTTGCCTGGCGTGTCGTTTTGCGTGAAGCGGTCAAAAAGGAAAGGCAGGAATGCCGCGTCAATCCCGCAACCCTGGTCCTGCACGGTGAGCATCAACTCATCCTCGGCACGGGCGAGCCGCAAAGTGACGACTCCCGGGCACTTGGAAAATTTGATGGCGTTGGTGGTGAGGTTCCAGACGATCTGCTGAAACCGCGTCGTATCCAGCCACGCGGGCATTTCGGCGCCGCTGGACTCGACCTTCAGCTCAACGCCCTTGTCGAGGGCCTGGTCCTGCAGCGCATCCAGGGAAGTGCGCACCAGCTCCAGGGGGTTGGCCCACTCCCTGTGCAGGCGCAGCTTGCCCGACGCCAGGCGGGAGACATCGAGGATGTCCGAGATGATGCGCCCCTGCGCCTTGGCGCCGCGTTCGATGGCATCCAGGCCGCGCGTCACGGTTTCCGGCGTGCCGTTGGCGCGGCGCATCATGTGCACCCAGCCGGTGATGAGGGTCAGGGGGGTGCGCAGCTCGTGCGACAGCACGGCCACGAAATCGTCCTTGGTGCGGCTGTGCCGCTCGGCCAGCACCCGGGCAGCCTGCTCGCGCTCCAGCAGGTCCTGGCGCCGCTGCTCGAAATCCCTGCGCTCGGTCAGATCCGTCACGATGCCGATGTGCAGGCTCGGCTCGACGTGGTCCGACATGGTCCAGTTGAGCATCATCTCGCGGCCATCGGCCTTGAGCAGCGGAAACTCCGCCTCCCACGACGAAGTGCCGTTGTCCTGGAAGCGCTTCTTGACGACGTCCGCCCACGAGTGGGGCGCCAGGGCTGCGATCTCGGTACCCATCAGCTCGGCCCGGCTCCTTTGGAACAGCTCCTCGGCTTGGGGGTTCACATCCGCAAAGCGCCCCTCGGCATCCACCAGCATGATGGCCACGGGCGCTTTGTCATAGATGGCGCGGAACTGCTTTTCGCTGTCGCGTACGCGCTCCTCCGCCATGCGTGCCCGGATGAGCGCCTGCAGCGTGGCCACCAGCAGGGCCGGCTCTGCCGGATGCACCATGTAGGCATCGGCGCCTGCGTTCAGGCCCGCGATCTTGTGCGCGCTCTCCACATAGGCGGCTGACAGGTGAATGACGGGGGTGAACGCCGTCCGGGGATCGGCGCGCAGCACGCGGCACACCTCGAAGCCATCCATGTCCGGCAAATGCACGTCCAGCACCACGGCAGAGATGTTCTCGTGCGCCATGGCAATGGCGGCCCCACCCGTTTCCGCTTCCAGGGTCTGAAAACCCGCGGCCTTCAACACCCGCGATGTGGAGTAGCGCGTTGCAGGGTTGTCATCGACCACCAGCACGGTGTGCCTGCCGCGATCGATGGAAAGAGAGACGAAGCCGGATGTAGACATAGGCCAAGCGGGTCAACGGGGCGCCGAAGCATCCCACTCTATCGGAACCACCACCGAGAAGACAGAACCACGGCCCAGCTCGCTCTGGGCTTCCACATAGCCGCCTAGAAGAGTCGAAAGGTGCCGGCTCAGCGCCAGGCCCAGCCCGGTGCCCCGCAACCGCTTCTGGATGGGCGAGTCCACCTGGGAAAAATCATTGAACAGATGCGCCAAGTGCTCCTGCGCAATGCCGATGCCGGTATCGGATACGGAAAAGCGCACCATGCCGTCCCCTTCAGTCCGCGCGGCCACGCGCACCTCTCCGTGGGGCGTGAACTTCAGCGCGTTCGAGATGAAGTTGCGCAGAATCTGCGAGAGCTTGCGGTCATCGGTATAGAGCCGCGTGAGGCCCTGCGGATCCTCGAACACCAGGTTCAACTCCGCGTTCGCCAGGATAGGCTTGAACATTCCACGCAGCGCGACGAACAGGTCCATCATCTCGAACCATGCGGGCGATATGTCCAGCCGGCCTGCCTCGATCTTCGCCAAGTCCAGCAGGTCGTCCACCATGTTGGAGAACTCCTGGCAGGTGCTTTCGATGAACTTCACCTGCCGCTCCTGCTCGCCCGTCAGCGGCCCGTCCACCCGGTCGAGCAGCAGCCGGGTGATGCTGAGCGCGGCCCCGATGGGCGTGCGGAACTCATGGCTCATGTACGACAGGAACCGGCTCTTGAGCTGCGTGGCCTGCTGCAGTTGCTCGGCCTGCTGGTCGAGTTCGGCATACAGCGCCACGACGCCGCGGTTGGTCTCCTCGACCTCTGCGCGCAGGGCCTCCACCTCCTGGCGCAGCGCCTCGGCGTCGGCGCCCGGCGCCTGCGTTGGAACCATCTCAGTCAAGCCCGTCTCCTGGTTTGAAAACGACCACCGTGGCGTCGTCCCGTCCACGTCCATGCCGCCAGCAGATTGCGGCGGCCAGCAGGGCTGGATCGCGCGACAGCAAGGGGTGAAGTTCGT
The DNA here is from genome assembly GCF_003013695.1 of Pulveribacter suum. Classification (GTDB taxonomy): domain Bacteria; phylum Pseudomonadota; class Gammaproteobacteria; order Burkholderiales; family Burkholderiaceae_C; genus Melaminivora; species Melaminivora suum. The sequence continues at coordinate 1,258,614 of NZ_CP027792.1, read as the reverse complement.
CGCTCTTCCAGCGCGATATCACGCCGTCGCTGTACAGCACCGCCACCCCGTGCGCGGGCAGCTCGGTGCAGGAGATCTCAGGCCTGCGCACCTGTACGCCGGCCGTGCCGTGCTGGGTCAGCAGCGTGCGGTCCGCGACGCCCGACAGCAGGCGGCCCAGTACGTTGCCCGCCCCGGTATGGCGCACCTGCGTCGGGGCCTCCAGGCGCAGCAGGAACAGTGCCGCGCCGCGCGTGGTCTGCAGCGCGGCGTGGGTCTCGTGCATGCTCGCTTCCAGCGAAGCAAATGGCGCTTGCGCAAACACGTCGACGGCCGCCTGCGCCGCCTCGGCGGCATGCACCCCGTGGCCCAGCCCATCGGCCACCAGCAGCGCCACCTCGCCCGCGTCGCCCTGCGCAAAGGCCCAGGCATCGCCGCATACGATCTCGCCGGGAGCGCACAGGCTCACGGCGCCCACAGCGGGACAACCCACGGTGGCCTGCCCGGACGCGCGCACACGCGCCAGGCACAGGGTACCGTTGGCAGCGGAGTACAGGTCGAAATCATCGGCCAGCCGGCGGATGCCGCCCAGGCCGGTGCCCGGTGAACCGGAGCCGGTGGACACCCCATCCTGCAGCGCCCGCGTCACATCGGCAATTCCGGGACCGTTGTCCAGCGCCAGCACCTCCACCTCACGGAGCTGCTCCTTGATGGCGATCCACAGCGCGCCGCCCTTGGCGTGGCGCTGCAAATTGGTGCCCAGCTCGGTCACGATGAGGGCCAGCCGGCCCGCATCGGCATCTGCCCAGCCCCAGTGCTGCACGGCCTTGGCACAAAATCGCCGGGCCTCGCCTACGCAGCTCGGATCGGTGATCTGAAAGGAGCGGTGGCTCCAGCCACGGATCACTTCCACTTGGTGATGCTCACGCGTGTCCCCTGCCCCGGCACGGTGTCGATCTCGAAGTCGCTCACCAGCCGCTTGCTGCCGGGCAGGCCCAGGCCCATGCCGGAGCCGGACGTCCAGCCGTCGGACATGGCCAGCTTCAGATCGGGGATGCCCGGGCCGCGGTCCTCAAAGCAGAGCCTGAGGCCACTGCGCCCGTCACGCTCGAGAAGCTCCCAGTGCATGCTGCCCCCGCCGCCGTGGATGAGCGTATTGCGCGACAGCTCGCTTGCCGCCGTGATCATCTTGGTCTGCTCGACCAGCGACAGCTTGATCTGCTGGCACAGCTGGCGCACGACCTGGCGGCTGGCAACGATGTGCTGCTCGGACGCCAGCGGCAGCGAGCCGGAAGTGTCAACTGACAAAGCTGCTCTCCCCGCTCGCCTGGCGCAGCAGTGCCATGCCGCGCTCCACGTCGAGAGCCGTCTTCACGCCCTCCAGGGAGAGCCCGAGTTCCACCAGCGTGATGGCCACCGCGGGCTGCATGCCCACCACCACCGTCGTCGCTGACAGGATGCGTGCAATGCCCGAGATGCTGGCCAGCATCCGCCCGACGAACGAATCGACGATCTCCAGGGCCGAGATGTCGATCATCACGCCGCTGGCGCCCGTCTTGGCGATGCGCTCGGCCAGGTCCTCCTGAAGCGCCAGGGCGGTCTGGTCCTGCATGTCCACCTGGATGGTGACCAGCAGGGTTTCGCCCATGCGCAGGATCGGAATACGCTCCATGGATGCTCCTCAGGCCTTGCGCGTGACCTGCCAGCCGGACTGCTGCATCGCCACCGCGAGGGCGTCGGCCAGCGTGGCCTTGGTCACGATGCCCTGCAGGTCGATGCCCAGGTGCACGATGGTCTGCGCGATCTGGGGACGGATGCCGCTGATGATGCAGTCGGCCCCCATGAGGCGGATGGCGGTGACCGTCTTGAGCAGGTGCTGCGCCACCAGAGTGTCCACGGTGGGCACGCCCGTGATGTCGATGATGGCCAGCTCCGAACCTGTCTCCACGATCCTTTGCAGCAGCGTTTCCATCACCACCTGCGTGCGGTTGCTGTCCAGCGTGCCGATCATCGGCACGGCCAGCACGCCCTCCCACAGCTTGACGACCGGGGTGGACAGCTCCAGCAGTTCCTCCTGCTGGCGCACGATGATGTCCTCGCGGGCTTTCTGAAACGTCGTAGCCGTCAGCTGGGCCATGCGGTCCACCATCTGGGTCAGTTCCCAAAACGAAGACGCCACGGCGGCGGCATCGGCTCCGGAAAGCTCGCGCTGGAGCACGTCCAGCAAGGGCTTCTTGAGTGCCAGCACGAACACGCTGGTGTCGCCGGCGCTTTGCCCCTGAGCCGCGCGCGAGCGCGACAGGTCGGCCAGCACCTGGTGCAGTTCCGCCCATGCGCTTTCGCCGAATGCATCCACCCGGGCGCCGGAGCGCAGTGCCTGTCCGAGCGCGTTCGCGATGGCCTGGGCCTCGCCTTCCATCGCTTTGGTCTTTTGCAGGCCGGCAGCCGACGCGGCCTGCAGCCATTGCTGGAGCACGGTGGCCTGCTGTTCGCCTTGCAGCGCGCCGCTCACGATGTCGGAAAAATGAATCATCTCTTCTGTCCCTCGGTTGTGCTGCTCTCCATCGGATAGCGGGTGGTGACGAAACATTCGTCCCCACAGGCCTACCGGCGGGCAGGGCTCCTGAATGTACTACCGTCCACCTGGAGCAGCGGGCTGCAGCCAACGGGCGACCGCTCGGCGCCAGGGCCCGGCGCCGTAGCCCCAACGGGCGTTCGCACCCTCAGTGCGCCTCGTCCCAGTTGCTGCCAAAACCCACTTCCGCCAACAGTGGCACCTTGAGCTGCGCCACCTCGGCCATGATGCGCGGGACTTCCGTTCGCACCCACTCGCGCTCGCCTTCGGGCAGCTCGAACACCAGTTCGTCGTGCACCTGCATGACCATCAGCACCTCGGGCCGCTCACGGTCCAGCTCCTGCTGCACCTGCACCATGGCCATCTTGATCAGGTCGGCGGCCGTGCCCTGCATGGGCGCATTGATGGCGGCGCGCTCGGCGGCGGCGCGCCGGGGGCCGTTGGGCGAATTGATCTCGGGCAGCACCAGGCGGCGGCCGAACACCGTCTCGACGAAGCCGCGCTCCTTGGCTTCCAGTCGCGTCAGGTCCATGTAGCGCTTCACGCCGGGGTAGCGCTCGAAGTAGCGGTCGATGTAGTTCTTGGCCGCCGCCGTGCCGATGCCCAGACTCTTGGCCAGGCCGAAGCTGCTCATGCCGTAGATCAGGCCGAAGTTGATGGTCTTGGCGTAGCGGCGCTGCTCGCTGCTCACCTGATCCAGCCCCACGCCGAACACCTCGGCGGCCGTGGCGCGGTGCACGTCCAGACCGTGGGTGAAGGCGGCCAGCAGCGCCTCGTCGCCGCTGATGTGCGCCATGATGCGCAGCTCGATCTGGCTGTAGTCGCAGCTGGCGATCAGGCGTCCGGGCGGGGCAACAAAGGCCTCGCGGATGCGCCGGCCTTCCGCTGTGCGGATGGGGATGTTCTGCAGGTTGGGCTCGTTGCTGGACAGTCGGCCTGTGACCGCCACGGCCTGCGCATAGTGCGTGTGCACGCGGCCGGTGCGCGGATCGGCCAGCTGGCCCAGCTTGTCGGTGTAGGTGCCCTTGAGCTTGCACAAGGACCGGTGCTCCAGCAGCGTGGCGGGCAGCGGGTAGTCCTCGGCGAGCTTTTCCAGCACCTCCTCGTCCGTCGAGCGCGCGCCGGTGGCGGTCTTCTTGATGACCGGCATGCCCAGCTTGTCGAAGAAGATCTCGCCCAGCTGCTTGGGGCTTCCCAGGTTGAACGGCTGGCCGGCGATTTCGTAGGCCTGCGTCTCCAGCGCCACGATGCGCTGGCCCAGGTCGCGGCTTTGCGCAGCCAGGGCGCCGGCGTCGATCAGCACGCCATTGCGCTCGATGCGAAACAGCGTCTCGCTGCAGGCGATCTCCAGCTCATAGATGGTGCGCAGTTTCGGCTCGCCCTCCAGCTGCGGCCACAGCACGCGGTGCACGTCCAGCGTCTGGTCGGAATCTTCGCAGGCATAGGCCGCCGCCTGCTCCACCGCCACCTGCGAAAACGGGATCTGCTTGGCGCCCTTGCCGCACAGGTCTTCGTAGGTCAGCCCGGTGCGGCCGGTGTGGCGCTCGGCCAGGCTGGACAGCCCGTGCGGCTTGTGCACCTCCAGCACGTAGCTTTGCAGCATGGTGTCGTGCACGTAGCCGCGCACCTCGATGCCGTGGTTGGCCAGCACGTGGCGGTCGTACTTGACGTGCTGGCCCAGCTTGGGCGCGGCCGGGTCTTCCAGCCAGGGCTTGAGGCGCGCCAGCACTTCATCCAAAGGCAGCTGCTCGGGCGCGCCCGGGCCGTCGTGCGCCAGCGGGATGTAGGCAGCGCTGCCCGGCTCCACGCTGAAGCTCAGGCCGACGATGCGCGCGCGCAGCTCGTCCAGCGACGTGGTTTCGGTATCGAGCGCCACCAGCGGCGCAGCCTGGATGCGCGCCAGCCACTGCTCGAACTGCTCCCAGTCCAAAAGGGTCTCGTAGCGCACCTCGCGCTGCTGCGCGGCCTCGGCGACGGCGGTGGCGCTTTCGCCGGCTTGGGCAGGTGTCGCCCCGTCCGGGCCGGCCTGCAGCGCGTGAGCCAGCGTGCGAAAGCCATACCTTTCATAAAAATCGCGCAAAGCGCCCGTCTGCTGTGCGCCGACAGCTATCGAATCAATAGCGTCCGGAAAGCCCGCCAGGGCATCCGACAGGTCGCAGTCGGTCTTGATGGTGACCAGCTGGCGCCCCGTAGGCAGCCAGGGCAGCGCGCCGCGCAGGTTCTCACCGGCCACGCCCTTGATGGTGTGGGCGTTGGCAATCAGTGCGTCCAGCGAGCCGTGCTCCGCCAGCCACTTGGCGGCCGTCTTGGGCCCGACCTTCGGTACCCCGGGCACGTTGTCCACGGCGTCGCCCACCAGCGTCTGGAAGTCCACCATCAGCGAAGGCGGCACGCCGAACTCGGCCGTCACGCCGGCCACGTCGCGGCGCTTGCCGCTCATGGTGTCCACCACCATGACGCGCTCGTCCACCAGCTGCGACAGGTCCTTGTCGCCGCTGGCGATCACCACGCGCAGGCCGCGCGCGGCCGCGTGCCGGGCCAGCGTGCCGATCACGTCGTCCGCCTCCACGCCCTTGATGCACAGCAGCGGCCAGCCCAGCAGGCGCACCACCTCGTGGATGGGCGCGACCTGCGCGCGCAGGTCATCGGGCATGGCGGCGCGGTTGGCCTTGTAGTCGCCGTACAGCGCGTCGCGGAAGGTGGGACCGCTGGCGTCGAAGATGCAGGCGGCGTAGGCGGCGGGCACTTCCTTTTGCAGCGCGGCCAGCATGTTGACCATGCCGCGGATGGCACCAGTGGCGGGGCTGGTCGGGTCGCCCGGCACGGCGCGCAGGTCGGGCATGGCGTGGTAGGCGCGGTACAGATAGCTGGAACCGTCCACCAGCAGCAGGGTTTGGGGGTCGCTCATGGCGGCATTTTGCACACGATGGCGTTACGCGCGGCGGCACAATGGGTGCTTTTCCAACCCGGCAACGCCCTCGCCCGCTCCATGTTGAAACGCTCCCTGCTCGCCTTCGCGCTGACCGCCTGCGCCACGCTGGCCACCGCCGCCCAGCCGCAGTTCACCGACGTGCCGCCCTCCCTGCAAAAGGTGCTGCTGGGCAATGGCCTCAAGAGCGCACAGCTCAACCAGGGCGTGCTGCGCCTGGTCATGGACAAGCCCCAGATCAGCGAGCTGACCTATGCCAGCCTGGTCTACCACGGCATCTGCGCCGAGCAGTGGCGCCACCCCGAAGAGTTCAGCCGCTGGCAGCTGGCGCGCGTGGAGCTGCTGGACGCCGGCGCCAGCCAGGGCTACGCCTTCGATGCACGCGGCGACACCTGCGAGCAAATGGGCCGCATGGGCAAGAACTACCGCGACTTCATCGCCGGGTTCACCACCCCCTGCAAGGGCGGCCAGTGCCCGGGCAAGCCATGAGCGGGCGGATCGGGCGCATTGCCCTGGGCACCGCCGCCCTTCTGACGGCGGCGGCCGTGGGCTACTGGTTCAGCCTGGACAAGGAAACGCGCGGCCTGCTCAAGACGCTGCCCACCAACCGCGACCTGCTGTTTTGGACGCAGGAGCAGCGCGACGCGGCCTTTCGGGCCATGGACCGGCTGCCCGTGCTGGCCCAGTGGCGCACCATGCACGCCAGCGGCACGCCGCGCACCCTGCCCCAGGGCGAGCCGCTGGCGCTGCCCCTGGACGTGGACGCCTACCTGCAGGCGCAGCACGCCGCCGCCCTGCTCATCGTGCAGGGCGGCAAGCTGCGGCTGGAGCGCTACGGCCTGGGGTTTGACGGCAGCGGGCGCTGGACCAGCTTCTCGGTGGCCAAGTCCTTCACCTCCACGCTGGCCGGCGCGGCGCTGAAAGACGGCTTCATCAAGAGCCTGGACGACAAGATCAGCGACTATCTGCCCGACCTGCGCGGATCGGCCTACGACGCGGTGAGCGTGCGCCAGCTCTTGACCATGACCTCGGGCGTGGCCTGGGACGAGGACTACGCCGACCCGCAATCCGACGTGGCGCGCTTCAACAACCACCAGCCCGAAGCCGGCGTGGACGCGCTGGTCAGCTACATGCGCCAGCTGCCGCGCGCCGCGCCCGCCGGCGAGCGCTGGAACTACAGCACCGGCGAGACCAACCTGGTCGGCGTGCTGGTCAGCCAGGCCACGGGCAAGCCGCTGGCGCAGTACCTGGAAGAGAAAGTATGGCGCCCGGCCGGCATGGAGCAGCAGGGCACCTGGCTGCTGAGCAAGACCGGCCAGGAGATCAGCGGCTGCTGCATCCAGGCGGCCGCGCGCGACTACGCGCGCTTTGGCCAGTTCATCCTGGAGGGCGCGCGCTCGGAGGGCACGTCCGTCCTGCCCACGGACTGGCTGGAGCAGGCCACGCGCAAGCAGGCTGACATCGATGTACCGGGGCGCGGCTACGGCTACCAGTGGTGGACGTACGACGACGGCAGCTTCGCCGCGCGCGGCATCTTCGGCCAGGGCATCTTCATTGACCCGGCGCGCCAGCTGGTCATCGTGTCCAACGCCGACTGGAGCGGCGGCGCGCGCGACCCCGTGGCCCTGCCGGCGCGCGAGGCGTTCTACCGCGCCGTGCAGCAGGCAGTGGACGGCGAGGCCGCCCGCTGACCGCCCGGCCGGGCCCGCGGGCGCTCCCGCCTACAATCGCCCCATGCGCGCCCTAGCCCCCCTGCTCCTGCTGGCCCTGGCCGGCCTCCCGGCCTTGGCCCAAAATACTGGTCAAAACAGCCTCCAGCCCAATACTGAAGCGCGTGAGCAGCTATCAGAACAGGAGCAAGCACAACCCGGCCGCCGCTCCCAGCGCGTCGAGCGCATCGTGGTGGAAGACGCCGGCAGCCGCGTGGACGAGCTGCGCGTGGGCGGGCAGACGCAGAGCATCACCGTGCAGCCCAAGACCGGCACGCCCCTGCCCGCCTACGAGGTGCGTGCCGGCGACGGCGCCCGCTCGCGCCCCGGCAACCTGGGCGACTCCGACAGCGTGAACGCCCCGCGCGTGTGGAACCTGGGCCGCTTCTAGGCGCCCTTGCACTGCCTGCGCGGGCCTGCCGCGCTGCCTTCCTTCTTTCCTCTCCCGCCGACCGTCCCGCTCTTCACCCGATGGCCGTCTTCACCGAAGTCTCCAACAAGGAGGCGCGCGACCTGCTGCGCCGCCTGCAGCTGGGCAAGCTGCTTTCGCTGCGCGGCATCCAGGGCGGCATCGAGAACACCAACTACTTCCTGAGCTGCGAGGCAGGCGAGTTTGTGCTCACCCTGTTCGAGCGCCTCACGGCCGAGCAGCTGCCGTTTTACCTGCACCTGATGCAGCACCTGGCGCGCGCCGGCATTCCCGTGCCCGACCCGCAGGCCGACAAGCGCGGCGCCATCCTGCACACCGTGGCCGGCAAGCCCGCCGCCCTGGCCACCAGGCTGCGCGGCCAGAGCCAGCTGGCGCCGTCGGCCGCGCACTGCGCCGCCGTGGGCGCCATGCTGGCGCGCATGCACCTGGCCGGGCGCGACTACGAGCGCAGCCAGCCCAACCTGCGCGGCCTGGACTGGTGGAACGCCACCGTTCCCGTGGTGCTGCCCCACCTGGAGCCGGCGCAGGCCGCACTGGTCCAGTCCGAGCTGGCCTATCAGAACCATGTCGCCGCTTCCAGCGACTACGCGGCGCTGCCGCGCGGGCCCATCCACGCTGATCTCTTTCGCGACAACGTGATGTTCGACGGCGAGGAGCTGACCGGCCTGTTCGACTTCTACTTCGCTGGCGTGGACACCTGGCTGTTCGACCTGGCCGTGTGCCTGAACGACTGGTGCATCGACCTGCCCACCGGCCGCCATGTGCAGGAGCGCGCTGCCGCCCTGCTGGCGGCCTACCAGGCCGTGCGCCCGCTCACGGCCAGCGAGCGCGCCCTGCTGCCGGCCCTGCTGCGCGCCGGCGCGCTGCGCTTTTGGGTCTCGCGGCTGTGGGATTACCACCTGCCGCGCGAGGCCAGCCTGCTGACTCCGCACGACCCCAGCCACTTCGAGCGCGTGCTGCGCGAGCGGGTGCAGCATCCCTGGCTGGCGGATTGACGCGGCCCAAGCCCCCAGGCGCCGGTCTGCGCGCGGCCCTGGGGTAAATTCCCCCGCAGGCTGCGCAGCCGCCCCGGCCCGCGCCAATCCTTCTTGTCTCCATGAAACTGCACATCGTCCCCGCCCGCACGGGCCTGGAATGGACACGCCTGGGCATCCGCGTGTTCTGGCGCCAGCCCATGGCGCTGGCGGCCCTGTTCTTCCTGTGCATGGCGGTCATGTCGCTGGCGGCGGCGCTGCCCCTGGTGGGGCCGGCCGTGGCGCTGGCGCTGCTGCCTTCGGCCACCCTGGCCATGATGGTGGCCGCCGCCGAGGCCAGCCAAGGCCGCGTGCCCACGCCCACGCTGCTGCTGGTGGCCTTTCGTGCCGGGCGCCAGCGGATGCACGCCATGCTCACCCTGGGCGCCCTCTATGCGGCGGGCTTCTTGCTGGTCATGGGGCTGTCGGCGCTGCTGGATGACGGGCAGTTCGCCCGCGTGTACCTGGGCGGCGAGCCGCTGACGCGCGAGGTGGCCGAGTCGGGCGGGTTTCAGGCCGCCATGTGGCTGTCGCTGCTTCTGTACGTGCCGCTGTCGCTGCTGTTTTGGCATGCCCCGGGGCTGGTGCACTGGCACAACGTGTCGCCCGTGAAGGCGCTGTTTTTCAGCATCGTCGCCTGCGTGCGCAACCTGGGGGCCTTCACCGTCTATGGCCTGGCCTGGCTGGGCGTGTTCGTGGCCGCCGGCATGGCGGTGAGCCTGGCGGTGGCGCTGCTGTCGGGCCTGGGGCTGGGCATGGGCTTTGCCGGGGGGGTGATGGCCGGCACCGCCATGATGCTCGCTTCCATGTTCTTCACCTCGGTGGTGTTCACCTTCCGCGACAGTTTCGAGGCGCCCCAGCCGTCGCCTGCTCCCGGACAGGCCTGAAGGGGCGGGCCCTGCACCCGCGCCACCGCGCGCGCAGGGCCACCACCAGGCGTGTGTTAGGTGCCGATCACGCCGCCGTCATCGCGGGTGATGACGATGGTCGCCGAACGCGGGCGGGCATTGCCGCCATCGGGCCAGTGGCTCTGGTACTTGGCCGGATCGGTGATGTCCGCGTCCTTGGTGTCCTCGCCCGGATGCTGGATGTTCACGAAGATCGCCCGGCCGTCGCCCGACTCGGCAATGCCGGTGATCTCGCAGCCCTTGGGGCCCACCAGGAAGCGGGCCAGCTGCGTGCCCTTTTCGCCCGGACGTGCACCGGCAATGGTGTCCTGCGTGCGCCTCGCGCCATCTGCCCCGGTGTTGGTGATGGTTTTCCTGGCGCCGTCGCCGACCTGGCCCGGAACGGCCGCCAGCATCATGCAGTTGCTCACATCGGTATAGGCGCCGTCGTCGGTCTGCAGCCAGGCCAGGCCAGTCGAGACCTGGCTGAACCACAGCCCGTCGGGGCTGGAGAAGTCGTTGTCGGCCGTCAGGCCCGAGATGTTGACGTCCGCCCCCGCCGTGGAGCGGGCGCCGAACAGGTACACGTCCCAAGTGAAGGCGAGGCCCGCGTTGCCGGCGCTCTCGGCAAAGCGCACGATGTGCCCGTTGGGGTTGCCCGCCTGCGCCTTTTGCTCGGCGCCCTTGGGGTCGTTGTAGAAGCGCGGGTTGGCTGCATCGGTCCTGTCCAGCGGGCGCGACGCGGCGTTGGTGTTGGTGAGCGTCACGTACACGTCGCCGGTCCTGGGATTCACGGCGGTCCACTCGGGGCGGTCCATCTTGGTCGCGCCAGCCGCGTCGGCGGCCAGCCGGGCGTGCAGGAGCACGTCGGCCTGGTCGGTGAAGCCATAGGCGGCGCTGGACGCGGTGATGCCGTTCCTGCCCAGGGCCAGCTCCAGCCACTCGCCCGTGCCGTCGGCCTTGAAGCGCGCCACGTAAAGCTGGCCGTCGTCCATGTATTTGTCGCCAGCGGCCAGGCCGCCGGTGGCATCCTTCGGGTCCCAGGGCCTGTTGGACACGTATTTGTAGATGTACTCGTTGCGCGCGTCGTCGCCCATGTACCAGACCAGAGGCTTGCCGGCCTCCACCACGCCCAGGCAGGCGCCTTCGTGGCCGAAGCGGCCCAGCGCGGTGCGCTTCTTGGGCGTGCTGCCCGGCGCGAAGGGGTCGATCTCGACCACCCAGCCGTAGGTGTTGTGGGCGTTGCGGTAGTCGGCTACGGCGCTCCCGCCCGAAGCGTCCAGGTTCCAGCGGTCGAAGCTGTCTTGCTCATCGGCATGGGCGGCGCCCTGGGTCGTGCCCCACAGGCCGTAGAACTCCTGCGGGCCCACGCCGTAGCGCTTGATGGCCGCCAGCTCGCGGGCCGAGCGCCTGGCGTCGTCGGCGGCCGGAGTGCGGGAGAAATAGCCGTACCAGTTTTCTTCGCAGGTCAGGTAGGTGCCCCAGGGCGTGGTGCCGTTGGCGCAGTTGTTGACCGTGCCGCGGGTGCGCGTGCCGTTGGCGGAGTAGCGGGTCTTGAGCGCATCCGCGCCGCGCACGGGGCCGGACAGCTCCATGGGCGTGAGCGTGTGCACGCGGCGGTTGAAGGCCGAGTCCTGCCGGTAGCTCCACCGGCCGTCGGCGCCCTGGATGGTCTCGATCACGCTCACGCCGTGCAGGTAGAACTCGCGCAGCACTTCGCTGGGCTCGGTGCGTTGGCCCCTGATTACGGTGCGGCCGCGGGGGTGCAGGAAGACGGGGGTCAGCGACTCGTGGTTCATCACCAGCAGGCCGCGGCCGCGGGCCTTGGCGTCCCACTGCCCGCCCGCGCCCAGGCCGAACCAGCTCATGCCGTCGTGGTGGTCGCCGGCGCGGCGGTCGTAGGTGGCGGGGTCGTCCGTGCCGTCGTTCTGGTACGCGGCCACGCCCGCAGCGAGCGGATCGCCCAGGCGGTAGAGCACGCTGGCGGTGTAGCCGGCGGGCACGACGACGGCATCGGCCAGGCTCTTGGCCACGGGGCTGAAGCCCAGCTTCAGCCCTGCCGGGGGCTGGACGGGCGCCGGGGCATCCTCGCCTCCACCGCCGCACCCGGCCAGCGCGATGCTGCCCAGCATGGCGCCGCCTGCCGAGGCAAAACCGCCACGCAGCAGGTTGCGGCGGCTCAGCCGGCCTTCGATGAGCGTGGAAAACGAGGGGTTGGCGGTGGTGTTGTAGCCGATGTCATCAGGGTCGATCAGGACCGCCTCGGGCCGGGTCGTGGGTGCGTTCATCTCGCGCTTGCCTTTCGTGGAAATAGCCACCCCAGAACCTGTTGGGTGGCAGACCACGATGCTCCAGGGAGCGTGTGACAGGCGCGTGAAGAAACGGTGACAGCGGCGTGACGGTGCGGCCGACCTCAGCCCTTGGTGAACAAAAAGTACGCCACCACGCACACCGCCAGCGCCACGATCAGCCGCGCCAGCCAGGGCGTGACCAGCCAGGCGCCCAGCACTATCGCCAGCCGGCCCCACACGTGCGATGAGCGCCAGGCAGGCTGGCCGCACTGGGGCTGCAGCGGATGGCCGCAAGCGGGGCAGGCCGCCGCCTGGGTCGAAACCTCCCGGCCGCATTCGGGGCAACGTATCAGTGCCATGCGTCAGCCTCCGGCAGGCAGCCCGATGAGGATTTGCACGCGCCGGTTCAGCTGCCGGCCCTGCGGGTCGTCGCGGCCGTCGGGCGTGGTGTTGGGGGCGACGGGCTGGCGTTTGCCCTGGCCCTGGCTTTGGGCCGCGCGCCCGGCCTGCTGGCCCAGCGCCTGGGCGACGGCCTGGGCCCGGCGCAGTGACAGGGCATCGTTGTAGGCATCCGTGCCCTTGGCGTCGGTGTGCCCCACCACCGTGATGGGGGCCTGGGGGTAGCTGCGGATCAGCTCGGCCGCCTTGGCGATGGATGGTGCGGCGTCCGGGCGCAGCTGCGCCTTGTCGAAGTCGAACAGCACATCGGCCGGCAGGTCGATGGAGATCGCTTGCTGCGGCGTGGACTCGGCCTTCAGCTCGGCCAGCAGCGCCCGCGTCTGCGCCAGCCGCTGCGGCGGCACCTCAGCCTCACGCAGGAGGGTCTGTGGCCCTTGCCCTGCCTGAAGCCGGGTGGTGTCGGAGCGGGGCGTGAGCCCGCCGGGCGTGGTTTTGGGCTGCAGCACGGTCGCCGGCGCGCTGGCGGGCGCCAGCTGCGTGGCGGCCTGCGCCAGCGGCTGGGCACTGCGGACCACCGGCACACCTTCCGCGGCAGCTGCCGTGCACAGCAGCAGGCCTGCCGCCCAGGGCAGCAGCGCCTGAAGCCTGGGTCGCTCGCTCATCCGCCGGCCTGCAGGGGCAGCTCCATCACCAGGCCCGGGGCGACGATGTTGTCGCCATCATTGCCGTCGTTGAAGACCAGTCGCAGCTTGCGTGCCGTGACGGGCACGCTGCCCAGGAACACCAGCTGGCCGTCCAGCGTCTGGCCCTCTCGGATGGTGATGTCGCGGTTGCCGTCAGGCCGCTTGATGTGCAGGCGCGCACCGCCCTCGTCCTCCAGGAAGGTGTCGGCCAGCGCCAGCATGGTGCTGTCGGTGATGCGGTTGGCAAAGGAAATGCTCACGTCCAGCACCGTGGCGTCGCTGCCAAGCTCAATGCCCTTGACACGCACGGTGACGCCAGCCGGAGCCACCCCCTGCACGCCCAGTGGCAGCTTGCGGGGCGTGGCGGCGGATGCAGCGGGCGCGGCAGGCGGCGCAGCAGGCGGCTCCACCGCCGGGGCAGCGGGCGCTGGCGGGGCGGCGGGCGGGGCAGCGGGCGCCAGCGCGGGTGCGCTGGGCGGCGGCTGCGTGCTGGCTGCCTGGTCCTTGCAGCCGGCCAGCGCCAGCGCGGCCAGGGCCAGGGCCGCCACCGGAAAGGAAAGAGACTGAATCACTGGTGTTCTCCGTGTTCTGTATTGCCACCCTGCCGTCAGCGGACGCGGATGCTGTTGACCTGTGCCGGCGCGTGCCCGTCCACCGGGGCCGGGCAGTCGCGCGTATCCACGCCGTGCGTGTTGCGGCCCTGCACGATGACGGTGCGCCCGTCCAGGCGTGCGCCCTGGACATCGACGCTGTTGACGTTGGCACCACCCGGCCCGCAGACCACGCCGCTGGCCTGGTTGCCCGATGCCTCGATATGGTTGCCCCGCGCCTGCCGGGAGGCTGCGGCGGCGGGCGCCGGCGCCACCGGCTTGCCACCCGGCGGGCCGATGTGCCCCTGGGGACCGATGGGACCGCGCGGGCCCGGGGCATCCGCCAGCGCCGGGCTGGCCAGGCAGGCAGCTGCCAGCCACACCAGGGCCATGGCCGAACCCTTGGAAAATGCGTGGCCTTTCATGTCTGGTCCTCTCATCGCCCCTGCGAAGGGGGCGTGCCGGGCAGGCGCGCGCCCGGCAGCGCGGTGGCTCCCGGATCGCTGCGCCCCGGCAGGGGCACACCTGGCAGACCGCTGCCCGGGACGGTGGACGGCGCCGCTGCAGACGCCCCCGGCGCGGCCGGGCCGGCGTGCTGCACCTGCGCCTGCAGCTCGGCTGCGAAGCGCTCTGCCAGGGCCACCTCTTCCACAGCCATTTCGGCGCCCAGCTGGTCGATGACCTGGGCTACGTCCTGTCCGGCTTCTGCGGTGCCCGGCAGGGCCAGGCGCTGCGCCAGGCGTGCGTAGCCCAGCGCCTTGACCTTGTCCTGCGGCGTGCCCGTCCCTTGCCGGTTCATCTCGGCCAGCCGCTGCATGGCATGCGGGTCGCCGCGCACGGCGGCCAGCAGGTACCAGCGATAGGCCTGCCCGGCGTCTGCCAGGCCCGAGCGGCGGCTGCCGTACGCATCGCCCACCAGCGACAGCAGCTGCGGGTTCTGTGTGGCCAGAGCCTCGCGCTGCAGCCGCTGCAACTCGTTGCGGTACAGCGGGCCCTGGCAGCCCAGGTCGGTGACGCCCTTTTGCAGCGACAGGTTGCACGACTCCAGAAAGCGCGCTCCGGTGCTCGCAGCGGGTGCGCCCGCCCCCGCCGGCAGCGCGCCCTGCGCCGGCATGGCCGGCGCGCCTGCGGCGGTCTGGGCCTGGGCCGCAGCCGTGCAAAGCAGCAGTGCGGCGATCAGTGCGTGCTGCACCGTGGCCCTCCTCATGCGCCCGCCTTGGCATTGGCGCTGGCACCGGTCTGGGCGGCTGCGCCGTCCCAGGGCATGGGGACGTTGAAGAACAGTGGCTCAAAACCCTCCCAGCTCATCACGTCCACCGCTCCCAGGCTGGCAAAGCGGCTGTCATAGACGGACTGCAGCGCGGCACGCGTGGGCTCGTCGTACTGCTGCGTCACCTGCAGCGGCTGGCCGTACTTGCGCAGCATGACCTGGATCAGCCCCACCTTCAGCTCCGGCGCCAGGCCGTTGAAGGCGGCGCGCATGTTCTCCACCACCACCGGGTCCGGCGTGCCGCCAGGGATGCAGCGCCAGTACGGCGTATTGGTGGCCTTGCCGACCAGCTCCAGCACGCTCAGGTCCACCAGGGTGCGGATGGCGGAGTGGCGCCCCTGCAGGTATTTACCCTCGAGCTTGAAGCCGAAGGCGTCACCGTAGAAGCCCAGGCTGGCGTTGTTCTCGGCGCTGAAGTTCAGCACCTTGACGGCGTTGGATGCCTGGATGCGCGGCACCATCTGCTGGGTGGAGAAGCTGACCAGGTTCAAATCCAGCGCGAGCGCCGAATAGATGGCCGTGCGCTTGATATCACCGCCCAGGGTGACCGTGCCGTTGCCACCGCCGAACTCGATGCCCGCCGAGTTCACGCGTCCCGCGCCGGCAATGGCACGGTCGAACTCGGTCAGCGCCCCGGTGATCAGGAAGTCCGGCATGGTCACGCCAAACTTGGCGCCCAGCTGGGCTTGGGACACCAGGTATTCCGGGTGGTAGGGCACGTAGACCACGCGCGTTCCGATACGGTTGACGGCGGTGCGCACCATTTCGGTGATGTCGCCCGGGATCTCGGCGCCCGCCAGCGGACTGGACAGGTTCGTGGCGTCCAGGATGTTGCGCGTCTGCAGGTAGATGACGGGATCGCCGTCCTTGTAGATGTCCAGCATGTGCCCGAAGCGCCCCAGCGCCGTTGCGTAGGCGCTCAGGTTGGTCACCGGCAGCAGCTTTTGCGCTTCGCGCTCCTGCAGCAGCCGATCGGCATCGCCCAGGGCGTTTTCAGTCGTGGCACAGCCGCCCAGCAGGGCCAGAGCGAGCGCGGCGCCTCCCCAGCGCCTGCAGCTTGTTATTGTCTTTTTCATGGTGGTTGTAGTCTTGGTGGTGACGCGAGCCGCCGCCACCTCCCTGGCGCGGCGGCACGCCGTGTGCCTGCGGGCCAGCGCCCGCCTGGCGGATCAGCGTGAATTGAGCACGGTGATGTTTTCCACGCCACGGCCTTCCACGTACAGCGTGACGTTGCCCGTCACGTTGCCCTGGATGACGGGGCTGGCGATGCGCAGCGAACCATCGGCTCCGCGCTGCACATCGGAATAGTTGGTGCGGATGACCACGTTTTGCTGGTTATCGGGCAGGCGCAGCGTGCCATCGGGCTGCAGCAGCGCGCTCTGGTCAACCAGCGTGTTGCGCGCGATCGCCCGGGCTACGCGGGCCTTGGCGCTCACGGCCGGATACACACCGTCGTTCAGGCGCACGCCGCTTTGCGCCATGTCCTTGTAGGCGCCCAGCTGCTCGCCGTAGTTGACCATCTGTGCCTGTGCGCCGCCGGCGCACAGCACCAGCGCCACAGCGGCGCCGCGAAGGAAGAAGGAGAAAGGCTGCATGAAGAACTCCTGAATCGAAAATATCCCGGGGCCGGCAGCGCCTACATGCTCAGCAGGTTGACCGCCGGCAGCACCGTGACCGACTGGTTCACCACGCCCGAGGAGGGCACGGCGTAGGTATAGCCGGGGTTGGCCGCGAAGGCCGCATTGCCGGCCACGCCGGCCACGCCGGTGATGGCCCCGCCGACGTTGCGCACGCTGCCCGAGGTCATGCCTGCCGCCGCGGCCGTGGAGTTGCCCACGATGGTCACGGCGCCAGTCACCACGCCCTGGTTGATGAGCGAGTTGGACACCCCGCCGGCCAGCGCCCTGCCCTGGTTGCCGATGATGGCCACGGTGCCGGCAAGCACGCCCTGGTTGACCACAGAGTTCACCGTGCCCCCCATGGTGGCGCCGCCGCGATTGCCGGCAATGACCACGTTGCCCGTCAGCAGGCCGCGGTTGTCCACGCTGTTGACCGTGCCCCCGCCCGTGGCGCTGCCCTGGTTGCCGGAGATGACGATGTTGGCGCCGCGGATGCTGCCGCTGTTGCGCACGCTGTTGACCAGCCCGCCGCCCCGGGCGCTGCCGGTGTTGCCGGCGATGAGTACCTGCGCCGCGCTGGCGGTGCCGCTGTTGTCCAGCATGTTGACCTGGCCGCCGCCCTGCGCGCTGCCCTGGTTGCCCAGAATGGTGATCTGCGCCGCGCTCAGCGAGCCGTTGTTGCGCACGCTGTTGACGCTGCCGCCGCTGGCCGAGCCGCTGTTGCCCAGCAGCGCGATCTGGCTGCCCGTGATGCGGCCCTTGCCTACCACGCTGCTGACCACGCCGCCCGCGTCGGCCCGGCCCTGGTTGCCCAAGATGGTGATGCTGCCGCCCTGCAGAGAGCCGGCCACGTCCACGCTGTGGGCCGTACCGCGCTGCGCGCTGCCCTGGTTGCCCGCCACCGCGACCTGCGAGCCGCGCACGCTGGCACCCTGGCGCACACGCACGCTGCTGCTCAGGCCCGCTTGCCCACCGCTTGACGATGCGCTGCCCTGGTTGGCCACGATCTGCACGGCGCTGCCGCTGATGGCGCCTTCCGTGTACAGGCTGCTGGCCAGCGCCGGCTGGCCGCCGTCGGACTGCACGTTGCCGGACGTATTGCCGGCAATGCCCACCTGCACGCCAGACATGCTGCCTGCGCCCTGCACCACGCTGTTGGCCGCGGCCAGGCCTTCGTTGGCGCGCACGCCAGCGGCCTGGTTGCCGGCCAGCACCAGGCTGGCAGCACGCAGCTCGGCCAGGGCCTGCACGGCATTGGCGTTGGCCTGCCCTACTCCCTTGCCCCAGGCAGCCAAGCCGGCCACCGTGCCCTCGCGGCCCTGGCTGCGCACGTCCGAGGCGGTGTTGCCGGCCAGCACCACGCTGCTGCCCTGCACCTGCGCCTGCCCGTTGAGCGCCAGCGCGTTGGCGTTGACACGGCCGCCCTGCGCCTGCAGCTGGCGCACCTGGTTGCCCGCCACCAGCAGGGACGAGTTGGACAGCAGGGTGGACGACGGCCCATCCATGTACAGCGCATTGGCTGCCAGCACGCCATTGCCCTTGGAGCCCACGCCCAGCACCTGCGACGCACCGCCCTCGGCGCGCACCTCCTGCGCGGCGTTGCCCGCCAGCACCACGGTGCTGCCCTGCAGCCGCGCGCCGCGGTAGCCGGCCAGCGCGTTGACCAGGGCCGTGCCCCCGTCGGCATGCACGCCCGTCGCCTGGTTGCCAACGATGGTCCAGGCCGAGGCGGCATCCGCCGCGGCGCCGTCGTGCAGCACCAGGGCGTTGGCCGCCGCGCGCGCGCTGGCGCTGCGCGAAGCCACCCCGGCCCCGGCCGACGCGGAGCTGGCCCTGGCCGAAATGGCGGAAGCCGTGTTGCCCGCCAGCGCGCCCGCGGCCGACAGCCGTGCGGACCGCCCGCCCCCGTCCTCCAGCGCCACGCTGTTGGCCATGGCCACGCCGCCCTGCGCCTGCACCTGCGCCGCGCGGTTGCCGGCAATGGCAAGGCTGGCGGCATCCAGCTGCGACCCCGTCACGGCCAGCGCATTGGCCAGCGCGCTGCTGCTCTGGGTGGCGGTGAACAGCACCCCCGCGCCCGCCTGCATGGCGTAGCCGGTGGAGCTGACGCCTTGGGCCTGGTTGCCCGCCAGCGCCACGGCGGACTGCTGCACCCGCCCTTCGCTGACCAGCAGGCTGTTGGCGGCCGCCAAGCCGCCGCGGCCCGTGACCTGCTGCGCCGTGTTGCCGGCCAGCGCCACCTGGGCCTGGGCCAGGGTGGACTGGCGGTCAGCCGCTACGGTGTTGGCCAGCGCGCGCCCGTTGCCCTCGAAGCCGGCCACGGCGCCGCCACCGATGCTGCCTGAGCCGCCCACGGTGCTGACCTGGGCCGCCGTGTTGCCAGCGATCAGCACCTGGCCGCCGGCCACCGAGGCGTCGTCCAGCCACAGGCTGTTGGCCACGGCGGCGCCGCCAGTGGCAACCACCGTGTCGGCGCGGTTGCCCGCCACGTCGTGCCGCGGCGCATCCTGCAGGCTGCCGCGCAGCACCGAAATACTGTTGGCCAGTGCGGCCGCGGACATCCGCACGTCCGCCAGCGCACCGCGCAGCACCGAGGCCGCGCCGCCCCAGGCACGCACGCCAGTGGCTGTGTTGCCCGCCAGCGTGGCCTGGTAGTTGCTGCCCGCCCGGTGCTCGGACAGGCTGATGGAATTGGCCAGCGCACTGCCGCCGTCGGCAGCGACGCCCGCGGCCTGGTTGTCCGTCTGCAGCACGCGGGCATCGGTCAGGCTGCTGCTGGCCAGGGTCAGGGCATTGGCCGCGGCCACGCCGGCCAGTTCCACCTGCGCGATGGTGCCCCGCCCCACGCCGGCCGCGCCGCCGCCGGCACGCACGTCGTGCGCCCGGTTGCCCGCCTGCACCACCTCGGTGCGCGTCAGCTCGCTGCGCGCGGCCGTCACGGCATTGCCCAGGGCGGAGCCTCCAATGGACGTGATCTCGTTGGCCTGGTTGCCGCTCAAGGTGATATGGGATTGCCGCATGGCTGTGGCGTCCAGCAGCACTGAATTGGCCGTCGCCCGCCCGGGCAACTGCAGCGAGCCCGTACCCAGCAGCACTTCGCTCTTGGCGCCGAAGGCGGAGACGTTGGATGCGCGGTTGCCCACCACCTGCAGGCTGCTGGCGGTGAGTTGCCGGGGCCCTGTGCTGCTGGCTGCCAGCACGGCGTTGGCCGTGGCCGCGCCGCCCAGCGCCGTGACGAAGCCCGCGACCTCATTGCCCAGCACCTGCACGCGTGACTGGCGCAGCTGCATGGCGGCCAGGCCGGCCACGTTGGCCTGCGCCGTGCCGGCCAGGTCCACCTGCATGCCGGCATTGGCCAGGGCCGAGCCCTTGCCGCCCGTGGAGACCACCTGGGCGCTGGAACGGTTGCCCTGCACCCGCACCTCGCTCTGGCCGTCGACCTCGGAGCCTGGGCTGTTGCGATGCCAGCCCAGGCCGGCGAGCATCGATTCCTGCGCCGCTGCGCCCAGCGGCAAGGCCGCCGTCAGGGCGGCCAGGCCGGTCAGTGCCAACGCACGGTTCTTCGCTTGCATCCACACATCCTTCGTTGAGCCAGGCAGGCCGCCCCGCCCGGCGGGGCCATGCCGCGGACCGCGTGCGGTCAGTTGATGTTGATGCTGTTGACGTTGGCAGTGCCGCCAATGGCCTTGATGTCGGTGGCCTCGTTGCCGCTGACGGTGATCTCCGAATTGCGGATCTTGGAGCCGGTGATGTTGATGCTGTTGACGTTGGCCACGCCTTCCATGGACACCTCGGCCACCTTGATGCCAGCCTTGCCGCCGCCGGCAATCACGTTGGTGGCCTTGTTGCCGGTCACGGTGATGCGGCTGTTGGTGATTTCCGAGCCGGACGAGCCCTTGCCGGACAGCAGGCCGGGAATGGTCACGTTGCCGCTTTGGGCAAAGGCGGTGCCGCAGACCAGGGATACGGCAGCAACGGCGGTCATAGCAATCTTGCGCATTTCGGGATTTCCTTTCGGTTGGGGTGTCGGAGATGAAGCGGCCCTCGGGCTGCGAGCGGATTCTTGGCGGTGACTCCAGGCAGGCCGTAAGCAAACGTTGAAAGTTCCCTTCGTCAGGTGCGCGAGCACTGACATTCACTATTGCTGTTACAACCAATCCCCCAGTTCAAGGCCGTACACACCCTTCTGCCGCTTACAAAGAAATTATCTTTTACATGTAGCTGGGTAACCAATGCCGCTGGAGAGACCGATTACCCCTATTGATTAATCGATTGGTTACACTTTGAATAATGTCCAAACCAATAAGGCGATTTGGCGTCATTTTCCTTAATGAAAATGCTTTCACTCCTTCAGCTTTTTCAAAAATCCGCCATGAAAATGCCTTACCGGAAACGGTATTCCATCCTGCTCCTGATAGGAAGCATCCTGCTGGCAGTGCAGGGATGCTCCCGCCAGGAAGCGGGCCCGGCCATCGCCTTCCCATCGGACGCGCAGATCCATAAGGCTCTGCAGACCCAGTTCGCCCAGGATCCAGCCAATGAAGCGGCCCGCCAGCTGGTGCGCACGCTGGCCGGCGAGCGTGGCGCGCTGCGCTACCAGGTGCGTCAGGTGATTTACCGCCAGGGTGCCTTCGAGACGCGTTACGACGCTGCACTGCACCTGGGCCAGCCGGGCGCGACCAGCCTGCAAGCGCTGTACGGCACGATGATTCCGCAGGCCGAACGCGACAAATTGCCTGCCCAGGACCTGGCCGGCTACGAAGCCTGGCTGCAGCAGCACCTGGCCGGCCTGGACAAGACCGATGCGCCCCAGGCCCAGGCCCTGCGCGCCACGCTGCAGGTGCTGGGCGAGTGCTACCGCAACGCTGCCGAGGGCAGCGAGGTGGTGGTCATGCAGCAGCTGGCGGCGCTGCTGTCCCCCGAGCGCAGTGGCTGGTTTGCGGAGAAGCTGCCCGCCGCCGGCGCCTCGGTGCGCTGCCTGCCGGTGTGACGCCCGGCTCTACTCGACGATGGTGAGCTTGGCTACGGCGAGCGCCAGCCATTTGGTGCCGTGGCGCGGAAAATTCACCTGGGCGCGGGCGTCGTCGCCCTCCCCCTCGATGGCCAGCACCTTGCCTTCGCCGAACTTGTTGTGAAACACCGCCGTGCCGGCACGCAGACCGTGGCCAGGGGCTTCCTTGCGCTGCGGCACGGGCGGACTGGCCAAGCTCTCCGGTTGATAGCCAAATCCGCCTCTAGCGCCCGCCCTGTAAGCGCTGGCAGCTCCTGAAAAAGGAGCAAAGCTGCCAAAGCCGGACTGGCGCGGCGTAAGCCACTTCAGGGCGCCTTCTGGCAGTTCGTCGAAGAAGCGGCTGCGCACGTTGTAGCGGGTCTGGCCGTGCAGCATCCGCGTCTGCGAATGGCTCAGGTACAGGCGCTTCCTGGCGCGGGTGATGGCGACGTACATCAGCCGGCGTTCTTCTTCCAGCCCGGCGCGCTCGCCCATGGCGTTCTCATGCGGAAACAGGCCCTCCTCCAGTCCGCCGATGAAGACGCAGTCGAATTCCAGCCCCTTGCTGGCGTGCACGGTCATCAGCTGCACAGCGTCCTGCCCTGCCTGGGCCTGATTGTCGCCGGCCTCCAGCGCCGCATGGGTGAGGAAGGCCGCCAAGGGCGACAGCGTCTCGCCGGTCTCGGCGTCGATGCTCTCCGTGGGGCCGGCCATGGGCAGGCTGGCGTCCAGGCCCTGGCTGGCGGGGCTTTGCGTCAGCGCCGGGCGCTGCTCATCCAGCGGCAGCGCCACGGCGTCGCGGCCGAAGCCTTCCTGGGTCACAAAGCTCTCGGCCGCGTTGACCAGCTCTTCCAGGTTTTCCAGCCGATCGGCGCCTTCCTTGTCGTTTCGGTAATGCTCCACCAGGCCGCTGGCCTGCAGCATCTGGCCGATGATGCCGCGCAGGTTCTGCCCTTGGGAGCCCTCGTGCATCACCTCCACCAGCGCCACGAAGGCGGTGAGGTTGGCGCCGGCCCGCCCGGTCATGGTGCTCACGGCGTCGTGCAGCGAGCAGCCGGCGGCGCGTGCTGCGTCCTGCAGCTGCTCCAGCGTGCGCGCGCCGATGCCACGCGGCGGAAAGTTCACCACGCGCAAAAAGCTGGTGTCGTCGTGCGGGTTCTCCAGCAGGCGCAGGTAGGCCAGGGCATGCTTGACTTCCGCCCGCTCGAAAAATCGCAGGCCGCCGTACACGCGGTAGGGCACGCCGGCGTTGAACAGGGTGGATTCGATCACCCGGCTTTGCGCGTTGCTGCGGTAGAGCACGGCGATCTCGCGGCGCGGCGCCTCATCCCCCTTCACCAGATTGCGGATCTCCTCGACCATCCAGTGCGCCTCGGCCAGGTCGGTCTGCGCCTCGTGGATGCGCACCGGCTCGCCCGGGCCCTGGGTCGTGCGCAGGTTCTTGCCCAGCCGGCCCTGGTTGTGGTCGATCAGCGCATTGGCGCAGTCCAGGATGTTGCTGTAACTGCGGTAGTTCTGCTCCAGCTTGATGGTGCGCTGCACGCCGAACTCGCGCACGAAGTCCTGCATGTTGCCCACGCGCGCGCCGCGAAAGGCGTAGATGCTCTGGTCGTCATCGCCCACGGCGATCACGCTGCCCGGGGCCTGCAGCTGCCCGTCCACGGTATCGCCGGCGAGCTGCTTGAGCCAGGCGTACTGCAGGCGATTGGTGTCCTGGAACTCATCGACCAGGATGTGCGAGAAGCGCCTTTGGTAGTGGGCGCGCACGGCATCGTTGTCCCGCAGCAGCTCATAGGAGCGCAGCATCAGCTCGCCAAAGTCCACCACGCCCTCACGCTGGCACTGCTGCTCGTACAGCTGGTACAGCTCGACCTTCCTTTCGGTCTCCTGGTCGCGCACCGGCACGTCCTTGGGGCGCATGCCTTCTTCCTTGCAGCCGGCGATGAACCACACCAGCTGCTTGGGCGGGAAACGCTCCTCGTCCACCTTGTGCTGCTTGCACAGGCGCTTGATGGCCGAGAGCTGGTCTTGCGTGTCCAGGATCTGGAAAGTCGCTGGCAGGCCTGCCAGCTTGTGGTGTGCGCGCAGCATGCGGTTGCACAGGCCGTGAAAGGTGCCGATCCACATGCCGCGCACGTTGATCGGCAGCATGCCCGACAGGCGCGCCACCATCTCCTTGGCGGCCTTGTTGGTGAAGGTGACGGCCAGGATGCCACCGGGCGAGGCCTGGCCGGTCTGCAACAGCCAGGCGATGCGGGTGGTGAGCACCCGCGTCTTGCCGGAGCCTGCCCCGGCCAGGATCAGCGCATGGCCGGCCGGCAGCGTCACGGCGGCCAGCTGTTCGGGATTGAGGTGCTCCAGCAGGGGCAACGGCGCGCCAGCACCAAAAGGCGCCAAGGCGCCAGCGTTCGAATCAAGAGGGGGCATGCGCCCGATTGTAGAAAGGCCCCGCCGCCAAGGGACTTGCAGCGTGCCCGTACAATCAAGCACCGGGCCCAAGTTTCTTGCGCCCGGTTTTTTTATGCCCGCAGGCCGGGCAGCACAGGAAACCGGAGCGCGAGCCAAGCGCCCTTCTCGCGCCGCGAAATCCCTTGCCGCGCGACCCTTCACAGGAGCTTGGAACCTCATGGAAATCTTCGACTACGACAACATCCTGCTGCTGCCGCGCAAGTGCCGCGTGCAAAGCCGCTCGGAGTGCGACACGAGCGTGGAGCTGGGCGGGCGCAGCTTCAGGCTGCCGGTCATGCCCTCCAACATGAAGACGGTGGTGGATGAGCAGATCTGCAGCTGGCTGGCGCAAAATGGCTATTTCTACGTCATGCACCGGTTCGACCTGGACAACGTGCAGTTCGTGCGTGAGATGCAGGCCAAAGGGTGCTTCGCCTCGATCTCCCTGGGTGTGAAAAAGCCCGACTACGAAACGGTGGACCGCTTCGTGGCCGAAGGCCTGTGCCCCGAATACATCACCATCGACATCGCCCACGGCCACGCCGACACCGTCAAGGAGATGATCGGCTACCTGAAGGCCAAGCTGCCCCGCGCCTTCGTGATCGCCGGCAACGTGGGCACGCCCGAGGCCGTGATCGACCTGGAGAACTGGGGCGCAGATGCCACCAAGGTCGGCATCGGCCCGGGCAAGGTCTGCATCACCAAGCTGAAAACCGGTTTTGGCACGGGCGGCTGGCAGCTGTCGGCCCTGAAGTGGTGCGCGCGCGTGGCCACGAAGCCCATCATTGCCGACGGCGGCATCAGGAGCCACGGCGACATCGCCAAGAGCATCCGCTTTGGCGCCACCATGGTCATGATCGGCTCGCTGTTCGCGGGCCATGAAGAGTCGCCCGGCCAGAGCGTGGAAGTGGACGGGCAGCGCTTCAAGGAGTACTACGGCTCGGCCTCCGACTTCAACAAGGGTGAATACAGGCACGTGGAAGGCAAGCGCATCCTGGAGCCCATCAAGGGCCGCCTGGCCGATACGCTCATCGAAATGGAGCAGGACGTGCAAAGCTCCATCAGCTACTCCGGCGGCACCCGGCTCATGGACATCCGCAAGGTGAACTACGTCATCCTGGGCGGGGACAACGCGGGCGAGCACTTGCTGATGTGATTTTTCCGCCCTCGTTTCTTGCGAGGGCAGAAAATCGTGCATAATCGCGGACTTCGCTGCAGCGCACAGCACAGCGAAAAGGGCTCTTAGCTCAGTTGGTAGAGCAGCGGACTCTTAATCCGTTGGTCGAGTGTTCGAGTCACTCAGGGCCCACCAACACATCGAAACCCGCTACGGCTTCACGGCCGCAGCGGGTTTTTTCTTGGGCCACGCACCAACAATAAAGGCTGGCACGCGGCCAGCCTTTCAGGGCAACGCCCCTGTACCTGAGCTGCCTTGCAGCAGACCTCAAAGACAGGGACGTGTGCGAGGCGTGATCAGTAACGGCCGCCGCGGTAGCCACCACGGTCGCCGCCACCGCCACCGCCGGTGCGGGGCTCCATGGGGCGGGCAACGTTCACCGTCATGGCGCGGCCATCGACGGACTTGCCGTTCAGACCGTCGATGGCGGCCTGCGCCTCGGCATCGCTGCCCATTTCCACAAAACCAAAGCCCTTGGAGCGGCCGGTGTCGCGCTCCATCATGACTTTGGCGGAGTTGACGGTGCCGAAGGCGGAGAAGTGCTCCAGGAGCGATTCATCGCGCACGGAGTAAGCCAGGTTACCTACGTAGAGTCGGTTGTTCATGTGAGTGTGTCTTTGATAAGTAAAAGGCGGCCACAGGCCAAACCTTGGGGGGAAAAATATCGTTCAGGCTTCAGCGGCGACGGCGAGCTGCCGGCGGGCCAGTGCGTGTGCGGTTTTCGATATGGCGGAAAGTGATGCGGCCCTTGGTCAAGTCGTAGGGCGACATCTCCAGGGTCACCAGGTCGCCGGCCAGGATGCGGATGCGGAACTTGCGCATCTTGCCACCGGTGTAGGCAATAAGCGGGTGGCCATTGTCCAGCGTCACGCGGTAGCGGGCATCGGGAAGGACTTCATCGACCTTCCCCTGCATTTCAATCAATTCTTCTTTGGCCACGAGTCTCCTTCGAGTATGAGGTGGAAGAAAAAACCGCCCAACCCAGGCGGCCTGACACCAGCAAGCGGCGGATCAGGCACGAGGCGGCGTGCGTGCCGACATCGATGACTGGGTGGAGCGCGGTGGCAGCGTACAGATCCGTGAAGGCTTGCCGCTGGGGCAAGAACGCCGGCTGGCGACCTGGTTGATTCA
Source organism: Pulveribacter suum (assembly GCF_003013695.1). GTDB lineage: Bacteria > Pseudomonadota > Gammaproteobacteria > Burkholderiales > Burkholderiaceae_C > Melaminivora > Melaminivora suum. Next base: position 1,232,494 of record NZ_CP027792.1, on the reverse strand, counting down.
GGCGCCGCGAGGGCCGGTGGACCATCAGACGGGCGCCGCCACTTAACAGGCGGCGCGACCGCAAATTATAGCCTATTTTATATAAAAGATTCGACTTTTTATTCAGAACCAATTATTTGCCACGGCAAGGCCGTTTGTCAGCTCACGGCTGCTGCCCCGCCTCGGGCACGTACACCATGGAGCCGTCCTTGAGCCGATAGGCCACGCCCGCCTTGGCGCCCTGCCCTTCGCCGATTTCCCCGCTGGCCTTGTAGCGATCGATCGTGTGGCCGTCCTTGACGACGATCTCCATGTTGTCCTTGCCCGGGTTCTTGATGATGGTGACCGATTCGCTGGAAAACGGGTTCACCGCGCTGCCCGCCACGGCCAGCAGCAGCGCGGCGATGACGACCAGGAACACGTCGATGAGGTTCACGACGGAGAGGATGGGGTCGTCCCCTTCCAGGTCTTCCATCAGGCGCAGGCGGCTCATTGCACGCCCTCCAGCATCGCCAGGTCCACGGCGTACCAGCGCCGGCGCACGTTCACCACCACGTAGCTGATGGACGCGGCCAGCAGCGCCAGGATCACCGCCGAGAAGGCCACCGTGAGGTTGCGCGAGACGTCCTGCATCTGTCCGTCGGACAGCGCCATCAGCGCCGGGCCCATGGGGATCATGGTGGCCACCAGGCCCAGCATGGGCGCGATGCGCGTGGCGATGCGGGCGAACTCCATGCGCCTGGCGGCCAGCGCCTCCAGCTCGGTCAGGGACAGTTGTGGGTTGCGCGCCCGCGCCGCCGCCAGCTCGAAGCCGCCGGCCCTGCCCGCATGGCGCTGCCAGGCCTGCCACAGGAAGGCGCCCAGCGCGTAGAAGGCGTGGACGAACAGCAGGGCGATCAGCAGCAGCACGGGCGTGAGGAACAGCTGGCTGGCGGAATACATCGCCGATTCAATGGGATTGACGGTCATGGTCTTGCGGTGGAGTGGAGGGATTGAAAAAGGCTGCGGCGGCGCTGCTGCCAGGCGCCCATGCCGCCGATGCCCGCCAGGGCCAGGCCGAACAGGGCCGAGGCAGGGTTGAAGGGCGGCGGTGCGGTGGGTTCGACCCTGGCCAGGCGCATGCCGGTGACCACGGGCGGGGCCGGCGGCGGGGGCGCGGATTCGGCAGCGGCAGCGGCAGCGACGGCGGCCGGCTGCGCCGGCTGCGGGGCCGCGGCCGCGGCCTGGGGCGCCTGCAGGCCGTAGCCGGCTGCGGATGCATCGGCCGCGCCCTGGCCCACGAAGGCGGCAAAGCGCGCGTTGTCACTGCGCACGTCAAAGCGCTGCGCCAGGTCGCGCCAGCGGCTTTTCAACTCGCGCACGGTGGTGGCGTCGGCCTGCCAGTAGCCCTGGCGGGCGGCCTCCAGCATGCGCTCCATGGTCTGTGCCAGGGCATGCGGGTTGTTCGCCTCGAACCATTTCCTCAGGCCCAGCTGGTGCTTGTCGCGCACATAGACGTCCACCATCTCCTGCCACTGGTCGTCGCGCACGATTTCCCGCGCCGTCGCCGTCCAGCCCCAGAAGTTGTTGGTGGCGTCCAGCACCTGCAGCGTGCCGGCGTAGCCCTCCTTCATCAGGCCCTGGATGTAGCCGGGGTGGAACTGGCGCGTGGCCAGCTCCTTGGCCAGGAACTGCGCGGCACCCTCGACGCGCCCACTGCCGGCGCCGCGCAGGTTGCTGATGTACAGCTCGGGCGCCTTGCCGTCCAGGTGGCGCACGGCCAGGGCGATGCCGCCCAGGTACTGGAAGGGGTCGTCGGTGGTCAGCATGCCGTACAGGTTGGAGCTGCGCGACAGCACGGCGCCCTCGGTGCCACTCAGGTGCTCGGCGTACAGGTTCACGCCCTTGCCCGCGCCGCTGCCGGCGCCGGCCTGGCCCCACTGCGCCTCGTCGGGGCCGTAGGCGAACTGCATCTTGGACAGGTACAGCTGCGCCAGCTTGCGGTCGCCTTCCTCCTTGCCCTTCCAGGTGTCGGTAGCCAGGGTCGCGTCGTCCAGGCCGGTGCCGTAGCGCCCGCTTTCGGAGGCAAAGATGCGCGTGGCGCCGGCCAGCTCGGCGGCCTGGGCGTCCACACCCTGCGCCACGAGCTTGCGGGCGATGCGCCGGGCGTTGACGGCGACGGGGTTGTCACCCTCGCCTTCGGCCCCCGCGGCCAGCAGCACGGCCTGGGCCAGCTGCTTCATGACGTTGGGGAAATGGTCGCGGTACAGGCCCGTGGCCGACAGCACCACGTCCACGCGGGCACGGCCCAGCTCGTCGCGCGGCACCAGGCGCACGCCGGTGACGCGCCCACCGGCGTCCCACACCGGCTCCACGCCCAGCAGCCACAGGGCCTGGGCTTCGAGCATGCCGAAGTGGCGCATGGTCTCCACCGACCACAGGCTGAAAGTGAGCTTGGCCGGCTGCCTGCCGCGCAGTCGGCGGTGCTCGGCCAGCAGGTTCTCGGCCGCCTGCTTGCCTGCCTCCCAGGCCTGCCGGGTAGGCACGCGCGAGGGGTCGAAGCCGTAGAGGTTGCGGCCCGTGGGGTAGGCGTCGGGATTCTTGATGGGGTCGCCGCCATAGGAGGTGGGCAGGTAGCGCCCGTCCAGCACGGTCAGCAGGCCGCGCAGCTCGTCCTGCGCGCCCAGGTTGCCGTAGGCCTGGCGTGCGCGCTGCAGCGCTTGTTGCAGCGCCTCGGGCAGGCCGTCCAACGGTTCGGCGGCGACCACGTGGCGCTGCAGCAGCTGGTAGGGCGCGGTCTGCGCCAGCCGGTCCCAGGGGCCGACCAGGGCCTCGTCCAGGTCGCCCGCGGCCACGCCCGCGTGCTGCGCGGCGGCCTCCCAGAAGCCCTTGCCCAGCATGAGCAGCACGGTGCCCAGGCGGTGCAGCTCCTCGGGCGGGCGGCCCAGGGTATGCAGGCCCTGGGGCTGGGCGGTTTGCGCCAACTCGTGCAGGTGGTTGTGCAGTTCCGCCACGAAGGCGGCGAAGTCCTGCCGGGCCCGCGCCTCGGTCCAGCCCATGTCGGCCAGCACGCGCTCCTTTTTCGCCAGGGCCAGCAGGTCGATGGTCATGCGCTCGCGCACGGCGCCGTCGTCCTGCGCCTGCCACTGGTGCAGCAGATCGTGCATCTGCGTCAGCGCGTCGTGCAGGCCGCCGGGGGTGAACGGCGGGGTCTGGTGGCTGACTATTGTTGCGCGCCCGCGCCGCTTGGCCTGGGTGGCCTCGCCAATGTTGTCGGCGATGTAGGGGTAGGCCACGGGAATGTCGCCCAGGGCCAGCAGCGGCGCGTCGTGCACGGACAGGCCGCGCTCCTTGCCCGGCAGCCATTCCTGCGTGCCGTGCGTGCCGAAGTGCACCAGCGCGTCGTTGCCCTGGCGCGTCCACAGGTAGGCGGCCAGGTAGTGGTGCGGCGGCAGCTCGGTGGTGGAGTGATAGATTTCCTTTTCCCTGGCTCGCGCATCGCTGCTGCCCGGCGCCCTGCCGCTGCGCCCCGGCTGGGGCAGCAGGGTGACCTGACCCAGCTGCAGGCGCGGGATGACGAAATAGGCCCGGCCGTTCTGGCGGATGACCCAGGGCGATTGCTCCGGCTCGCCCCAAGCAGTGCGCAGCGCGTCCTGCGTGGCCTGCGGCAGGCTGATGATCCAGGCACGGTAGTCGGCCACCGGCAGCAGCGCGGCCAAACCATCGCGCACCAGCGGCTGCAGCTCGCCGCCGCGGTAGGCGGGGGCCAGCAGGCGCTGCAGCAGGGCGATGAGGTGCGTCTCGTCCGGCACTTCAGTGCGGTAGCCGGCGGCGCTCAGGGCCGACAGGGTGCTTTGCAGGCTGCGCGGCACGTTCAGGAAGGACGCCGACAGGTTCTTTTCGCCGGCGGGGTAGTTCCAGAACATGACGGCCACGCGCTTGTCGGGGTTGGGCGTGCGCTGCAGCCGCGCCAGGTTCAGCGCCTTGGCCGCCACGGCGGCGGCCTGGGGCGCAATCGGCACGATCTGCTCATCGCCCTTGCGCACGGCAGACGCCACCTGGATGTCGGTCACGCCGGCATATTCGGCCTGCGCCAGGTAGAACGGCACGTCCATCACCGGCATGCCCTGCGGGCTGGCCGCCCAGTCGGCCGCGTCGCCGCGGCGGTAGGTCATGGCCTGGATGACGGGGATGCCCAGCCGCTGGAACTCCTCGCGCCGCTCCTCGGCGTTCAGCATGATCTGCGTGTTGATCAGCACATCGGCCAGCACCGGCGTGCCGGGCCCAGCGGGCTGCAGCACCTGGGCAAAGCCGCCGTCGCTCATCATGGGCGTGTAGAACGGCAGGGCCACGGCGCCGCCGGCCTCGATGCGCGCAGCCAGGTCGTCGATGAAGGCCGTCTGCATGGAGCCGATGTACTGCTGGTGCAGCGCAAGGGCGACCACCGGCTTGCGCCCGGGCGCGCCCGGCGGCGCGCCCTGCCCGCGCAGGTAGGCCAGCGCGTCGGCCGTGACCAGGCCGGGCAGGCGCGGGTGGTACACGCCCGTCTTGGGGAAGACCACCGGATCGGGCGCTGCTGCCAGGGCGTTGCCGCCGGCCAGCTGCGTCGCCAGTGTGGCGAAGAAGCCCTCGTAGTTCTGCCGCCCGCCGCTGGCGTAGTAGTTGATGAGCCGGCGCGCCACGGGCTCGGGGAGCCCGCCGCCCCAGGCGGGTCGCTCGTCGTACAGCCAGGCGTGGGGCGCGGCCAGTGCCGGCAGGGCGCGCGCCAGGCGATCGCGCACCTGGTCCTGCAGGTAGCTGTCGAAGAACACGGCGTCCCGGCCCTGCCACAGGCCGGCGTCCACGTCGGCGGGCAGGCTGTTCAGGTAGCGCACCTCGACGCTGATGCCGTGCGGGCGCGCGATCTCGGCCAGCTGGTGGAACTTGCCCTGGGGCACGTTGCCGGTGGCGATGAACAGCACCGACGCGGCCCGCGCCGTGCCCGCCAGCAGCAGCAACAGCAGCGCCGCACACAGCAGCCGCCAGCGCAGCTTGTGGTTTGTAGTCAAATTGGCCTCCAGCCCTTTACAGACAAGCGCGAGCAGCTATGGTTTTCATAGTCAGAAGTCCAGCCGGGCGGACACGAAGGCGCGCCGCCCCTGCTCGGCATAGCCGAAGGCGGGCGAGCGCTCGGCCAGGCGCAGGTCGCCCAGGTTCTCCAGGCCGGCGCGCAGGTTCAGGCGTTGGCCGTTGCCCACGTCCCAGGCGCGGCCGACGCTGGCGTTCCAGAGCGTGTAGGCCGGCAGCCGCGTGCCGCTGCTGGTCTGGCTGCCGGTGTGCTCCAGGCCCAGCTGCGCATCCCACTGCGCCACGCGCCAGGCCAGGCGCGAGGCAACGCTGGTGCCCGGCCGGTCGGACAGGCGCTCGCCCGTGGTCTTGTCGCGTGTGCGCAGCAAGGTGGCGTCCACGCTCCAGCGCAGCCGCGGGGTGATGGCCCAGGTGGCGCCCGCCTCCAGGCCCTGGATGCGCGCCGCATCCACGTTGTCGTAGAGGTAGCTGCGGCGCGTGCCCACCTGTTCGATCAGCCGGTAGGTGATGAGCTGCCTGACCTCGGTGTGGAAGGCGGTGGCGCGCAGCGACCAGGCATCGCTCACCTGCCAGTCGGCGCCCAGCTCGAAGGAGTTGGACGTCTCGGGCTGGATGCCCGCGTTGCCCCTGAAGGTGTGCGGCCCCTCGGCGCCGACGTAGTTGGGCGAGATCTGCTTGAGCGTGGGCGCCTTGAAGGCGTGGCCGTAGCCGCCCTTGACCACCAGCTGCGGGCTGGCCTCCCAGACCAGGTAGGCGCGCGGGCTCAGCTCGGTGCCAAAAAGGCCGTGGTGGTCGGCGCGCAGGCCCAGCGTGGCCAGCAGGTTGGCGCCCAAGGCAAATTCGTCTTGCACGAACAGCGCCTTGTGCTTCACGCTGTCGCTGCCGGTGGTCAGGCCGGCGTTGACCAGTTCCTCATCGCGCCACTCGCCGCCCAACGTCACCTGGTGGCCACCGAAGCGGGTGCTGGCAAAGCCGTCCACCACGCCGTCCGTCATGTCCTGGGCGCGCGTGGGCGCCACGCCGTTGGTGCGGCTGTTGCGCACGCTGAATTCGCTGCGGTAGGCGCGCAGCTGCGTCTTCCAGCCCTTCACCTCGCCCTTCCAGCCGATGTGCGTCTGGCGACGGTCCAGGTCGTAGCGGTTGGCGTAGGGCTTGGTGCCGCTGACGTCGTCGTAGAAGCGCCGCTCCTGGCCGTCGGTCACGCCGGCCTCCAGCCGGTGGCCTGGCGCCAGGTCGAACTCGGCGGCGAGCCCCAGGCTGCGCGGCTTGCGGCCCTCGATCTCGCTGGTGCGCAGGTCCTGAGGGTTGGGCACGGCGTCGCGGTGCGCATATTCGGCGTTCACTGACAGGCGCAGGCGCTCGGTCAGCGGCCCGGCGGCAAAGACCGAGGTGCCCCCCTCGCGCGCGCCGTCGCTGCCCACGGGGAAGGCGCCGTTGGCGCCGACCGAGCCGATCCAGCGGTCCTTGGGTCTCTTGGTGATGATGTTCATCACCCCGCCCAGCGCCTCGGAGCCGTACAGCGCCGACATCGGCCCGCGGATGATCTCCACGCGCTCGATGGCCGAGATCGGCAGCCAGCCGTACTGGTAGTCGGAGTGGCCGATCACGTCGTCGCTGGCGCTGATGCGCCGCCCGTCGATCAGCGTCAGCGTGTGCTTGCCCTCCAGGCCGCGCAGCGCCAGCGTCTTGCGCCCGCCGACCTGGCGCGCGCTCAGGGTGACGCCCGGCGCGCCGCGCACGGCGTCCAGCAGGTCCGAGGCATTGCGCTCGGCCAGCTCCTGGGCGGTGATGACGGTGACGCTGGCCGGTGCGGTGCGCGCATCCTGCTCGGTCAGCGTGGCCGTGACGGTGACGGCGGGCAGCGCGGCGCCGGCCTCGGCGCGGGCGGCGCCAGCCAGGCAGCACAGGGCAGCGGCGGCCAACGGGTGCAGCCGGGCACGCCGGCGGGTGACGGTAAGGGGTTGGGCTTGCATGGGCGTTTTTCCGGGAAAAACCGCGGTGGCTGGACGCTGGCATGCAGGGGCTTGCGTGGGGCTGGGCGGGGTGGCAGCAAAGCGTGCGCGCCATGACGGCATGCACGAAGACAAATGAGATTCATTTGTATTTGCGTATCATGACACACATTCCTACAGCGCCGGCTTGCGCTGCCTCAACCCGCCGTCGCGCCAGGCCGGCCCGTCTGGCGGGGGTTCAGTGCCCATAATCCCCTCCCATGCAAGCCTTCCGACTTCTCCCCTCCTTCGCCCTGGCAGGCGCCGCCCTGCTCGCCGCCCAGGCCCACGCACAGGTCACCGTGCACGACGCCTGGGTGCGCGCCGCCGTGCCACAGCAAAAGGCCACCGGCGCCTTCATGCGCCTGACGGCCGAGAAAGACGCACGCCTGGTCGAAGCCAGCAGCCCGGTGGCCGGTGTCGCGGAAATCCACGAAATGAAGCTGGAGGGCGACGTGATGAAGATGCGCCAGATGCCGGGCCTGGACGTGCCCGCGGGCGCACCGGTGGAGCTCAAGCCCGGCGGCTACCACATCATGCTGATGGACCTGAAGCAGCCCGTGGCGGCCGGCGCCGACGTGCCGCTGACGCTGGTGTTCGAGGCCGCAGGCGGCCAGCGCCAGACGGTGCAGGTGCAGGCGCCGGTGCGCGCCCTGGGCACTGCCCCGGCCCACGGCCATGGCCACGGCAAGCAGCACTGATCCTCTGGCGGTTTCAAGCCTTTTTGGCCTCCAGCCCTTACTGGGCAAGCGGTAGCAGCTATTAAATAAGTAGCTAAAGAGCCTGCCTGCAGCACGCGCGGGCGGGGCTTGGCCGATAATTTCCGGCCCGGCGCCGCGCGTGCGCCCTGCACCTTGCCCCTGCCGCCCCACCATGCATCCTGACGCCTCCAACCTCTGGCGCGGCCCCCGCTGGGCCCTTGCCGTCCTGCTGGCGCTGCTGGGCATGGTGGGGCCGTTTTCCATCGACACCTACCTGCCCGCCTTCGGCGCCATCGCGCGCTCGCTGCAGGCCACGCCGGTGGAGATGCAGCAGACACTGTCGGCCTACCTGTTCGGCTTTGCCTTCATGACGCTGTTCCACGGCTCGCTGTCCGACGGCTTCGGCCGCCGGCCGGTGGTGCTGTGGGGGCTGGCCATCTTCACCATTGCCTCGGCCGGCTGCGCCATGGCGCAAAGCATCGGCCAGCTGATCTTCTTTCGCGCGCTGCAGGGGCTGTCGGCGGGCGCGGGCATCGTCGTCTCGCGCGCCGTCATCCGCGACATCTATCCGCCCGCCCAGGCCCAGCAGGTAATGAGCCAGGTGACCATCTTCTTCGGCGTGGCGCCGGCCATCGCCCCCATGGTGGGCGGCTGGCTGTCGGCGCACCTGAACTGGCACAGCGTGTTCTGGTTCCTCACCGGCGTGGGCATCGTCCTGTGGGTGGCCAACTGGCGGCTGCTGCCCGAGTCGCTGCCGCCAGCGCAGCGCCAGCCGCTGCACATGGGCCACCTGCTGCGCGGCTATCTCGAACTGGGCACCAGCCCGCGCTTCGTGCTGCTGGCGCTGGCCAGTGGCGTGCCGTTCAACGGCATGTTCCTGTACGTGCTGTCGGCGCCGGCCTTCCTGGGCGAGCACCTGCAGCTGGCGCCCACCGAGTTCTACTGGTTCTTCATGCTCAACATCGCCGGCATCATGGGCGGGGCCTGGGCCAGCGGGCGCCTGGCCGGGCGCATCGCCCCGAAGCGCCAGATTCGCCACGGCTTCGTCATCATGCTGGCCATGGCGCTGCTGAACCTGGGGCTGAATCTGGTGCTGCCGCCGCACGCCGCCTGGGCCATGGTGCCGATTGCCGTTTTCTCCTTCGGCTGGGCCCTGATGGTGCCGGTGGTCACCCTGCTGGTGCTGGACCTGTACCCCCACCGCCGCGGCATGGCCTCGTCGCTGCAGGCCTTCGTGGGCTCCACCGCCAATGGCCTGGTGGCCGGCGTGGTGGCGCCGCTGGTCATGCAGTCCACGCAGATGCTGGCGCTGGCCTCGCTGCTGATGATGTGCGTGGGCCTGGTCTCGTGGGTCTATCTGCACCACCGCTGGCCGGAGATCGGCCGCACGGCGCAGGACTGATTCAGCCGCCCCGCCCGCGCCGGTCCAGGCTTTGCCCGGCCGCGTAGTACTGCGCCTTTTGCGCATACATGGCCTGGTCGGCCAGGTGCATGGCGGCCTCCAGCGACTCGCCCTGCTGCGCCAGCGCCGCGCCCACCGACAGGCTGAGCGCCTGGCCCGGGTAGAACTGGTTGTTCAGCTCCTGCAGCGTCAGCAGTCGCTCGGCCATGGCCTGCACGGCGCGCTCGTCGCCGCCGGGCAGCAGGATGGAGAACTCGTCGCCGCCGATGCGCGCGGCGCAGGCCGGCGCGTCCACGGCCTTGGACAGCACCTCGCCGGCGCGGCGCAGCATGGCGTCGCCCGCGGCATGGCCCTGCTCGTCGTTGAGCGCCTTCAGGCCGTTCACGTCGATGGCCAGCACGCCGACGGGCCAGGGCCCCTTGCGCGCCAGGCGCCCGAGCTCCTCGACGTAGTAGGCCCGGTTGCGCAGGCCCGTCAGCACGTCGTGCTTGCCCAGGTATTCCAGATAGGCCTCGGCCTTCTTGCGCGCCGTGATGTCCACCAGCGACAGCAGCACCATGCCCCAGTCGTGGCGGCGCTCGTGCAGCACGGCGAACTGCATGTGGATGTGCAGCGGCTCGCCGGCCAGGTTGTAGTTGACCACCTCGCGCTGCTGCTCGAGCTTGCCGTCCCACAGGTCCAGCAGCTGATCGGTGAAGGACTCGCGCATTTCCCCACGGAACATGCGGTGGGTGGCAGCCAGCAGCTCGCCCTTGTCGGACGCACCGAACAGGCGCAGCGTGAGCCGGTTCACGTCGGCCACACGGATCTCGCGCATGCATTGCTCGACGAAATCCGGGTGCACCTTGAGGAAGGTCCTGAAGTCATCGATGCCGCGGGCACGCACGTCGTCCAGCAGGCGCTTGACCTGGCTGAAATCCTCCACCCACAGCGACACGGGCGAGTGCTCGAACAGCCCGCGTGCGTACTGCTCGCTGCGCTGCAGCTGCCCACGCGCGCGCAGCTCCTCGGTGTTGTCCTCCATCGAGACCAGCACGCGGCTCCAGGTGTCCTCGTGGCCGGGCAGGATGCGGCCGCGGATGCGCACGTCCAGCCGCCGCCCGTCCAATGCGTAGTTCACCGTCTGGTTGGAAAACTCCAGCGCGCCGCTCCACAGCTGCTCGATCTCGGCAATGGCGTGCTCGTGCATGTCGCCGCTGAAGACCCGGCCCAGCGAGGCCACCAGCGCCGCCTCGTCGGGCGCGGCCAGCAGCTGCAGCGTGCGCTGGTTCACCTTCAGCACCCGGATGGCGGCGCCGTACTCGGCCACCCGCCCGGGATGCTGGCGCAGGTGCGCAGCCAGGTCGGTCACGCCTTCGCCGCGCCAGCGGGCAAACAGCGCACGCACGCCGCTGTAGTCTTCCAGCCACAGCGAGACGGGGGCCAGCTCGAACATGTGTTCGAAATCGGCCTGCGAAGACAAAGCGGATGACATGCACAACCTCCCGGGAAGGGCGCCATTATCCGGGTGGCCGCAGGCATGAAAAAAGCCAGCCTGCAGGTTGCTGCAGGCTGGCTTTTGTGCGATCAGCGCCCGGGGCGCTGGGGCAACCGGTCAGCGGCCGGAACGCTCCGTGCGGCGCGGTGCGTCGGCACGCGGGGCGTACGGACGGCCGGCGCCTTGCGGCTTGCTGAAAGCCGGCTTGGCCGGGCGGGCGGCGAAGTCGCCGCCACGACCGAAGTCGCCGCGGCCACCAGCAGCGCCGCCGCTGCGCTCACGGCCTTCGCTAAAGCCGCCATGGCGGCCGTAGCCTTCGGCGTCACGGCGCGGTGCGTGGCCGTAGCCGCTGCGGCCGGCACCGGCGGGGCCGCCGGCAAAGCCTTCACCGCCGCGGGCCGGGCCGCGCGGAGCGCGGGCATCGAACTCCTGGCGCGGCGCGCCAAAGCGGTTGTCGGCGCGGTCGCCAAAGCGGTTGTCGGCACGGTCACCAAAGCGGTTGTCGGCGCGGTCGTTGAAGCGCGCGCCGCCAAAGCCGCTGCCACGCTGCTGCTGCTCGCCGCCACGGCCAAAACGCTCGCCACGGCCACGGCCGCCCTCGCGCCCGCCGCGGCCGTTGCCGCCGAAGTCACCGCCGCGTCCGCCCGTCTGCGGGAAGCGCTGCGTAGGCTCCAGCCCGGCGATCACCTCGGCGGTGAACGGCTGGCGGCTGTAGCCTTCGATGTCGAAGATCTTGCGGCGGTCGCGGATCTCGGCAAACGTCACGGCCAGCCCGTCGCGGCCGGCACGGCCGGTGCGGCCAATGCGGTGCGTGTAGTCCTCGGCCTTCATGGGCAGGCCGAAATTGAAGACGTGGGTGATGGTGGGCACGTCGATGCCGCGCGCCGCCACGTCAGTAGCCACCAGGATCTGCACCTGGCCGTTGCGCAGCGCCATCAGGCGGCGGTTGCGCAGGCCCTGGCTCAGGGCGCCGTGCAGCGCGACGGCAGAAAAGCCTTCTTGCTGCAGGTCGTTGGCCAAGCCGTCGCATTCGATCTGCGTGCTGGCGAAGACAATGGCCTGGTCGATGGTGGTGTCGCGCAGCCAGTGGTCCAGCAGCTTCCTCTTGTGCTGGGCGTTGTCGGCCCAGAACAGCGTCTGCTTGATGTTGGCGTGCTTTTCATGCGGCGTATCGATCTGCACCCGCTGCACGCTGGCACCGCCGTCGTGCATCACGCGCATGGCCAGCTGCTGGATGCGCGGCGCGAAGGTGGCGCTGAACATCATGGTTTGCTGGCGCGCGGCCGTCAGTTCGTTGATTTCGGCCAGGTCATCGGCAAAACCCAGATCCAGCATGCGGTCGGCTTCGTCCACGACCAGGAACTGCACCTGGTCCAGCTTGATCTGCTGCGAGCGCTGCAGGTCCAGCAGGCGGCCGGGCGTGGCCACGACCAGGTTGGCGTTCTGCAGGCGGGCGATCTGCACCTGGTAGGGCATGCCGCCCACGACGTTGGCGATGCGCAGGCCCTTGCAGTGCTTGACCAGCTCGATGGCGTCATGCGCCACCTGCTGGGCCAGTTCGCGCGTGGGGCACAGCACGAGGGCGCCAGGCGTGGCGGCCTTGAAGCTGCGCGCCTGCAGCGGGTTCTTGCGCTTGGGACGCTTCGGGGGCGCCTCGCCGCGGGCGGCTGCCTCTGCGGCGGCACGCTCGTGCTCTGTGCGGGCAGCCTCATCGGCCTCGGCCTGCTGCTGGATCAGCGTGTGCAGCACGGGCAGCAAAAAGGCCGCGGTCTTGCCGCTGCCCGTCTGGCTGGAGACCATCAGGTCGATGAAGCGGCCGGCTTCGCCGCCTGCGCCCATGGCCAGCGGGATGGCCTTGTCCTGCACGGCCGTGGGCTGGGTGTAGCCCAGGTCACGCACCGCCTGCACCAGCTCGGGCGCCAGGCCCAGGAGGGTGAAACCGTCGGGCTGGGAGGCCTCGGTGGTTTCCAGGGTTTCCGTGGTTTCGGTGGCGACGGGCGCAGCAGCGCCCTCCTGCAGCACGGTGGTATCGGCAGGCGCGGCTTGGCCCTGCTCTTGCAAACGATCAGTCATGAATTTTCTCCGGCAACGAGCGCCGCTGGCGCTACCCAAACGGGGGCCTCGTCAATGGTTACAAAACATCAACCATCAAACGAGACCAGGGCCGTAGCGGACGGCCTGGGCGGGCAATTCATGCTGCACGTCGCTGCGAAAGCGTTCAGTGCAAGGGCCCGGAGAATGAAGGGAGATGCGCAAAAAAATTGCACTGCGCTTGGAGCAGTGCAATGCGCGATTATTGCACGGTTCGGGTTTTCCCGCAAACCGTGCAAGGTCATCAGGCTCAGTAGCTGGCCAGCGGCTTGGCCTTGCCGCCCTCAAAGGTCATGACCACTACGGGCGCCTTCACGCGGTTGCCCTTGGCGTCGTAGGCATAGTCACCCATCACGCCCTTGTAGGTGTTCTGGTGCATGTAGGCACCCACCTTGGCAGGATCGATGGAGCCGGACTTTTCCATGGCCTGGCCGATGTTCATGACCTGGTCGTAGTAGAACGGGCCATACACATCGGGAGCCTGGTTGTAGCGCTTCTTGAACTTTTCCTGGAAGCCCTTGGCACCGGCGTCGCTGTCCATCAGCATGCCGGCGTAGGCGCAGTACACCACGCCGTCCACGGCGTCTCCGCCCAGCTTGGGCATCTCCGGGCTGCACAGGGTGTCGCCGCCCAGCAGCTTGGCATGGATGCCCAACTGCTTGATCTGGCGCGCCATGGGCGCGGCCTGCGGGGCGTAGCCGCCGTAGAAGATGGCTTCCGGCTGCTTGGCCTTGATGTTGGTGAGGATGGCCATGAAGTCGGTGGCCTTGTCGGTCGTGAACTCACGGCCCACCACGGTCAGGCCGAGCTTTTGCGCCTCCTTGGCGAACTCGTCGGCCAGGCCCTGGCCGAAGGCCGTGCGGTCGTCGATCACGGCGACCTTCTTGGCCTTCAGATCCTTGGCGGCGTAGGCGGCCATGTTGGCACCCGCCTGCACGTCGCTGGCGACGATGCGAAACAGGTTCTTGTAGCCGGCCTCGGTGATCTTGGGGTTGGTGCCCACGGTGGAGACCATGGTGCCGCCACCGTCGTACACGCGCGAGGCGGGGATGGTCACGCCCGAGCAGTAGGGGCCCATGACGTAGCGCACTCCGGTGTCCACGAACTTCTGCGCCACGGCCACGCCCGCCTTGGCATCGCACTGGTCGTCTTCCGAGACCACCTCGAACTTGAGCGTCTTGCCGCCCACGTTGATCTTGCGGGCATTCAGCTCCTCGACGGCCAGGCGCACGCCGTTGTCGTTGTCGCGGCCGGCAAACGTATTGGGGCCGGACAACGGGCCGCTATGGCCGATCTTGACGACCTGCTCCTGGGCAAAGGCACCGGTGGCGCACACCAGCGCAGCCGCAGCGAGGGCGGAGGATTTGAACGGGAAGGACATGGCTTGAAGTCTCCAAAGAATGAATGCGCCTGTGCGCCAAGGGGGGCGCGGCGGCGGCCCGATTATTCAACGCTGCCAGGTGTGAAAAATTTCGTTTTGTAGTGCTGCAACTCGTCAATTGATTCGTGGACATCGGCCAGCGCCGTATGTTTCTGCGCTTTCTTGAAGCTTGTGTAGGCCTCGGGCTTCCAGCGCCGGGCCAGCTCCTTGAGCGTGCTCACGTCCAGGTTGCGGTAGTGAAAGAAGGCCTCCAGCTTGGGCATGTACTTCACCAGAAAGCGCCGGTCCTGGCCAATGCTGTTGCCGCACATCAGCGCCTTGCCCTTGGGCACGTAGCGTTTGAGGAAGGCCAGCAGCTCGACCTCTGCCTGTGCCTCGGTGACGGTGGAGGCGCGCACCTTCTCGATCAGGCCGCTTCTGCCGTGCGTACCCTTGTTCCAGGCGTCCATGGCGCCCAGCAACTCGTCGCCCTGGTGGATGACGAGGACCGGGCCCTCGATGCGCGGGCTGAGGTCGGGGCCGGTGACGACCACGGCGATCTCCAGCAGGCGTTCTTTTTCGGGGTCCAGGCCGGACATTTCACAGTCCAGCCAGACCAGGTTCATGTCGGATTTGGCCAGCGCGGGGGCGGCAGTGGGGGCGGTGTCGGTCATCGGAGCGATTTTCGCCGATCGCCGCGGCCCGCCAGGGCGCGATGCCAAGCCCTAAACTTCACGCCCCATGCCTTCGCTCCTCTCGCCCTCGCTCCTGCTGACCTATGCCTTCGCCGCTACCCTGGTGGCCGGGCTGCTGCTGAAATTCTGGCTGGCCTCGCGGCAGGCGCGCCACGTGGCGCAGCACCGCGGCGCCGTGCCCGCGCCGTTTGCCCAGCGCATCGCCCTGGCCGCGCACCAGAAGGCGGCCGACTACACCCTGGCCCGCACGCGCCTGGGCCTGCTGCAGCTGGCCTTCGGCTTGGCACTGCTGCTGGGCTGGACGCTGCTGGGTGGGCTGGACGCGCTGAACCAGGCGCTGCTGGCCTGGCTGGGCGGCGGCATGCTGCAGCAGCTGGCCCTGCTGGGCTGCTTTGCCCTCATCAGCGGCCTGCTGGATCTGCCGGCGCAGCTGTACCAGACCTTCGTGCTGGAGCAGCGCTTCGGCTTCAACCAGATGACGCCGCGCCTGTGGCTGGCCGACCTGGCCAAGTCCACGCTGGTGGGCGCCCTCATCGGCCTGCCGCTGGCAGCGCTGGTGCTGTGGCTGATGCACGCTGCCGGCCCGCTGTGGTGGCTGTGGGCCTGGGCCGCGTGGATGGGCTTCAACCTGCTGCTGATGGTGGTCTATCCCCTCTTCATCGCGCCGCTGTTCAACAAGTTCCAGCCGCTGGCAGACGAGGCGCTGCGCACGCGCGTCACGGCGCTGATGCAGCGCTGCGGCTTCACCGCCCGCGGCCTGTTCGTGATGGACGGCAGCCGCCGCAGCGCGCATGCCAACGCGTATTTCACCGGTTTCGGCGCGGCCAAGCGCGTGGTGTTCTACGACACGCTGCTCAAGCAACTGTCGGGCGACGAGGTCGAGGCCGTGCTGGCGCACGAGCTGGGGCACTTCCACCACCGGCACATCGCGCGGCGCCTGGCGGGCATGTTCGCGCTGACCTTGGCTGGCTTTGCGCTGCTGGGCTGGCTGTCCACGCGCGGCTGGTTCTACACCGGCCTGGGTGTGGTGCCCAACCTGTCGCTGGACGGCTCGGCGCCCAACGACGCGCTGGCGCTGCTGCTGTTCCTGCTGGCAGCGCCGGTGTTCACCGTGTTCCTGACGCCGTTGATGGCCCAGCTGTCGCGCAAGCACGAGTTCCAGGCCGACGCCTATGCTGCCGCCCAGGCCGACGGCGCTCAGCTGGCCTCGGCCCTGCTCAAGCTCTACGAGGACAATGCCTCCACGCTGACGCCCGACCCGGCCTATGCCCGGTTCTATTACTCCCACCCCCCGGCCGCGGAGCGCCTGGCGCGCCTGCCGGCCGCTCCCCTGCAAGGTGCCACGCCATGACCACGACCACGCCCTCCTCCATGCTCCCGAAGAAAGACTGGTCGCGCGAGAGCCGCCGCGCGCTCAGCCCCACCGAGGTCGTCGCCCAACTGGGCCTGCTGCCCGGCTGGCGCCTGGCCGGCGACGGCGCCGATGTCGCCATCGAAAAGTCCTTCACCTTCGCCAACTACCACGAGACCATGGCCTTCGTGAACGCCGTGGCCTTCATCGCCCACGTGCAGGACCACCACCCCGACCTGTCGGTGCACTACGGCCGCTGCACGGTGCGCCTGAACACGCACGACGTGGGCGGCATCTCGGCCACCGACGTCGAGTGCGCCACGCGCATCGACGCGCTGCTGCTCCTGCAGGCCGCATGAGCGAGCGCGAAGGCCTGGTGGTGTCCAGCCACGGCCGCCACTGCGTGGTGGAAAGCGAAGGCGGCCAGCGCCGCATCTGCCACCCGCGCGGCAAGAAGTCGCAGGCCGTCGTGGGCGACCGCGTGCTGTGGCGCGCGCCGGCGCCCGGCCAGGGCGAGGAAGGCACGATCGAGAAGGTCTTGCCGCGGCGCAACCTGTTTTATCGCCAGGACGAGGTGCGCACCAAATCGTTTGCCGCCAACCTGGACCAGGTGCTGGTGCTGGTCGCCGCCGAGCCGGTGTTCTCGGAGAGCCAGCTCACGCGCGCCCTGATCGCCTGCGAGGCGGCCGGCATTACCGCACTCATCGCGCTGAACAAGAGCGACCTGGTCGAGCCCTTCGCCCGCGCCTGGGAACGGCTGTGGCCCTACCGGCACATGGGCGGCGAGGGCGAGGGGGCGCACCACTACCGGGTGCTGCCGCTGTCGCTGTCGCAGTCGGCCGAAGTGGACCGCGAGGCGCTGCTGGCGCTGCTGGAGGGCAAGACCACGCTGGTGCTGGGCCCCTCGGGCGCGGGCAAGAGCACCTTGGTCAACCTGCTGGTGCCCGGCGCCTCGGCGCAGACGGGCGAGATCTCGCAGGCGCTGAACTCCGGCCGGCATACCACCACCAGCACCCAGCTGTACTGGATCGACGAGGGACGCCACACGGCGCTGATCGACTCACCGGGCTTTCAGGAATTCGGCCTGCGCCACCTGGCGCCTACCGACCTGGCGCGCTGCATGCCCGACATTGCCGTGTACGCGGGCGAATGCCGCTTCTACAACTGCACCCACCTGCACGAGCCGGGCTGCGCCGTCATGGCCCATGTGGGCGATCCGCGCCAGGCGGCCATCAGCGCACAGCGCCACCGCATCTATGGCGAGCTGTTTGCCGAGCTGAGCCAGAGCCGCTACTAGGCCCCTGTACCAAAATGGCCTGCAACGCTTGCCAGTCAAGCGTAGGCAGCTATCAAAATGATAGTTTTCAGCCCAGCAGCCGCGCCAGTGTCAGCAGCGCCAGCAGCAGCATCCACACCACGACCGAGCGCCACACCAGCCCGACCACGCTGCGCAGGTGGCCCACCCCGGGCTCGCGTCCGGGCGTGCTGTCGCTGTCGCCCAATTCAGCGCCGGCCTCGAAGCCGGGCGTGACGTAGGCATCCGCGCTGGCCTTGCGCAGCGCCTCGCCCCCTAAGCGCACATTGATGGCGCCGGCCGTGGCGGCCAGGATCACGCCGTCGTTGTCACTCGGAAAGCGCTGGGCATGAAAGCGCCAGCCCTCGATGGCTTCCTCGAAGCTGCCGACCACGGCAAAGCACAGCGCCGTCAGGCGCGCCGGCAGCCAGTCGATGGCTGTCCAGGCCTGGGCGGCCACGGCCTGCAGCGCGCTGCTGGCCGGGTGCGCGGTGGCGGTGCGCGGCGCCCAGTAGCGCCCAACGAACTCCGCCAGGCGGTACAGCACCGCGCCTGCCGGCCCCAGGCCCAGCGCGGCGCACACCGAATACCAGGCCAGCACGCCAAACACATGGCGGTGCGCGGCGATCACCGAATACTCGATGACGTGGCGCACCACCTCGCTGCGCGGCAGCTCGCTGGCGTCCACTTGCTTCCACAGCGCCAGGCGGGCGCGGGCGCCGGCGGCGTCGCCCTCTTCCAGCGCGTCACGGATGCCGGTGAAGTGGTGGCTGAACTGGCGAAAGCCCAGGGTGGTGTAGAGCACCGCCACGTTCCACACCAGCGCCAGCGGCCAGCCGATGAAGTGCAGCAGCGCCCAGTACACGCCCAGCACCGCCAGCGGCGGCAGCAGCACGGCCAGGGCCCATGCCACCCAGGCGTTGTGGGCGGCGCCCGCGTCGAAGTTGCGGTTGATCGACAGCGCCCAGGCACGCAGGCCAGCATGCATGGGGTTGCTGCGCGCCAGCGGCCGCGCCTGCTCGATCAGCAGTGCAAACAGGATGGCGAAGAAACTCATGGCGGGCAATCATAGCGGCGCAGGTGCCGCACCCGCACTGCCGCTTTCAGGCCCGCAGGAAGCGGTAGAGGTTGCGCAGCATGCCGGCCGTGGCGCCCCAGATGAAGCGCATCTTGTCGCCATCCTGGTAGGGCATGGCGAACCATTCGCGCTGCTGCCCCTGCCAGCTCAGCAGGTGGCGCTGGTGGTGCGAAGGGTCCAGCAGATAGTCCAGCGGCACCTCGAACACGTCCGCCACCTCGTGCGGGTTGGGCGTGAGCGGCGCGCCCGGGCGCACCAGGCCGACCACGGGCGTGACGATGAAGGAAGTGCCCGTCACATAGACGGGCATGGGGCCCAGCACCTCGACGGCCTCCGGCTCCAGGCCGACCTCCTCGTGGGCCTCGCGCAGCGCCGTGGCGGCCGCGTCGGCGTCCTCCGGGTCGGTGCGCCCGCCAGGGAAGGCCACCTGACCGGAATGCGTGGACAGGTGAGCCGTGCGCTCGGTCAGCAGCACCGTCGGCCGCTCATGCAGCACGATGGGCACCAGCACCGCGGCCCTGGCCGGCTGGCGGTCGGCGAACTTGGGCTCGCGGCGGATCTCGGGCGCCCAGGGCGGCGGCGCGGCAAAGCGCCGGCGCAGCGCGTCGGGCCGCTGCTCGGCCGGCGCCACGCGCGGCAGGTGCGCGTCCACGCCAATGACGGGCACGGTGCGCGGATCGAAAACGGGCAGGCTGGGAGGCAGCGGCATCGCAGGGACGATGGGGAAATGCGGGGGGGGTGGGGTTGGCGCCTGGCGGCGGCAGGGGAGGCGGAAAAAGAAAAACGCTACAGGGCCGAAGCACTGTAGCGTTTTTCCTGGTTCCTGCCGGTCGCCTGGTGGCGCCGGCCGGGCGCCGGTGCTTACGCGGCTGCGGTCGGGGCGACCTTGACGCGCGAAGGCAGCTTTTCCTTGATGCGGGCCGACTTGCCGCTGCGGCTGCGCAGGTAGTACAGCTTGGCACGGCGCACGTCGCCGCGGCGCTTGACTTCGATGCCGGCGATCAACGGGCTGTAGGTCTGGAACGTGCGCTCCACGCCTTCGCCGCTGGAGATCTTGCGCACCGTGAAGCCGCTGTTCAGGCCGCGGTTGCGCTTGGCGATCACCACGCCTTCGTAGGCCTGCACGCGCTTGCGGGCGCCTTCCACCACGTTCACGCTGACGATCACGGTGTCGCCAGGGCCGAACTGGGGAATGGTCTTGTTCAAGCGGGCGATTTCTTCCTGCTCGAGGGTCTGGATGAGGTTCATGGTTGCACTCGAATGCGATCTTGTCCGCGCCAGGATTGGCATGCGGCGCCACGATTGGCGCCTGTGTGCTGTGCTTGAAATGATGCGGTGCGCAGCGGCCGGCCAGAGGATCGAAAGCCCGCCATTATAGCAATCAGCGGTCTTTTTCCAAAAAGGCTTCGTCAGCCGCCGTGATTCGCCCCTGCTGGCGCGCGGCGTCCAGCAGATCCGGCCGGTGGCGCGCCGTGGTGGCCAGGCGCTGCTGGCGCCGCCAGCGCTCGATCTGCGCATGGTGGCCCGACAGCAGCCCGGCCGGCACGGCCTGGCCCTGCCAGGTTTCGGGCCGGGTGTAGTGCGGGCAGTCCAGCAGGCCGTCCAGCTCGGGGTTGAAGCTGTCCAGCTGGTGGCTGCCGGCGTCGTGCAGCACGCCGGGCTGCAGGCGGGCCACGGCGTCCAGCAGCGCCATGGCGGCAATCTCGCCGCCGGAGAGCACGAAGTCGCCCAGGCTGATCTGCAGCTGCACGTGGCGGTCGATGAAGCGCTGGTCCACGCCCTCGTAGCGGCCGCACAGCAACAGGGCGCCGGCGCCCTCGCTCCAGCCCTGCACGCCGGCGTGGTCCAGCCGCCGCCCGATGGGCGAGAACAGCACCAGCGGCGCCTGCGCGCCCTCGCCTTCCGCGCGCTCGGCGCGAATGGCCGCCACGCAGCGCGCCAGCGGCTCGGCCAGCATGACCATGCCGGGGCCGCCGCCAAAGGGGCGGTCGTCCACCCGGCGGTAGTTGCCCTCGGCCCAGTCACGTGGGTTCCACAGCTGCACCTGCACCTGGCCCGAGGCGTAGGCGCGCCGCGTCACGCCGCTGGCCAGAAAGGGCGCGAACAGCTCGGGAAACAGCGTGATGACGTCAAAGCGCATGGCGGGCAGCTCAGAAGTCGGGCTGCCAGTCCACGGTGATGCGCCGCCCGGCCAGATCCACCTGATCGACGAAGGCCGAGACGAAGGGCACCAGCCGCTCCTGCGGCTTGCCGTCCTGTTCATAGGCCAGCACCAGGGTGGTCTGCGGGCCGGTGGGCAGCAGGTCGCGCACGGTGCCCAGGGCCACGCCTTCGCGGTTGACGACCTCCAGGCCGATTAGATCGACCCAGTAGTACTCATCCTCGGCGGCCGCGGGAAAGCCCGAGCGCGGCACGAAGATGCGCGCGCCGCGCAGGCCTTCGGCCACGTCCCGGTCGTCCACGCCGCGGACCCAGGCCACCACTGCGCCGGAGTGGATGCGCGCCTGGCGGATATCCAGCTGCACAGTGCCGGCAAACGTGTTCTTGCCGCCGCGCTCGGCCGGCTGCAAGAACCAGCTGCGCGCCGACAGCAGGCCCTCGGCGTCGCTGCTGAAAGGCAGCACCTTGAGCCAGCCCTTGACGCCCCAGGCATCGGCAATGCGGCCGACCTCCACGGCATCGGGCGGCAGTTCGGCAGGGGTCAGCGCGGGCAGCGTGGATGTCATGGCGGTGCTTGGCGAAAGAAAGGAAAAAAGGGGGCCATCAATGCAAAAAGGCGAGCCCGCCGGTCATGCCAGCGGGGCTCGCCCTGGTGCGCTTGGTCGGCCGGGCCGTGATCAGGCGGCCGGCTGCTGCTTGGCCGCTTGCTTGACCAGGCGTTCCACGGTGGGAGAAGCCTGGGCGCCCACGCCCGTCCAGTAGGTCAGGCGGTCCTGGGCGATGCGCAGGGTTTCTTCGCCGCCCCGGGCCGACGGGTTGTAAAAGCCCAGGCGCTCGATGAAACGGCCATCGCGGCGCACGCGCTTGTCGGACACGACGATGTTGAAGAAGGGACGGCTCTTGGAGCCGCCGCGCGAGAGTCGAATAACGACCATGATGAATCCTTCGGGTGGAGCGGCCGGTAGCTAACAATGCTGGAGGCCGCGTCATTCTCGCCGCGTTTGAGACACGCGACTGGCCACCCGGCCAGCGACACGCAGCAAAGCCGGCCATTATATCCACAACCCCTGCCCCCGCCATGCCCTTCGTCCGACCCAGCCGCGACGGCGACCTGCCCGCCATCACTGCCCTCTACGCCCACCACGTGCTGCACGGCACCGGCACCTTCGAGACCGAGCCGCCCGGCGAGCAGGAGATGGCGGCGCGGCGCACCGAGGTGCTGGCGCGCGGCCTGCCCTGGCTGGTGGCCGAAGGCGACGCCGACGCCGGCCTGCTGGGCTTTGCCTACTGCAACTGGTTCAAGCCGCGCCCGGCCTACCGCTTCTCGGCAGAAGATTCCATCTATGTGGCCGAGCAAGCGCGCGGACGCGGCGTGGGCCGGCTGCTGCTGGCCGCGCTGGTGCGCGAGGCCGAGGGCGCCGGTGTGAGAAAGCTCCTGGCCGTCATCGGCGACTCGGCCAACGCCGGCTCCATCGGCGTGCACCGCGCCGCCGGCTTCACCGAAGCGGGCGTGCTGCGCTCGGTGGGCTGGAAGTTCGGCGCCTGGCGCGACGTGGTGCTGATGGAAAGGCCCCTGGGCGCAGCCGACGGCACAGCGCCCGAATGATCGCCGGCCAATAATCGCCCCCCATGAAGAACAAGACCCTGGCCGCCTGGCTGGCCTTTCTGGGGGGCCCGCTGGGCCTGCATCGCTTTTACCTGTACGGCCTGCGCGACTCCGTCGGCTGGCTGCTGCCCATCCCGACGGCGCTGGGTGTGTACGGGATAGAGCGCGTGCAGCAGTGGGGGCTGGACGACCACCTGAGCTGGATGCTGATCCCGCTGCTGGGCTTCACCATCGCCGGCTGCGCGCTGCGCGCCATCCTCTACGGCTTGATGACGCCCGAGCGCTGGAACGAGCGCTTCAACCCGGGGGCAGAACCCGACGCCCCGCCCGGGCGCACCGGCTGGCCCACGATCTTCGCCATCGGCCTGGCGCTGATGATCGGCACGGCCGTGCTGATGGCCAGCCTGGCCTTCAGCTTCCAGCGCTACTTCGAATACCAGATCGAGGAAGCCCGCAAGATCTCGCAGTGACATCCCCCTGAGCCGCTTGCGCGGCTTCCCCCTTCTCTCGAATTGCTGCGCAATTCGGGAAGGGGGACGACGCCAGCGCTGCGGGGCGGCCCTTGCGCGGCGTCTGCTGGCCTGAGTTGCGCCAGTTGCCTAGGGGGTGGGTGCTTACAACGGGCTGCGGCACTCAATAGAGTTGCAGGCTGATCCAGTACGCAATGGCGGCGACGAACGCGCTGGCGGGAATGGTGAGAATCCACGCCCAGACGATGTTGCCTGCCACGCCCCAGCGCACGGCGCTGGCGCGCTGGGTGGAGCCCACGCCGACGATGGCGCCGGTGATGGTGTGGGTGGTGGAGACGGGGATGCCCAGGCCGGTGGCGATGAACAGCGTCATGGCCCCGCCCGTTTCGGCGCAAAACCCCCCCACGGGCTTGAGCTTGGTGATCTTCTGGCCCATGGTCTTGACGATGCGCCAGCCACCGAACATGGTGCCCAGGCCGATGGCCGCATAGCAGGAAATGATGGTCCACAGGGGAGGCGAGCTGTCGCTGGCCGACGAGTAACCGGTGGCGATCAGCAGCAGCCAGATGATGCCAATGGTCTTTTGCGCGTCGTTGCCGCCGTGGCCCAGGCTGTAGGCGCCGGCAGACACCAGCTGCAGCCGGCGAAACCACTTGTCGATGCGGCTGGGGCGCGCCCGGCGAAAGGCCCAGGCCACGGCCACCATCATCAGCGAGCCCAGCAAAAAGCCCAGCACCGGCGAGATGAAGATGAACGCCACGGTCTTCAGGATGCCGCTGGCCACCAGCGCCCCGGCGCCCGACTTGGCGATCACCGCGCCCACGATGCCGCCGATGAGCGCGTGCGAGCTGCTGCTGGGGATGCCGTAGTACCAGGTGATGACGTTCCAGGTAATGGCCCCCACCAGCGCGCCGAAGATCACGTGCGTGTCCACCACGCCCGGGTCCACGATGCCCTTGCCGATGGTGGCCGCCACGCTCAGGTGGAACACGAAGATGGCGACGAAGTTGAAGAACGCGGCGAACACCACGGCCTGCGTGGGTTTGAGCACCCCCGTGGAGACTACGGTGGCGATCGAATTGGCGGCGTCGTGGAACCCGTTCATGAAGTCGAACAGGATGGCCAGCGCCACCAGCAGGGCGACGACCCACAGGGCGGTTTGCGTGATTTCCATGATGGGCGGGCGAAAGCCTGGGCCAGCGGCGCGGTGCCGGGGCTCAGGAGTTCTCGAGGATGACGCCCTCGATATGGTTGGCCACGTCCTCGCAGCGGTCGGTCACGCTCTCCAGCAGCTCGTAGATGGCCTTGAGCTTGATCAGCTCGCGCACGTCCACTTCCTCGCGGAACAATTTGCTCATGGCGCTGCGCAGCACCCGGTCGGCGTCGCCTTCGAGCCGGTCGATTTCCTCGCAGATCTTGAGCGCGGCCTCCGCCACCGCCGGGTCGGCGATGCGCGGCAGCAGTTTCACCGCGTCCTGCACCCGCTCGCAGCACTTCAGGCTCAAGTCCGTCAGGCGCGTGATCTCGTCGGTCATGTGGCGGATGTCATACAGCGCCATGGTCTCGGCCGAGTCCTGCAGCAGGTCCGCCACGTCGTCCATGGTGTTGATCAGCGAGTGGATCTGCTCGCGGTCGATCGGCGTGATGAAGGTCTTGTGCAGCGTGCGGTTGACCTCGTGCGTGACGCGGTCGGCGGCGCGCTCGGCGTTGTCCACGTCCAGGTTGTAGCGGTCGCGCAGGTGCGGGTCGTTGTAGTTGGCCACCAGCTGCGAGAACGCGCGTGCGGCTTCGACGATGCGCTCGGCATGCTGGTTGAACATGTCGAAAAAATTGCCTTCGCGCGGCAACAGCTTGCCAAACAGCATGAGGGCTCCTGGAGGGGGTAGTCGAAGGGCGGGCCTCGCAAGCCCTGGCCCATCGTGGGGGCCGGCTGTGCGGGTGGGCGCGAGTTTAACCGCGTGCCGCGCGCCCCTTCAGCCCCCGCGGAAGATGAAATACACCGCCCCGACCAGGCACAGACCGGCCCACAGATAGTCCCACTTCAGCGGCTCGCCCAGGTACAGCGCGGCAAAAGGCACGAACACCGTCAGGGTGATGACCTCCTGCATGATCTTGAGCTGGCCCACGCTGAACTGCGTGTGGCCGATGCGGTTGGCCGGCACCTGCAGCAGGTATTCAAACAGCGCGATGCCCCAGCTGAGCAGGGCCGCCACGTACCAGGGCGCGGTCGCCAGGTTTTTCAGGTGGCCGTACCAGGCGATCGTCATGAAGACGTTGCTGGCTACCAGCAGCAAGATGGTCTGCAGCGAGACGGGCAGGGATTGCAGGGCGTGCATGGCAAATCAGATTTTCAGGCCAAATCGCACTCTAACCCAATACAGTCAAGCGCTGGCAGCTATGAATACAGAAGCAAGCGGACGGAAAAAAGCCCCGCCTTAGCGGGGCCAAGCCTGGCGTTTCTGATGCGCCAGTTCCCCAAAAAATGTCCCCTGCCCCGGCCTACTCGCCCAGGTAGGCGGCGCGCACGCGCGGGTCGCTCAGCAGCTGCTGGCCCGCACCGGTCATGGTGATCAGGCCGGACTCCATGACGTAGCCGCGGTCGGCAATCGCCAGGGCGCGGCTGGCGTTTTGCTCCACCAGCACGACGGTCACGCCCAGGGCGTACACGTCGCGCACCACCTCGAAGATCTTGTCCACCATGATGGGCGACAGGCCCATGGAGGGCTCGTCCAGCAGCAGCACCCGGGGCTGGCTCATCAGCGCGCGGCCCATGGCCAGCATCTGCTGTTCGCCGCCGCTCATGGTGCCGGCCAGCTGGTCCTTGCGCTCGCGCAGGCGCGGGAAGATGTTGAACATCTTCTCCACATCGGCGGCGATGCCGGCCTTGTCATTGCGCGTGTAGGCGCCCATCAGCAGGTTCTCGGTGATGGTCATGCGCGCGAACACGCCGCGGCCCTCGGGCACCATCACCAGGCCGCTGCGCACCAGGTCCCAAGCACCCTTGCCGCGGATGCTCTGGCCCAGGTACTCGATGTCGCCATCGTTCATGCCCTGGGTGCCGGTGATGGCCTTCATGGTGGTGGTCTTGCCGGCGCCGTTGGAGCCGATCAGCGTGACCAGCTCGCCCTCGCGCACTTCCAGGTCCACGCCCTTGACGGCCTGGATGCCGCCGTAGGCCACTTTCAGGCCCTTGACCTGCAGCAGCACCTGCTTGGATTGTTCTGCCATGTGAGCCATTTCCTCAGTGTCCTCCGGTGCCGAGGTAAGCCTCGATCACCTTCTCGTTCTTCTGCACGTCGGCCGGCGTGCCCTCGGCGATCTGCTTGCCGTAGTCCAGCACCGTGACGCGGTCGCACAGCCCCATGACCAGCTTCACGTCGTGCTCGATCAGCAAGATGGTGCGGTCGTCGTTGCGGATGCGGTCGATCAGCTCGCGCAGCTGCACCTTCTCGGTGGCGTTCATGCCGGCGGCCGGCTCGTCCAGGGCGATCAGCTGCGGGTCGGTGGCCAGGGCCCGGGCGATCTCCAGGCGGCGCTGGTCGCCATAGGACAGCGTTCGCGCCTTGTAGTCGGCGTACTTGCCGATGCCGACATAGTCCAGCAGCTCCTGGGCGCGCTGGGCGATGGCCGCTTCCTCCTGCACAAAGCCCTTGGTGCGAAAGATCGCCCCGGCCAGGCCGGAGCGGGTGCGGATGTGCCGCCCCACCATCACGTTCTCCAGCGCCGTCATCTCGGCGAAGAGCCGGATGTTCTGGAAGGTGCGGGCGATGCCGGCCTTGGCCACCAGGTGCACGGCGCGCGGCTCGTAGGGCTGGCCGGCCAGCTCGAAGCTGCCGGCGTCGGGCGTGTACAGCCCGGTGATCACGTTGAAGAAGGTGGTCTTGCCCGCGCCGTTGGGTCCGATCAGGCCATAGACCTGCCCGCGGCGGATGGTGATGCCCACGTCGGACAGTGCCTGCAGGCCGCCAAAGCGCTTGGAAATGCCCGCGACCTTGAGCACCACTTCTTTATCTGCTGTATCTGCCATGTTGTGACTGCGATCTCGGTGGGGTTCAGGACTTCTGCGCCAGGCTCTTGCCGTGCTCGGGCGCCGGCCACAGGCCGCGCGGGCGCAGCAGCATGACGATGATCATGGCCAGGGCGATCAGGAGCTGGCGCAGGATGGAGGCATCCAGCCGGCCGTCCGTCATGGCCTGCAGCGGGCCGGCCACGTAGCGCAGCACCTCGGGCAGGGCCGACAGCAGCACGGCGCCCAGAATCACGCCGGGGATGTGGCCGATGCCGCCCAGCACCACCATGGCAACGATCATCACCGACTCCATCAGGCTGAAGGACTCGGGCGAGACGAAGCCCTGGAAGGCCGCGAACATGCTGCCCGCCACGCCGCCAAACGAGGCGCCCATGCCGAAGGCCAGCAGCTTCATGTTGCGGGTGTTGATGCCCATGGCCTTGGCGGCGATCTCGTCCTCGCGAATCGCCATCCAGGCGCGGCCGATGCGCGAATCCTGCAGGCGGTAGCAGACCACGATGGTGACCAGCACCAGCGCCAGGAACAGGTAGTAGTACAGCGTGACGGAGCTGATGTCGAAGCCAAAAAGCTCCAGCCGCCGCCCGAAGTCCAGCCCGAAGATCTTGACCGAGTCGATCTGCCCCAGGCCCTTGGGGCCGTTGGTGATGTTGACCGGGTGGTCCAGGTTGTTCAGGAAGATGCGGATGATCTCGCCAAAGCCCAGCGTCACGATGGCCAGGTAGTCGCCGCGCAACTTGAGCACCGGGATGCCCAGCAGCACGCCGGTGATGGCCGCCAGCACCAGGGCCAGCGGTATCACCATCCACAGCGACATGTGCAGCCCCTCGGGGAAGTGCGCTGCGAACCAGGCGAAGTTGTCGGCCAGATGGGGCGAGGCCAGCAGGCCGAACATGTAGGCACCCACGGCGTAGAAGGCAACGTACCCTAAGTCGAGCAGGCCGGCGTAGCCCACCACGATGTTCAGGCCCAGGGCCAGCATGACGTACAGCAGCGCCAGGTCGGCGATGCGCACCCAGGCGTTGCCGAAGTACTGCAGGATCAGGGGCAGCACGAGCAGCGCGACGGCGCCCAGGACCCATTGGATCTTGTGATTTTTCATGGTGATGTTCCTGCCCTCGTTACGCCCGGTCTGCCACGCGCTCGCCCAGCAGGCCCGAGGGGCGCAGCGTGAGGATGATGATCAGCACGATGAAGGCGAAGATGTCGGTGTAGTGGCTGCCCAGCACGCCGCCGGTGAGCTGGCCGATGTAGCCCGAGCCGATGGCCTCGATCAGGCCCAGCAGGATGCCGCCCACCACGGCGCCCGTGAGGTTGCCGATGCCGCCGAACACCGCGGCCGTGAAGGCCTTGAGGCCCGGCAGGAAGCCCATGGTGTGCTGGGCCGTGCCGTAGTTGGAGGCGTACATGATGCCGGCGATGGCCGCCAGCACGGCGCCGATGATGAAGGTGGCGGAGATCACCATGTCGGGCTTGACGCCCATCAGCGCCGCCACGCGCGGGTTCTCGGCCGTGGCCCGCATGGCGCGGCCCAGCCGGGTGTAGCTGACCAGATAGACCATGGCCGCCAGCGCGATCACCGTCACGCTCAGGATCAGCACCTGGGTGGTGGTGATCACCGCGCCGCCGACCTCGAAGGGCGTGGACGGCAGCAGCGTGGGATAAGGCTTGTAGTTGGGCTTCCAGATGATCATGGCCAGCGTCTGCAGCAGCAGCGACATGCCGATGGCGGTGATCAAGGGGGCGAGTCGCGGGCTGTTGCGCAGCGGCCGGTAGGCGACCTTCTCGATGGTGTAGTTGAGCACCGCCGCCACGAAGCAGGCAATGATGGTGGCCAGCAGCAGGATGACCCAGCCGGGCGCGCCGGGCATGGCGTCCCGCATCAGGCCGATGCAGCTCCAGCTGGTGAGCGCCCCGATCATGAGCACCTCGCCGTGCGCGAAGTTGATGAGCTGGATGATGCCGTACACCATGGTATAGCCCAGGGCTATCAAGGCGTACATGCTGCCCAGGACCAGACCGTTGATGATCTGTTGCAGCAGTATGTCCATAAGTTGAGTCCTTCGGTCCTTCGTGAGTGACGCATGTGCCCGGCGGGCAACCCCTGTCTGGCTCAGCCTTGTGGGCCGCCTGCCGGTCAAGTCCACGCCTGCTGCCACGGGGACAAATTCAGCGTTTCCTTACTAAAAAACCCGGCGGCTAGGTGCCGCGCGGGTCTTGTGGGTGAAATTTTGTCACGGCTTTGATGAACGCCGGGGTGCCACTCCGGCGGGGTTTTCCCTTGAAGGCGGGGCCCATCAGGCAAGCATCCACACCATTAGAAATACTGATGCTCATGCGCAATGCAGGGTATGCGCTTATTCCCAGCGCAGCCCGCGCCGGCTGCGGGCGGCGGCGTTTCAGTCCGCCGGCGCCAGCCCGTCCGCGCGGGCCGCGGCGTTGCGCTCGCGCAGCTCCTGCATCTTCTGGCCGATCTGGATCTCGAGCCCGCGCGGCACGGGCTGGTAGAAGCCGGGCGGCTGCATGCCCTCGGGAAGGTAGGACTCGCCGGCGGCAAAGCCCCCGTCCTCGTCATGCGCGTAGCGGTAGCCGCGGCCGTAGTCCAGCTGCTTCATGAGTGTCGTGGGGGCGTTGCGCAGGTGCAGCGGCACGGGCAGGCTGGCGCCTTCCTTCACCAAGGCGCGCGCCTTGTTGTAGGCCGCGTAGCCGGCGTTGCTCTTGGGCGCCACGGCCAGGTAGAGGACGGCCTGGGCCAGGGCCAGTTCGCCCTCGGGCGAGCCCAGGCGCTCGTAGGTCTGCGCCGCGTCGCCCACGATCTGCAGCGCCCTGGGGTCGGCCAGGCCGATGTCCTCCCAGGCCATGCGCACGATGCGCCGCGACAGGTAGCGCGGGTCGGCCCCGCCGTCCAGCATGCGCACCAGCCAGTACAGCGCCGCGTCCGGGTCGGAGCCGCGCACCGACTTGTGCAGTGCGCTGATGGTGTCGTAGAACTGCTCGCCGCCCTTGTCATAGCGGCGCACCTGCTGGCCCAGCACCTTGAGCAGCCAGTCGTCGGCGATGCGCTCCAGGCCCGCCTGCGCGGCGGTGATGGCCAGCGTCTCCAGCGTGTTCAGCAGGCGCCGCGCGTCGCCATCGGCATAGGCCACCAGGCGCTCCAGTGCTTCATCTTCGATAGCTGGCACCGCTTGACTGGCCTGGGCTTTGGCCACTATTTGCTTCAAATCATCGGTCGTCAGCGGCTGCAGCACATACACCGTGGCGCGCGACAGCAGGGCGGAGTTGACCTCGAACGACGGATTCTCGGTGGTCGCGCCCACGAAGGTGAACAGGCCGCTTTCCACGTGCGGCAAGAAGGCGTCCTGCTGGCTCTTGTTGAAGCGGTGCACCTCGTCGACAAACACGATGGTGCCTTGGCGCATCAGGCCGTCACGCGCCGCCTCGGCCAGCTGCACGGCCTCGCGGATCTCCTTGACGCCGCCCAGCACGGCGCTGATGCTGATGAACTGCGCGTCGAACGCCTCGGCCATCAGCTGGGCGATGGTGGTCTTGCCCACCCCCGGCGGGCCCCACAGGATGCAGCTGTGCGGGCGGCCCGATTCGAACGCCAGGCGCAGCGGCATGCCCGGCCCCAGGATGTGCTGCTGGCCGATCACCTCGCCCAGGCTGCGTGGGCGCAGGCGCTCGGCCAGGGGCTGGTGAACGGCGGCGGGGGGAGAAGACTTCATGGCGGGCGCGACCTGCAAAAGCAGCACCGATCGTAGCGGCTTCGCCTGCCGCGGCCCGGCTGGCGCGGCCGCGTTCCTATGATGCGGGTTGGCTTTCGCCCTTTCGGGGCAACCGACGAAAGAGTCTCCTTCCATGCCAGTTCGCATCGTCCGCCTGGGCAGCCCGCGTGCGCCGGGCGAGGGCACGCGCATCGGCACCGTGCGCCGGCCCCCGCGCGGCGTGCCGCGCGCGCAGTTCGCCGCACAGGACTGGTATGACGCCTGGCTGCCCAACCTGGCGCCCAGCGCCGAGGCCGTGAAGCAGGCGCTGGCCGCGCACGATGACGCTGCCTGGGCGGCGTTCGCCCGCCGCTACCGCCGCGAGATGGCCGAGCCCGGGCAGCGCCACCTGATCGACACGCTGGCCCAGCTGTCCAGGCAGGCTCACTTTTCGGTCGGCTGCTACTGCGAGAACGAGGCCCGCTGCCACCGATCCCTGCTGCGCGAGCTGCTGGCGCAGGCCGGCGCGCACATCCGCGAAGACTGAAAACACCCCATGGCGACTCGAAGACAACCCGCTGCGCACCCCCTGCTGCCCCTGGACGACCTGCTGCACCGCGCGCGCCAGTGCACGCTGTGCGCGCCCTTCTTGCCGCTGGGCCCGCGCCCGGTGCTGCAGGCGGGCACGGGCGCGCGCATCCTGATTGCCAGCCAGGCGCCGGGGCGCAAGGTGCATGCCTCGGGCGTGCCGTTCGACGACGCCAGCGGCGAGCGGCTGCGCGACTGGCTGCAGCTGCCGCGCGAGGTGTTCTATGACCCGGGGCGCGTGGCCATCGTGCCCATGGGCTTTTGCTACCCGGGCAAGGGCGCCTCGGGCGACGCGCCGCCGCGCCCCGAGTGCGCGCCCACCTGGCGCGCACCGCTGCTGGCGCAGCTGCCGCACATTGCGCTGACGGTGGCCGTGGGCCAGTACGCCATTGGCTGGCACCTGCCGGGCAGCCGCGGCCGGCCACTGGCCGACACCGTGCGTGCCAGCGGCGCCCCGGGCAGCCCGGTGATCGCCCTGCCCCACCCCAGCCCGCGCAACAACGGCTGGCTCAAGCACAACCCGTGGTTCGAGGCCGAATGGCTGCCGGGCGTGCGGGAGCGGGTGGCCGCGGCGCTCACCCAAAATACCAGCCAAATCGGGATCTAGCGCCCGCCGGGCAAGCGCTGGTAGCTATTAAAACAGAAGCGCTACTGCTGCAGCACATCCGCCCCGGCGGGCGGCTTGAAGGTGAAGGTGTCGGCCGCCAGGGCGGGGTTGATCTTCATGCCGGTAAAGCGGATCAGCGAGCGCTGGCCAAAGCTGTCCAGGATGTCCAGCGCCGCCAGCGTCTCGCCGTTAAAGCCCACGCGCACGCTCTTGAGCTGGCCGTCGCGCGCCTTGGGGCTGGCCAACACCCATTGCAGGCCGTCCTGGTCAGGGGCGGATTCCAGCGTGAAGTCGGCCCGCAGCGCCGCCAAGTCGGGCGCGGAGGCCAGCAGCGCGGCGGGCGTGGAGCCGAGCGCCTTGTCCTGCGCACGCTGGGTGACCTGGTTCAGGTCGGCGTCATACAGCCACAGCGTCTTGCCGTCGGCCACGATGGTCTGCTCGAACGGCTTTTGGTAGATGAAGCGAAAGTGCCCCGGCCGCTGGAAGTCGAAAGTGCCGCTGCTGGTCTTGCTGCGCGCGCTCTGGCCGTCCTTCGGGGGCGCGGTCACCGTCTGCGTGAACTGCGCGCTGCCGCTTCTGGCGGCCTTCATGAAGCCTTCCAGGCTGGAAAGGCCGTCAGCCCAGGCCCACTGGGCGCTGGCAGCTATCAAAACAGTAGTAAGAAGTTTCTTCACAACCCTGGGTCCTATTCGC
Source organism: Pulveribacter suum (assembly GCF_003013695.1). GTDB lineage: Bacteria > Pseudomonadota > Gammaproteobacteria > Burkholderiales > Burkholderiaceae_C > Melaminivora > Melaminivora suum. Next base: position 1,200,174 of record NZ_CP027792.1, on the reverse strand, counting down.
TACGGGAAGGGACAAGCACTTCGCGCTGGCCGTTGCTGGTGAGGGCGCTGACCAGGCCGGCGTTCTCCATGTCCTCCAGCAGCCGCGCCGAACGGTTGTAGCCGATGCGCAGCTTGCGCTGGACGTAGGAGATGCTGGCCTTGCGGTCTTTCAGCACCACCTCCACGGCCTGGTCGTACATGGGATCCTTTTCACCCCCGCTGCCGCCTTCGCCGTCGGGCCCGAAGCCGCTGTCGTCGCCCTCGACGGTACCGCCCTCCAGCACCCCGTCGATGTAGTCCGGCTCCCCCTGGCTCTTGAGGTAGTTGACGACGCGGTGCACTTCCTCGTCCGACACGAAGGCGCCGTGCACCCGCACCGGCAGCCCCGTGCCGCTGGCCATGTAGAGCATGTCGCCCATGCCCAGCAGGGCCTCGGCGCCCATCTGGTCGAGGATGGTGCGGCTGTCGATCTTGCTTGAGACCTGGAAGGCGATGCGCGTGGGGATGTTGGCCTTGATCAGGCCGGTGATCACATCCACGCTGGGCCGCTGGGTCGCCAAGATGAGATGGATGCCGGCGGCGCGGGCCTTTTGCGCCAGGCGGGCGATCAATTCCTCGATCTTCTTGCCCACCACCATCATCAGGTCGGCCAGCTCGTCGATGACGACCACGATGTGCGGCAGGCGCGCCAATGGCTCGGGCTCTTCGGGCGTCAGGCTGAAGGGGTTGGGGATGAACTCCTCGCGCGCCTTGGCTTCGTCGATCTTGGTGTTGTAGCCCGCCAGGTTGCGCACGCCCAGCTTGCTCATCAGCTTATAGCGCCGCTCCATCTCGGCCACGCACCAGTTCAGGCCGTGGGCGGCTTGCTTCATGTCGGTGACCACGGGCGCCAGCAGGTGCGGGATGCCTTCATAGACCGACATTTCCAGCATCTTGGGGTCGATCATCAGCAGGCGCACGTCGCGCGCCTCGGCCTTGTACAGCAGGCTCAGGATCATGGCGTTGATGCCCACCGACTTGCCCGAGCCGGTGGTGCCTGCCACCAGGCAGTGCGGCATCTTGGCCAGGTCGGCCACCACGGGCGCGCCCACGATGTCCTTGCCCAGGCCCACGGTGAGCATGCTCTTGGCGTCGTGATAGACCTGCGAGCCCAGGACTTCCGACAACCGGATGGTCTGGCGCCGGGCGTTGGGCAACTCCAGCGCCATGGTGGTCTTGCCCGGGATGGTCTCGACCACACGGATGGACACCAGCGACAGCGAGCGCGCCAGGTCCTTGGCCAGGTTGACGATCTGCGAGCCCTTGACGCCCGTGGCCGGCTCGATCTCGTAGCGCGTGATGACCGGGCCGGGCGCGGCGGCCACCACGACCACCTCCACGCCGAAGTCGCCCAGCTTCTTCTCGATCAGGCGGCTGGTCATCTCCAGGGTATCGGCGGACACGCTTTCCTGGCGCGCCTGGGCCGCGTCCAGCAGGTCCACCTGCGGCAGGGCGTTGTCCTGGATCTCGGTGAACAGGGGCTTTTGCCGCTCCTTGACCACGCGGGTGCTGGGCGCCGGCTCGCTCGGCTGCGGCTCGACGATGGTGACGGGGGCGTGCGCCAGCGCGGCCGGCGCCGGCGCCAGCGGGGCATCGGCATGGGGCTCCTCGCGCACCGCCGGGCCCTGGCGCTCGCGCGCCGCGCGCCGGCCCACGGCCGCGTCGCGCACGCGCTCACGCCGCGCCCGGCCGGCCTGCACCACGGCGTCGATGCGCCCGCCCAGGCGCTCGGCCAGCAGCCCCCAGGAAAAGTGAAACACCAGGCCCGCGCCCAGCACTACCAGCACCACGCCGGCCAGCCCCGAGCCGGTAAAACCCAGCCATTTGACGGCCAGCGGCCCCATCAGGTAGCCCAGCACGCCGCCGGCGTGGCCCGGCAGCAGGCCTTCAAAGCGGTACAGGCGCGACCATTCCAGCGCGCAGCTGGCGCACAGCAGCAGCACCAGCCCCAGCCAGTACAGGCTGCGGCGCAGCCAGGGGTGCGAGGGCGCCGCGCCGCCCGCGTGCTGGCCGCCGCGCATCCAGTGCGCCAGCGAGGCCAGCCAGGCATGCACGGCCGCCGCCACCGCCCACCAGACGGAAAAGCCCAGGGTGAAATAGGAGGCATCGGCCGCCCAGGCCCCCAGGCGGCCGACCCAGTTGGCCACCGCGGCGTGCTCGGGCACTCCGGTGGTGGACCAGGCCGCGTCCTGCGGCGAAAAGCTGGCCAGCGACAGCAGCCAGAACACCAGCGCCAGCAGCCCTGCGATCAGGCTGAGTTCATGGCCGAAGCGGGCCACGCCGCCGCGCCCCGCCCCCTTGGCTTGCGAGGTGGCGTTCAGGGTATTGAGGGAATAGGTCATAGAGCGAAAGGCCAAGCGCGAAAGCTTACCCCATGCCTTTGGCGGGGCGATGGCCGCTCCCTACAATGGCCCGGCCGGGCGCCGCAGCGCCCCCTCCCCCTCTCCCATCGCACCACTTTGACGACGTCCACCATGTCCACTACGCAACACGCCAAAGTCCTGATCCTGGGCTCGGGCCCCGCCGGCTACACCGCCGCCGTCTATGCCGCGCGCGCCAACCTGCAGCCCATGCTGATCACCGGCATGGCCCAGGGCGGCCAGCTGATGACCACCACCGAGGTGGACAACTGGCCGGCCGACCCCCTGGGCGTGCAGGGCCCGGACCTGATGCAGCGCTTCCTGGAGCACGCCGAGCGCTTCAAGACCCAGATCATCTTCGACCACATCAGCGCCGTCGATCTTTCCAAGCGCCCCTTCACCCTGACGGGCGACAGCGGCCAGTACACCTGCGACTCGCTCATCATCGCCACCGGCGCCTCGGCCAAGTACCTGGGTCTGCCGTCCGAAGCCGCCTTCATGGGCCGCGGCGTGTCGGCCTGCGCCACCTGCGACGGCTTCTTCTACCGCGAGCAGGACGTGTGCGTGATCGGCGGGGGCAACACCGCCGTGGAAGAGGCGCTGTACCTGTCCAACATCGCGCGCAAGGTAACGCTGGTGCACCGGCGCGACAAGTTCCGCGCCGAGCCCATCCTGATCGACAAGCTGATGGAAAAGGTGGCAGACGGCAAGATCGAGCTGAAGACCCACTTCACGCTCGACGAAGTGCTGGGCGACGACTCGGGCGTGACCGGCATCCGCGTCAAGAGCACCGAGGACGGCCGCACCGAGGACATTGCGCTGCAGGGCTGCTTCATCGCCATCGGCCACGCGCCCAACACCGACATCTTCCAGGGCCAGCTGCAGATGGAGGGCGGCTACATCGCCACCCAGGGCGGCCACCAGGGCTTTGCCACGCAGACCAGCGTGCCCGGCGTGTTCGCCGCCGGCGACGTGCAGGACTACACCTACCGCCAGGCCATCACCAGCGCCGGCACCGGCTGCATGGCGGCGCTGGACGCGCAGCGCTTCCTGGAGCAGACCGAGTAAACCTGCCGGCCAGCCCCCAGCCGGGGCGAGGCGAGGCGAGGCGGGTCGCAGACCTATACTCGCCCCTTGTTTCGGGTGCCGGCGCGCGCTGCCTTTTTCAGGCAGCCAGCGCTGGTGAAACGGGAAGCCGGTGCCGCCCTGCCAGCCAGGGCCATTCCGGCGCAGCCCCCGCTGCTGTAAGCCTGACGACGCCGCATCATCCAGCCACTGCGCCCCACTGCCGGGCGCGGGAAGGCGCGGCCGAGGACGAAGGTGAGCCAGAAGACCGGCCCGAAGCGTTCAAGGTACGGGCTTCGGGGACGGAGCCGGGCCTGCGCCGTCCGGTCAATGCTGCCTTGCGCAGCGCCTGCCCGCGCCGCCTGCAGCACCCGCTTTTCTCGGTCCATCCCCAGCGCCCCTGCCGCCCTGCAATCCTGGCGCAAAGGACTGGACCATGCACATCGAACCCGGCGTCGTTGACGGCGCAAAAATCTTCCTCAGCTATGCCAGCGCCGCCGCGCTGCTGGCCACTACGGCCCTGGCCGGCGCGCGCGCGCTGCGCGAGCAGGGCGCTGCCGCCCTGGCCGGGCGCAGCCTGCTGGCGGCGCTGCTGGTGTTTTGCTCGTTCGAGGTGCTGCCGCACCACCCGGTGGGCGTGTCCGAGGTGCACCTGATCCTGGGCAGCACGCTGCTGCTGCTGTTCGGGCCGGCGGCCGCCGCCATCGGCCTGGCCGCCGGGCTGCTGGTGCAGGGCCTGTTCTTCGCCCTGCCCGACCTGCTGCAGTACGGCATGAACGTGACCACGCTGCTGGCGCCCCTGTTCGCCACGGCGGCGCTGGCGCGGCGCATCACCGCCCCGCACACGCGCTATGTGGACCTGAGCTATGGCCAGGCTTTCAGGCTGTCGCTGGCCTACCAGGGCGGCATCGTCGCCTGGGTGGCCTTCTGGGCGCTGTACGGCCACGGCGTGGGCGCAGACAACCTGCAGCAGATCGCCTCCTTTGGCGGCGCCTACCTGCTGGTCATCCTGGTCGAGCCGCTGGTGGACCTGGGCGTGCTGGCCGCCGCCAAGGCGGCCCGCCGCCTGCATGGCTCGGCGCTGCTGGAGCGCCGCCTGTTTGTTGCCGGAGCATGACGAGATGAACCAGGACACCCGCCCCGCACTGGGCAAGATCCCCGCCACCGTCATCACCGGCTTTCTGGGCAGCGGCAAGACCACGCTGCTGCGCCACGTGCTGGCCAATGCCGCGGGCCGGCGCATCGCCGTCATCGTCAACGAGTTCGGCGAGCTGGGCATCGACGGCGACATCTTGAGAGCCTGCGGCATCGGCTGCGAGGACGAGGGCGGCGAAGGCGGCGAGCAGGCCGGCCAGCTGTACGAACTGGCCAACGGCTGCATGTGTTGCACGGTGCAGGAGGAATTCTTCCCCGTCATGCAGCAGCTGGCCGCGCGCCGCCACGAGATCGACGCCGTGCTGATCGAAACCAGCGGCCTGGCCCTGCCCAAACCCCTGGTGCAGGCCTTCCAGTGGCCCGAGATCGCCGGCGCCTTCACGGTGGACGCGGTGGTCACCGTAGTGGACACGCCCGCGGCTGCCGCCGGCCAGTTCGCCGCCCACCCCGAGGCGGTGGACGCCCAGCGCCGCGCCGACCCCAACCTGGACCACGAATCGCCCCTGCACGAGCTGTTCGAGGACCAGCTCTCCGCGGCCGACCTGGTGGTGCTGAACAAGTGCGACCTGGTGGGCGCGGCCACCTTGGCCGAGGTCGAGGCCCTGGTGCGCGCCGAGCTGCCGCCCGCAGTCAAGGTGGTGCACGCCACCGAAGGCCGCCTGCCGCTGGAGGTGCTGCTGGGCCTGCAGCGCGCCGCCGAGACCACCATCGACCAGCGCGCCAGCCACCATGACCACGACGAAGACCACGACCACGACGAGTTCGATTCCTTCGACGTGGCGCTGCCCCCGGTCGAGCGCGAGGCGCTGATCGCCGCGCTGCAGCAGCTGGTGGCCAGCCAGCCCATCCTGCGCACCAAGGGCTTCGCGGCCCTGCCGGGCAAGCCGATGCGCCTGTTGGTGCAGGGCGTGGGCGCGCGCTTCACGCACCACTTCGACCGCCCCTGGCGCGAGGGCGAGGAGCGGTGCACGCGGCTGGTCTTCATCGGCCAGGGCCTGGACGAGGCCGCGGTGCGCGCCGCACTGGCGCCGCTCGCGGCGTGACTTGCTTCTATTTTGATAGCTTCTCGCGCTTTCCCGGCGCGGGCTACAGGGCTTTTTCTCCATGCACCTGCTGAGCACCCGCCCCGGCGGCTTCGTCGAGGACGACAGCGCCGTCATCTGCCTGGAGCAAACCCCGGCCGACATCGTGGTGCTCAGCAGCGCCGACACCACGCTGTCTCTGCTGGCCGCCGCGCGCGCCCAGCTGGCGCAAACGGACCCGGGCTTTCCCGGCCTGCGCCTGGCCAACCTGCTGCACCTGCGCGGCAACGCCTCGCTGGACCGCTACGCCGACGAGGTGCTGCGGCATGCCCGCGTGGTCGTCGTCGATCACCTGGGCTCGGAATCCACCTGGCCCTACGGCATCCAGCAGCTGGCCGCGCTGGCGCGCCAGCACGGGCAGGCGCTGACGCTGTTCTCGGGTGACCTGACCGAAGACCCCGAACTGCTGGCGCGCGGCACCCTGCCCGCGGACACCGGCCGGCTGCTGTGGCGCTACCTGCGCGCCGGCGGCAGCGCCAACGCCCTGCAGTTTTTGCGCGCCGCCGCCTTCCACGGCATGGGCCACGGCGTCGAGCCCGAGCCCCCGCGCCCCCTGCCCCAGGTGGCGCTGCACGTGCCCGCCGCCTGGGCCGCGGCCCATGCCGATGCGCACAACGCTGCCCACGCCGATGCACACGCCGATCCGCTGGCCGCCCTGCAGCGCGCCTGGCACGCCGGCGCGCCGGTGGTGGCGCTGGTGTTCTACCGCTCGCACCTGCTGGCGGGCAACACCGCCGTGTTCGACGACCTGGCGCTGGCGCTGCACGCGCGCGGGCTCAACGCGCTGCCGCTGGCGCTGGACTCGCTCAAGGACCCGCTGTGCCTGGCCACGCTGCGCCAGCTGTGCCAGCAGCACACGGCGCAGCTGGTGCTCAACACCACCGCCTTCGCCGCGCTGGGCCACGAGGGCGGCGGCGCCCCGCAGCCGGCGCTGGCCGGCGACGCGCCGGTGCTGCAGGTCATCGTCAGCGGCGCCGACCGGGACGGCTGGCTGCAAGACAGCCAGGGCCTGCGCCCGCGCGACATCGCCATGCAGGTCGTGCTGCCGGAGATGGACGGGCGCATCGTCACCCGCGCCGTCAGCTTCAAGGCCGGCACCGAGCGCTGCCCCCACACCCAGGTGGACCTGGTGCGCTACCGCAGCGAGGGCGACCGCATCGACTTCGTGGCCGAGCTCAGCCAGCGCTGGTGCCGCCTGCGCCAGCTGCCTGCTGCCGACAAGCGCCTGGCGCTGATCCTGGCCAACTACCCCGGCAGCGAAGGCCGCATCGGCAGCGGCGTGGGGCTGGACACGCCCGCCTCGGTCATCCAGCTGCTACACCTGCTGCGCCGCGAAGGCCACGACCTGGGCGACGCCGCCGATCTGCCCGCGGACGGCGACGCGCTGATGCGCCGCCTGACGGAGGGCATCGCCAACGACCCCGCGCAGTGGCCGCTGCGCCCGGCCTGGCAGAGCCTGGAGCTGGCGCACTACCGCCAGCGCCTGGCCGCCCTGCCTCCGGCCCTGGCCGATGCCATCGACGCGCGCTGGGGCCCGCCCGAGCAGGACCCGGCCCTGCGCCGCGGCCGCTTCATGGTCGCCGGGCTGCGCCTGGGCAAGGTCTTCGTGGGCATCCAGCCGGCGCGCGCCCTGGGCGCGCCGCAGGACTGGGCCAGCTACCACGACGCCGACCTGGTGCCCCCGCACGGCTACCTGGCGTTTTACTTCTGGCTGCAGGGCGCCTTCGGCGTGGACGCCGTGGCGCACGTGGGCAAGCACGGCAACCTGGAATGGCTGCCGGGCAAGAGCCTGGCGCTGTCGGCCAGCTGCTGGCCCGACGCCATCCTGGGCCCCCTGCCGCACCTGTACCCCTTCATCGTCAACGACCCCGGCGAGGGCGCGCAGGCCAAGCGGCGCACGCAGGCCGTGATCATCGACCACCTGATGCCGCCGCTCACCCGCGCGGACAACCACGGCCCCATGCAGGAGCTGGAGCGCCTGGTCGATGAGTTCTACGACGCGCTGCTGGTGGACGGGCGCCGCGCCACCCTGCTGCGCCAGCAGATCCTGGCGATGGTGCGCCAGCAACAGCTGGCCGGCGAGCTGGGCCTGGAGGGCGCGCTGGCGCAGGGCCAGGACGACGCCGTGCTCGAGCGCATCGACGCCTACCTGTGCGAGCTGAAGGAGACGCAGATCCGCGACGGCCTGCACATCTTCGGCGCCAGCCCCCGGAGCCGCCAGCGCCAGGACACCCTGCTGGCGCTGGCCCGCTACGCCAGCGCCGACGGCGCCCCCGGCCTGATCGCCGCCCTGGCCACCGACCTGCTGGGGGACGGCACAGACCCCTTCGCGCCCGCCAGCGCCGAGCCCTTCACCGGCGCGCGGCCTGCGCTGCTGCAACAGGTGAGCGACACGCCCTGGCGCCACTGGGGCGACACGCGCGAACGGCTGGAGCTGCTGGCCGCGCAGCTGCTGGCCCGGCGCCTGGAGCCGCAATCTGAAGAAATTGATAGCTGCTCGCGCTTGTCCAGCAAGGGTTTGAGCCCGATTTCATTGAAAAACACCGACGCCGCGCTGGACCGCGTGCTGCAGGTGCTGGCCCCGCGCCTGGACGCCTGCGGCAGCCAGGAGCTGCACCAGTTCAGCCAGGCGCTGCGCGGGCGCTTCGTACCGCCGGGGCCCAGCGGCTCGCCCTCGCGCGGTCGGCCCGACGTGCTGCCCACGGGGCGCAATTTCTACACCGTGGACACCCGCGCCATCCCCACGCAGACTGCCTGGGCGTTGGGCGAGCGCGCCGCGCGCCAGCTCATCGAGCGCCACCTGCAGGAGCACGGCGAATACCCGCGCAGCCTGGGCCTGTCCGTGTGGGGCACGGCCACCATGCGCACCGGCGGCGACGACATCGCCCAGGCGCTGGCGCTGATCGGCGTGCGCCCGCGCTGGGCGCCGGGCAGCCAGCGCGTGGTGGACTTCGAGGTCATCCCGCGCGTGGGCCTGCACCGCCCGCGGGTGGACGTGACGCTGCGCATCTCCGGCCTGTTTCGCGACGCCTTTCCGGCCACCGTGCAGCTGTTTGACGCCGCCGTGCAGGCCGTGGCCGAGCAAGACGGCGAGGACGAGGAGGACAACCCCATCCGCGCGCGCATCCTGCACGACGCCGCCGCGCTGCAGGCCGGCGGCATGGCCGCCGAGCCGGCGCGCCGGCGCGCCGGCTGGCGCGTGTTCGGCAGCCGCCCGGGCCACTACGGCAGCGGCCTGGAGCTGCTGATGCAGCACGGCCAGTGGCAAGGCGACGCCGACCTGGGCGGCGCCTGGCTGGCCGCCAGCGCCTACGCCTATGGTCAGGCCGACGACGGCAGCGCCGCCGCCGACGTGCTGCCGCTGCGCCTGGCCGGCATGGACGCCGTGCTGCACAACCAGGACAGCCGCGAGCACGACATCCTGGACTCCAGCGACTACTACCTGTTCCAGGGCGGCATGGCCGCCAGCGTGCGCCACCTGTCGGGGCGCCAGCCGGCGCTCTACCACGGCGACCACGGCAACCCCGAACATCCCCGCGTGCGTGCCCTGCAAGAGGAGATCGGCCGCGTGGTGCGCGCGCGCATGGTCAACCCCAAGTGGATCGCCGGCGCCATGCGCCACGGCTACAAGGGCGCCTTCGAGATGGCCGCCAGCGTGGACTACCTGTTCGGCTTCGACGCCACGGCGCGCGTGGTGGGCGACCACCACTACGCCCTGGTGGCCGACGCCTACGCCCTGGACGAGCGCGTGCGCGCCTTCTTCGAGCAGCACAACCCCCAGGCGCTGGCCGACATCCTGGCGCGCCTGCGCGAAGCCATGGCCCGCGGGCTGTGGCAGCAGCCGGGCGACTACGCGCCGCGCCTGCACGAGCTGGCGCTGGCGCACGACGAGCGCATGGAAGGCTGATGCCTTCCGGGACGCCCCCTTATTGATAGCTGCTGGCGCTTGACCCATAAGGCCTGGAACGTGATTTCACCTAAAAACGACGCCCCTGCCGGGCTGCCCCCGCCCTTCCCCTTCGCGGCCATCGCCGGGCAGCCGCAGCTCACCCAGGCGCTGCTGCTGGCGGCCATCGACCCGGCCATCGGCGGCGTGCTGATCGAAGGCCCGCGCGGCACCGCCAAGTCCACCGCCGCGCGGGCGCTGGCGCAGCTGCTGGCGCCGGCGCCCTTCGTCACCGTGCCGCTGGGCGCGGCGCTGGAGCACGTCACCGGCACGCTGGACCTGCAGCAGGCCCTGGCCGGGCACGCCGTGCGTTTTGCCCCGGGGCTGCTGGCGCGCGCCCACGGCGGCGTGCTCTACGTGGACGAGATCAACCTGCTGCCCGACGCCCTGGTGGACGTGCTGCTGGACGCCGCCGCCAGCGGCCTGAACGTGGTCGAACGCGACGGCATCTCGCACCAGCACGCGGCGCGCTTCGTGCTGGTGGGCACCATGAACCCCGAGGAAGGCGAGCTGCGCCCCCAGCTGCTGGACCGCCTGGGCCTGGCCGTGCGGCTGGACAACGTGCAGGGCGCCGCCCAGCGCCAGGCCATCGTGCGCGCGCGCCTGGCGTTCGATGCCGACCCGCAGGCCTTTGCCGCGCGCCACGACGCCGCCCAGCAGCAGCTGGCCACGCAGCTGGCCACCGCCCGCGCCCGGCTGCAGCAAGCCGACGACGCCCTGCCCTGGAGCGACGCCGTGCACGACGCCGTCAGCCGGCACTGCCTGGCCGCGCGCGTGGACGGCCTGCGTGCCGACCTGGTGCTGCTGCGCGCCGCCCGCGCCCTGGCCGCCTGGGAGGGCGCTGCCGCCGTCACGCCCGGGCACGTGGAGCAGGTCGCAGACCTGGTGCTGCGCCACCGCCGCCACCCCGATGCGCCGCCGCCGTCCCCCGCGGCCGCGCAACCGCCCCCGCCTCCACCCCCGCCGCCGCCACAGCCTGCGAATGGCGACCAGGTGCAGGACGTGGACGGCGCGGGCGACGCGCCCGGCGACCCGGGGGCAAATGATTGGGGCGCGCTGCCCCCTGAGCCGGCGCCCATGGCCAGCGCCAAGCCGCTGGCGCCCCTGCGCGGCCTGCTGCCAAAAAAAGCCTGAGCCCCCCGGCCGCGCTGGCAGGTCGCCACGCGGCCGGCGGGGCTGCCCTCCCCCCCTGGCTGCGCGCCGGCGCCGCGGCCACGCCCGCGCAGGCCGGCATCGACTGGCCGCGCACGCTGGCCGCCCGCGGCGCCCAAAGCCTGCAGCCGCAGCACCTGCGCCGATCTGCGCGCGCGGCGCAGGCGCAGGCGCTGCACTGCTTCGTGCTGGACTGCTCGGCGTCCATGCGCGCCGGCGGCCAGCTGGCGCGCGCCAAGGGGGCGCTGCACCTCTTGATGCAGCAGGCCGGCCGCTGGCGCGACCAGGTGGCGCTGGTAGTGCTGGACGGCACCGGCGCCCGCCTGGCCCTGCCCCCCCAACGCGCCCTGGCGCAGGGCTTTGCAAGCGCCCTGGCGCCTCTGCCAGGCGGGGGCGGCACGCCGCTGGCCGCCGCCCTGCAGCTGGCCGACGGCGTGCTTGGCCGCCACACCCGCGGCGCGCGCTGGCTGTGGCTGCTGACCGACGGGCGCACCCGCGCCAGCCCGCCGCGCCCGGCGCACGCCCAGCAGCTGCACGTCATCGACTTCGAGACCGCCCGCCCGCCGCTGGGCCGCGCCCCGGCGCTGGCGGCACTGTGGCAGGCCGGCTACTGGCCGGCCGGCGCGCTGTGGCAGTGACGCCGGGCGCGCCCGCGCCTGCGCCCGCACCTGCGCATCAGGGCGTCGGCAGGGCCTGCAGGCAGTGCAGGATCTGCTGCGCCGCCTCGTCGATGCGCGGGCCGGCGCGCAGCAGCACGTCCAGCTGCGCCGCGGGTAGCACGCACACGCGTTGCTCACGCACGGCGCGCAGGGCCTGCCAGCCGGGGCGCGTGGCCGGCGCCGGGCTGGTGGCCGCCACGACCAGCACGTCCGGGTCGGCGCGCAGCACGAACTCGGGCGAGACCTTCGGAAACGGCCCCAGCCGTGCCGGCACCACGTTGGCCAGGCCCAGGCGCGCCAGCGTCTCGCCGATGAACGAATCCTCGCTGGCGGCGGCCTTGCCGCCGTGCAGCTCCAGATAGACGCGCCGGCCGCGCCAGGGCGGCGGCAGCTGCGCGCGCAGCGCCTGCAGCCGCGCGTCGATGCGCTGCCACTGCGCCTCGCCGGCGCCGGGCCGGCCCACGGCGCGGGCCACCGTCTCCAGGTTGGCGCGGATGTCGGCGTGGCTTTTCGCCTCCAGCACCAGCACCTGCAGGCCCAGCGCCTGCAGGCGGTCGGCGGCGCGGCTGCGCGGGCCCAGCAGCACCAGGTCGGGGCGCAGGGCGACGATGGCCTCCACGTCGGCGTCTGCCAGGCCGCCCACGCGCGGCAGGGCGCGCACGCGCTCGGGCCAGTCGGAGTAGCGGTCAATGCCCAGCAGCCGCTCGCACGCGCCCAGCACGCACACGGCTTCGGTCAGCGAGGGCTGCAGCGCCACGATGGCCTGCGCCGGCGCGGCCCCTGGCGCCGCCGCGCACCACAGCGAAGACGCCGCCGCTGCAGCGCCCAGAACCCAGCGAGAGCGTCGTGGCACGCGAAAGACCTTTGCCGAAAAAAAGAGGGGGAAGCTGGGGAGTGGCAGGCGCCGCGGCAGCGACGGTGCGGGCAATTGCGACATTCTGGCTATAATTGCGGGCTTTGCGAAAACCGGGCGCGCCTTTTTCAGGCCCGCCGCCATTTTCGCAGCCGGGTTACCGCCACCCGTTCCAACTGGCGAGGTGAGGCTGCCGGCCGGCTGCAAGGCGCTGGCAGCCGTGAACGATCGGAGTGTCCTTTCATGGCACGCGTATGCGAAGTAACGGGCAAGAAGCCCATGACCGGGAACAACGTTTCCCACGCCAACAACAAGACCAAGCGCCGCTTTCTGCCCAACCTGCAGCACCGCCGCTTCTGGGTGGAGAGCGAAAACCGCTGGGTGCGCCTGCGCGTTTCCAGCGCCGCCCTGCGTCTGATCGACAAGAACGGCATCGAATCCGTGCTCGCAGACATGCGTGCCCGCGGCCAGGCCTGATTCACTGAAGGAAAAACACCATGGCTGCAAAAGGCGGACGCGAAAAGATCAAGCTGGTGTCCACAGCTGACACCGGTCACTTCTACACCACCACCAAGAACAAGAAGACGATGCCCGAGAAGATCAGCATCATCAAGTTCGACCCCAAGGCTCGCAAGCACGTCGAGTACAAGGAAGCCAAGCTGAAGTAATTCGGCGCCGCTCCTGCAAAAAACCGCCACGGCCCAGTGCCATGGCGGTTTTTTTATTGGGCGTCCTGCCTTGTCGCGGGCGGCACGCACAAGCGCCCGCCCTCAACGCACGGCCTTCACTTGCGCTGCCAGACGGCGGCGAAGAAGCCGTCCGTGCCGTGCAGGTGCGGCCACAGGCGCAGGAAGCGCCCGCCATCCTCGCCGCCGCTGCACAGGCTGGCGGCCTGCTCGACCTTCAGGCCGGCCAGCAGCTCGGCCACCTGCAGCGGCGCGAAGTCGGCATGCGCCTGGCCGAAGGCCTCAGCAATGGCTTCGTTCTCGTCCGGCAGCAGGCTGCAGGTGGCATAGACCAGCCGCCCGCCCGGCTTGACCAGCCGCGCCGCGCTGGCCAGGATGGCCGCCTGCAGCCGCGTCAGTTCGGCCACGGCCGCCGGGGTCTGGCGCCATTTCAGGTCGGGGCTGCGCCGCAGCGTGCCCAGGCCGGAGCACGGCGCGTCCACCAGCACGCGGTCCATCTTGCCGGCCAGGCGCTTGATGCGTTCGTCGCGCTCGTGGGCGATGGCCACCGGGTGCACGTTGGACAGGCCGCTGCGCGCCAGCCGGGGCTTGAGGCCCTCCAGCCGGTGGGCCGACACGTCAAACGCATACAGCCGCCCGGTGCTGCGCATGGCCGCGCCGATGGCCAGCGTCTTGCCGCCGGCGCCGGCGCAAAAGTCCGCCACCATCTCGCCGCGCTTGGCGTCCAGCAGCAGGGCCAGCAGCTGAGAGCCCTCGTCCTGCACCTCCACGGCGCCGCTGGCAAACGCCGGCACCCGGCCCAGCGCCGGCTTGCCGCGCACGTGCAGGCCCCAGGGCGAATACGGCGATGCTTGTGTTTCGATGGCTGCCTGCGCAAGCTCCTTGCGGGCTTGCTCGCGTTTTGCTTTCAAGGTGTTGACGCGCAGGTGCAGCGGCGCGCTGGTGGCCAGGCTGGCGGCGAGGGCCCAGAAGCCCTCCTCGCCCAGCTGGCCCTTCAAGGGCGCGACCAGCCACTCGGGCAGGTTGTGGCGGTGCGGCGCCAGCAGGTCCCCCGGCGGCACGGCGTCGCATTGCGCCAGCCACTGGCGCTCGGGCTCGGTGAGGGCGCCGTGCAGATAGTCGCGCGGGCCGCGCACGGCCTGCGCGTCGGCCGCGCGGGCCTGCTCGTCCTGCACCCGGGCAAAGCCCAGGATGGCCAGGCGCCGCTCGCGCGCTCCGCTGCCCGAGCGGGCCAGCTGCTCCAGCAGCAGCTTGTTGCGCAGCACGGCGTAGGTCACGTCGGCCAGGGTGGCGCGCTCGCGGGGGCCGAGCTGGCGGCGGTCGCGAAAGTAGCGCGCGACCACCGCGTCGGCCGGGTGTTCGAAGGTCAGCACCTGCGCGAGCAGCTCGGCGCAGGCGTCCAGAAGGGCTTTGGGATGCATGGGGCGATTGTCCCATCGCCCCCCATGCCTTCAGACTGCCGCGGGGCCGGCGTGGATGGGCTCGAAGGCCTGGCGCTCGATGTCCTGCAGTGCGGCCGTGTCGCCGGCGGCCCGCACCAGCAGCTGGCCGGGCAGATCCAGCGCGTCCTGCAGCTGCTGGCACAGGGCCCCGCGCGCCGGGGCGTCCAGGCCGTGCAACTGCACGAACAGCAGGTAGATGCGCCGCTGCGGCAGGGCCTTGAGGTGCTTGCGCACCAGCCAGGCCCGCGCCACGGGGCGGCGCAGGGCCAGCTCGGCCTGCAGGTCGGCCAGCTCGAAGGCGCTCAGGTCGTGGCGCGCCACGTGATTGAGCAGCGGCGTGTGGTGCAGCTCCTCGATGGCCTCGTCCTCCGGCGGCTCGGCCTGGCGCACGCGCTCGCGCCACAGCTTCAGGGCCGGCGCGTCGTGCTCGCCGCCGGCCTGGGCGTGTGCCTCCAGGGCCTGCACGGCGGCGCAGGCCACGCCCCAGCGGTGCGTGGGGCTGGCCTCCCACAGCGCTTCGCAGCAGCGCAGGCGCGCGGCGCTGTCGTGCGGCTGCAGGCTGTCCGCCAAGCCCAGCAGCGCGCCGACGTGGCCGGGCTCGCGCGCCAGCACGCGCTCGTACAGCGGCTGCACGGGGGCCTGCGGGTCGAGCCGGCGCAGCAGCCGGGCCAGCTCCACGGTGTCGCCGGCGCCCTGGCCGGCTGCGGCGGCCTGCAGCGCCTGCACGCGCTCTTGCGTGCGCCGCAGGCGGGCGTGGTGCTGCTTCCAGGTGCTGGCGTTGTCCTTGCGCCAGCGGGCGTCGAAGTGCGCCAGCCAGCGCGGCGCCTGCTCGCCCAGCAGCGCCAGCGCACCCCGACGCGACCACGGCGGCAGCGCCGGGCGCGCGCCGGTAAGCGCCTCCACCCGGTCGCGCAGCACGGGGTGGGTGTCATCCACGCTGCTGATGCGCCGCGTGGCGCTGCGCAACGCGGCCTGGGCAAACGCAGGCTCGGGCGGCAGCAGCAGCTGGCGCTGCAGGGCGGCAAACGGGCCGGCAGGCAGCGGCTGCGCCAGCGCGCCGCGCCAGTGCTGACGCCAGAAGTGCTCGCCCAGCCAGGCGCCCTTGATCTCCAGCTCGGTCAGGGCGGCAGCCATCTCCTGGCGGCCCAGCAGGCGCGCCGCCACGCGGTCGGCCTCGTATTCGTCCTGGCGCGCCAGGGCAAAGGTGCGGGCCAGCAGGCGCGGCACGTACCAGTCCAGAAAGGCGCGGGTGGCCACGGCCAGGGGGCTGGCGTCGTCCTCCATGCCCTGGTACAGCCGCTGCCAGCCCAGGCGGGCGCGGTAGATCCAGGCGGCAAAGCGGCCGTGGTCGCCGCGCAGGTGGCCGTATTCATGGGCCAGCACGGCCAGCAGGCGGCGCTGGTCCAGCGCCATGAGCAGCGGCAGGCCCACGGTCAGCTGGTTGCGCGCGCCGCCCAGCACGCCAAAGCGCGGCTCCTGGCGGATGCAGGCGTTGAAGTCGTCGTCCAGATAGACCTCGTGGATGGGCGGGCCCTTGATCTTGCGGCGGATGCGCTCCAGCGCCTCGAACAGCGCCGGCGCCTCGCGCGCGGTGATCTGCACGCCCTGCGCCGGGCTGCGCGGCAGCCACAGCGCACGCAGGCTGAGCCACAGCAGGCCGCAGGCGGCAAAGGCCAGCCACACCCAGGCGAAGCGCAAGCGCCCCTGGAGGAGCCGGGGCAACACCCATGCCAGCAGTCCGCCAGACAGCGCCAGGCAGCCCAGCACCCAGGCATAGCCCAGCGCCGCGAAGGCGGCCACGCCGCGACGGTAGGCACGGCTGTTGTCGGCGCTGGCCATCTCGCTCACGCGCACCAGGTGTATGAAGTCGGCCTGCTCCATCGCCCGTCCCCTCTCTTGTGTTGTGTCGTTGTGGGCAGGCGCGGATGCTAACCGGGGGCGGCGGGGTTTGCAGGGCTTCAAGCCAAATCGGCCTCCAGCGCTTGTGCAGCAAGCGCTGGCAGCTCCTTTTTCAGGAGCGCTAAGCCGGCCAGACTCAGCGCCTGTCGCCCTGCGGCGCGGCGCTCCGTTGTCCTACCGGGGGGCCACAGGCAGCGCGATACGGTGGGAAGCCAGACAACCACTGCGCACACGCTGCACACGAAGGAGAGCCCCATGGACTATCTGCTGCAAGGCATGTTCGGCGAGAAATCGCTGACCAAGGTCGTGGCGCTGTTTGCCGACAAGGCCAGTGCCGAAGCCATGATCGGACGGGTGCTGCGGCTGCCGGGCATGGAGCCCGGCCAGGTGCGCCTGCTGAGCCAGCAGGACCTGCGCACCCACCGCGCCGACCTTTTCGGCCGCAAGATGGAGCCCGAGCAGCGCGGCATCTTCCAGACCGCCTTCCGCGCCCACCTGGTGGCGGGCTTTGGCGGCTTTGTGCTGGGGCTGCTGCTGTACGCCTACTTCATGTCCACCGGCCAGCCCATGGTGACCAGCAGCCCGCTGCTGGCCTTCATTGCCATTGTGGGCTTTGCCACCACCTTCGGCCTGCTGCTGGGCGGCCTCATCACCATCCGCCCGGACCACGTGCGCGTAATCGCCAAGACGCGCGCCGCCCTGCGCGGCGGGCAGTGGGCGCTGGTGGTGCACCCCACGGATTCGCACCAGACGCAGCTGGCGCAGGAGCTGCTGGAGGGCAGCGGCGCCACGGTGATGCGCACGCTGTAAATAGCGCTTCTCAAATAGCGCTTTCCGCCCCATCCGGCCGGAGCGCCCGCGCAGCTTGCGCGAGGCGCTCCTATTTTTGCAGCAGATGCGCCAGCACGGCGCGCGGGTAGATGACGTGCTCCTGCGCCAGCACCCGCGCCGCCAGGGTCTGGGCGGTGTCGCCGGGCAGCACCGGCACCACGGCCTGGTCCAGGATGGGGCCCACGTCCAGCTCGGCCGTCACCTCGTGCACCGTGCAGCCGGCAAAGCGGCAGCCCGCGTCGATGGCGCGCTGGTGCGTGTCCAGCCCGGTGAAGGCTGGCAGCAGCGAGGGGTGGATGTTGACCAGCCGCCCGGCGAAGCGCTCGACGAAGGCCGGGGTCAGGATGCGCATGAAGCCGGCCAGCACGACCAGGGCGGGGTCATGGGCGATGATGGCCTGCGCCAGCGCGGCGTCGAACGCCTCGCGCGAGGGATAGGCCTTGTGGTCCAGCACCTCGGTGGCGATGCCCTGCTCGCGGGCGAAGGCCAAGCCGGCGGCGGCCTCCCGGTTGCTCAGCACGGCGGCCACGCGGATGCCGTGGCGGCCCGCCCAGTCCTGCTGGCGCGCCGCGCGCACGATGGCCGCCATGTTGGAGCCGCCGCCCGAGATCAGAATCACGATGTTTTTGCTCATTGGCGCGGATTATCCGTGCCGCTTCCCTGCCCTCTCGCCATGCCATTCGACACCCGCACCCAGCCCCTGACCCCCGCGCAGGCCCGCGTATTGGCCACCCTAATGGAGAAGTCGCGCACCGTGCCCGACAGCTATCCGCTCACCCTGAACAGCCTGCTGGCCGGCTGCAACCAAAAGAGCAGCCGCGACCCGGTCATGCAGCTGGACGAGGCCGCTGCCGCCCAGGCGCTGGACGAGCTGCGCCAGCGCGCCCTGGTGGTGGAGATCGGCGGCGCCCGCGTGGCACGCTGGGAGCACAACTTTGCCCGCGGCGCAGGCGTGCCCGACCAGTCCGCCGTGCTGCTGGCACTGCTGGCGCTGCGCGGCCCGCAGACGGCCGGCGAGCTGCGCATCAACGCCGAGCGCTGGCACCGCTTTGCCGACATTTCCTCCGTGGAGGCCTTCCTGGACGAGCTGGCCGAGCGCAGCGACGAGCGCGGCGGCCCGCTGGTCGTGCTGCTGCCGCGCGCGCCCGGCGCCCGCGAAAGCCGCTGGGCGCACCTGCTGTGCGGGCCGGTGGACGTGCAGGCGCTGCAGGAGGCGGCCCAGCCGCAGGGCACGGCACCCGGGGGCAGCGCCCTGCAGCCCCGCGTGGAGGCGCTGGAAGCCGAAGTGGCCGCGCTGCGCGCCAGGCTCGAGCAACTGCGCGCCGAGCTGGGCCTGGCGCCCCAGCCACTCGCCTGACAAACCCGCCCGGCGCGACCATGTCGCCGCCTGGACAGGGCATAAGCGAACGCCCGTGCTACAAACTGCGCTTCGTTAGGAGACACGCATGGACCTCGCATTCACCCCTGAAGAGCAGGCCTTTCGCGCAGAGGTGCGCGAGTGGGTCCGCAGCCACCTGCCCCCGCAGATCGCGCACAAGGTGCACAACGCCCTGCGCCTGACGCGCGAAGACATGCAGGGCTGGGCCAAGATTTTGGGCAAGAAGGGCTGGCTGGCCTACGGCTGGCCCAAGCAGTTCGGCGGCCCGGGCTGGAACGCGGTGCAAAAGCACCTGTTCGAAGAAGAATGCGCCCTGGCCGGCGCGCCGCGCATCATCCCCTTCGGGCCGGTGATGGTGGCGCCGGTGATCATGGCCTTCGGCACGCCCGAGCAGCAAAAGCGCTTTTTGCCCGGCATCGCCAGCGGAGAGGTCTGGTGGAGCCAGGGCTACAGCGAGCCCGGCGCCGGCTCGGACCTGGCCAGTGTCAAGACCCGCGCCGAGCGCGTGGGCGATAAATACATCGTCAACGGCCAGAAGACCTGGACCACGCTGGGCCAGTACGGCGACTGGATGTTCAACCTGGTGCGCACCAGCACGGAAGGCAAACCGCAGACCGGCATCAGCTTCTTGCTGCTGGACATGAAGTCGCCCGGCGTCACCGTGCGGCCCATCAAGCTGCTGGACGGCGAGTGCGAGGTCAACGAGGTGTTCTTCGACAACGTCGAAGTGCCCGCCGACCAGCTCATCGGCGAGGAGAACAAGGGCTGGACGTATGCCAAGCACCTGCTCAGCCACGAGCGCACCAACATCGCCGACGTGAACCGCGCCAAGCGCGAGCTCGAGCGCCTGAAACGCATCGCCAAGACGGAAGGCCTGTGGGACGACCTGCGCTTTCGCGACCAGATCGCCCTGCTGGAGGTGGACGTCGTGGCGCTGGAGATGCTGGTGCTGCGCGTGCTGTCGCTGGAAAAGAGCGGCAAGAACCCGCTGGACATCGCGGGCCTTTTGAAGATCCGCGGCAGCGAGATCCAGCAGCGCTACGCCGAACTGATGATGCTGGCCGCCGGCCCGTTCAGCCTGCCCTTCATCGAAGAGGCCATGGAGGCCGGCTGGCAGGGCAACTTCCCCGGCGGCGAGGTGGCCAACGCGCCGCTGGCGTCCAGCTACTTCAACCTGCGCAAGACCACCATCTACGGCGGCAGCAACGAGGTGCAGCGCAACATCGTGGCGCAGACCGTGCTGGGCTAAAGGAGACGACACCATGGATTTCGATTTTTCCGACGACCAGCAGCAGCTGCGCGACGCGGTGCACCGCTGGGTGGACAAGGGCTACGGCTTCGAGCGCCGCCGCGCCATCGTCGCCGCGGGCGGCTTTGACCGCCGCGTGTGGAACGAGCTGGCCGAGCTGGGGCTGACGTCCCTCACCGTACCCGAGGCCCACGGCGGCCTGGGCCAGGGCGCGGTGGACGCCATGGTGGCCCTGGAGGAACTGGGCCGCGGCATCGTGCTGGAGCCCCTGGCCCAGGCCTTCATCGCCACCCGCGTATTGGCCGACCACGCTTCGCAAGCCGTGCAGACCGAGTGGCTGCCGCGCATCGCCAGCGGCGAGGCCCTGGTCGTGCTGGCCCACCAGGAGCGCAAGGCCCGCTACCGCCTGGATGTTTGCGAGGCAAAAGCGGCGCAAACCCAGGCAGGACATGCGGTAACAGCTATCAAAAGCATAGTACCCGCCGGCGACCAGGCCGACGCCTTCATCGTCCCTGCCCAGCTGGACGGACGCATCGCCCTGTTTCTGGTCGAGCGCGGCGCCGCCGGCGTGGCCGCCGCCGGCTACGCCACCCAGGACAGCAGCCGCGCTGCCGAGGTGATGTTCAAGGACGCCCCCGCCACCCTCGTCACCACCGACGGCCTGGCCGCGCTGGAGCTGGCTGCCGACGTGGGCATCGCCAGCACCTGCGCCTACGCCGTGGGCGCGATGGAAGAGACCCTGCGCCTGACCACGGAGTACATGAACCAGCGCAAGCAGTTCGGCGTGCCGATTGCCAGCTTCCAGGCTTTGCGCCACCGCGCGGCCGACATGAAGATGCAGCTGGAGCTGGCCCGCTCCATGAGCTACTACGCCGGCCTGAAACTGGGCGAAGCCCCCGACGAGCGCCGCCGCGCCCTGTCACGCGCCAAGGTGCAGCTGGGCCAATCCATGCGCTTTATGGGCCAGCAGTCGGTGCAGCTGCACGGCGGCATCGGGGTGACGGATGAATACGTCGGCAGCCACTACTTCAAGGTGCTGACGCAGCTGGAGATGTGCTGGGGGGATACGCTGCATCACCTGGGCGAGGTGTCGGGGAGGATGCAGGAGACGGCGGGGGTGTTTGCCTGAGGCTTGCTTCGCGGTTGCTCATAGAAAAAATCCCCGCTGGTTCGACACCAGCGGGGATTTTTCTTTGACCTCTGCGCTTTCATCTACGCGCGTGGCCGTGCTCCTCAGTCTCATGCGCTTCGGCACGTTTCTTGTCGTCAACCACATTCACCGTCACGCCGTTGGGCAATACCATGTCGCCCGGACGCTGGCCTAGTTTGCAGTCTCCGAGCCAGCGGCCCTCGAATACCGTAGGGCCAGGGTCACGCAAGGGGCGCTGAGAATACTTTGCGGAAAAACGCCCCACGTAAGCCGTTTGCAAGTCGCCTGTGAGTTCCATGCGTGTATCTACACGGTTGCTGTGCGTCTGGCACACGGTGCGAATGTCATACCCTGCACCCTTAGCGCGGCGGGCGACCTTGACCTCGCCGCAGTTCTCCTGGCCCGGCACGATGGACATGAGCATGTACGCCTCTGCTTCCGTGTTGGTGCACTGCAGTACCGTCTGGCCCTGGCGCGGGCCCGGAGATTCGCCACGCAGCGTGACCTCCCATAGTCCGCTCTTGCGTGCGGGCATCGGGTTCTTTTTGCCTTGGGTGCCCTGCGCTGCGGTCTGTGCAACCCACAGGGCCGCACCCAGCGCCAGCAGGTAGAGCGGGTTGAATCGCATGGATGAATCTCGCTTCGAAAACAATAGCTATTTGCGCCTTCCACATAAGCGCCAAAGCCCATTTTGATATGAAAAAGCCAGCAGCACCGTGAAGTACTGCTGGCTTGCTGGCCGCAGGGCCAGAAGGCCCATGCGCGTTCAGAACATCCGGCGGCGGTGCATGCCCACCATGAATAGGCCCATCAGGCTCGACAGGATGACCAGCCCCCACTCGGAAAGCGTGGGGATGCCAGCCACGTTGCCACCCGCAGGCGCCGGAGCGGCGAAGGCAAAGTTGGCTACGCAGTCAGCCTGCGCGTTGTTCACCGCATAGGTATAGGGCGCAGTGGCGCTCAAGGTACCTGTACAAGTAGAGCCGGGCGCCAAGCTCGGTACCTGGCCTAGCGTGCCAGGCGTAAGCGCCCACACGCGCGAGTCGCCCTTGGCCAGGAGCGTCTTGCCCGTGGCGTCCTGGCCCGGTGTGGTCACCGAGCCCGTGCCGCCGGTCACTACCGTGGTCACCGCCACCGCGTTGGCAGGAGCCACAAATTTGGCCTCCACCGTGCAGTTGCTTTGGGCATTGGCCACGGTGAAATCGTCGCCATTGCGCGTGCCAGGGCAAGTGCCGCCGAACACCACCACGTCGCCAGGGGCGCCGGGCGCGGCTGTGAAGGTCTGACCGCCGCCTTGTGCCACCGTGGCGGGGCCGTTGGGCGTGATAGTGCCCGTACCGTCAGTCACCGTGCCAGTAAGCACCACTGTTTGGTTGCTGAAAGCCACGCTGAAGGTGCAATTGGCATTTACGGGATCGACCGTGTAGGTATTACCTACCAGTTTGCCAGGACAGTTGCCCGTAACCAGGGGGTAGTAACTAGGCGCGGGCGTCAAGGTGTAGACCCGCTTGCCACCGCGCGGCAGATTCACGGTGCCCGTGGTGTCGATGCCGCCATTGCCGCCCGTGACGGAGGACGTCACCGTGACCGGGTCGTTGGTGAACGAGGCAATCACCGTGCAATCGCTGGCGGTGTTGGTCACCGTGTACTTGCTGCCCACCAGCGTGCCCTGGCAGGTGCCGCCCATGACGGGGGTGTAGCCAGCATCGGGGGTCAGGGTGAACTCGGTGCTGTTGTTGCCGGGCACAAGCGGGCCAGTGGTGCCAGCAGGGCTGATGGAACCGCCGCTGCCGTTAACCGACGAGGTGATGTTCACGCCGCTCACGAACTCCACGGTAAAGCCGCAGTCTTGCGTAACAGGGTTCACGGTATAGCTATAGGGTGCCGTGGTGCTCAGGCTGCCAGTACAGGCCGTACCGGTAGCCGGGGGCTTGATTACCGGAAGCTTGCCCACATCAGGGGTAAGGGTGAAGACCTTGGAGCCGTTCTCCTCGACCTGCTGGGGCGTGTTCGGGCCAATGCTGCCACCCATGCCGTTCTGCGTGGGAGTGACGATGTAGGCCTTAGCAAATTCAGCCGTGGCCGTCACGTCGGTAGTGCCAACAGTAACCACGCACACATTGCCTTGCGTGGCGGTGCAGCCCGTCCAGCCCTTGAAGATAGAGCCGGCATGGGCTACGGGGGTCAAGCGCAGTTCGTCGCCTTCGGCCACTTGCTTCACAGTGCCCGCGGCGGTGCAGGCGGTGGAGGCATTGCCGCAGTCCAGCGCGCCAGGCACAGCCAGCACATGGCCTGCGCCCGAGCCCGTCGCATTGACCGTAGCGTTGTGCTGCACGCCCACGGGGGTGTTCATGCCCGCCGTGTTGTTGCCCATCTGCGAATCGCTGGTGCCCGCAGCCGGGGCCACTGTGACCACGGAATTCACGGGCGTGCCTACTGCTTCCGTGGTGCCGGTGATGGTGTAGACCAAACTTTGGCTCGCAGGCAGGTTGGCGGTGTCGGTGATAGGGCCCGTGCCACTCAACGCGCCACAAGTGGCTGTTGAGCCTGGAGCGGGAGCGCAAGTCCAAGTTACACCCGTCAGGCCAGTCAGCGTTTGGCTGACCGTCGAGTTGGGCGAATCGGTGCCGCTGAGGTTGGAGACCGTGACCGTGATCGGAGTCGCCGCCAGATCGGTATTCGGCGGATAGGACACCGCACCGCCGTTGTCGATGCCCACCCCCAAGTCCACCACGGTAGCATCCGCAGGCAGGATGGTGGTCTTGACCATGGGGCCAATGAAGGGGCTGGCCGTGCTGGAGCGTATGTCGTAATCGCCGTTGTTGACCACGTTGCTGGGTGCGGTCGTAACGGCCCCTGCAGGCACGGAGAAAGACACGGGAATCGTGCCGCTTTGGCCGTCATTGAGCAAGCCGATGTCGCAGTCGATGTAATCCCCGCGTCTCACCGCAGGAGGGCCACTGCTGAGGACATCACCAGCGTGCGGGCCAGTGCAGTTGCCGGGAATCGAGGCATTCACGAACGTGGTGTACTGCCCGTCTTCGGTCTTGGGCGCGGCCAAGCGCACCTTGGTGCCCAGGGCAATCACGCCGCTGTTGTTGCTGTAGTTGTAGTTGTAAGTGACGTCCTGGCCTGGCTCGGTGGTGGAAGGCCCCGTGGCCGCCACCGCCAGCCCTGGCATGAAGGCACCCACTGCATCCAGATAGACACGGGCTTCGTGGTAAGCCGCACCTTGGGAGCAGTTGGAGGCATAGACGATCAGCGTGACCGAATCGCCCGGGTCGAGCAGCCCCTGACCGGGAGCAATGTCAAAGCCTTGCCAGTCTGTATACCGGTAGTCACCCACACCCCCACCCCACCCGCCACCGGCAGGCCCGTTGTACTTTTGCCATGGCACGCCACTCTGGTTGGCATAGTTGAAGGTCTGGAACAGCACCGTGCCCTTGGTGTTGTTGCGCACCTCCACATAGAAGTAGGGTTGCTGGGCGCCTGGGTGCGCACCATCGGCCAGCACCGGCGCCATGCCAAAGCGCACATGAACTTTTTTATCCACAGGGTCCACATCGGCCTGCGTCATCGTGGCGGTCTGCTCGATGGAACTGGCTACTTTGGCACCCTGGTCATTGACTCTCGCCGCGTGATTGCCCCAGCGGGGCGCAGTCAGCGTGCCCGCAACGGTATAGGGCACGTTTGCAACCGGCGCGTTGAGCACGGCGCTCGTGGCACTACCGCTGCTCTCGGCAGACAGCCCCAAGGCACTCAGTGTGATGGGGGTCAAGGAGTTCGTCGGGGGTGGAGCGGACGGAAGCGCTGCTCTGGTATAGCTCTTGAGCGTCCAATGGTTGAAGTCTCCTTCTTCAAATCCGCCATTTTCGAAGCCTGCATGCGCCAGCGGCGCCGCCAGCAGCGCGGCTGCCAGCCCCCATTTGGCACGCGCAGCGCCTCCGCCTCCAGGCAGCCATCTGCGGGCCGAGGCCCTCAGGTACCGCATTACGCTGGTGATCTGCATAAACGCTCCTTCTTCTCTTTGGACTGAGTTTTGTAAGTGGTAGTCACCGCAACCATGCGATGACGTGAAAAACGATGGTGGTTCAAGGCGCCGGCTTTACGGCAAAAATACCAACCCCCTGCCAAACACGGCCCGCACCGGCAGCGCCATGCCTGTCCCTTCCAGCGTCTTGCGCCGCAGCCGAGTCAACTGCGACTCGATGCGGTGAAAGCCGTCCTCGACGCTTCCTGCGTCCACGGCCTGCACCAGCTCCTGTTTGGTGACCAGGCTGCCCTCGGCGGCCATGAGGCAGCTGATCAGGGTCTGTTCGCGACTGGTAAGTACAACCATGCTGAGGTTGGGCGCTACCAGCTGCGCGGTATTGGCGTCCAGCCGCCACGGCGCCAAAGCCCCGGCACCCCCAGTCTCCACGCCTCGCGGTGAGAGCATGCGCAACTGCGATCGGATGCCCGCCACCAGTTCCTGCAGGTCGGCGGGCTTGACGAAGTACTGCAATGCGCCAGCCTCCAACCCGGCGATGCGGCTTTGCAGATCGCCCTGGCCTGTCAGCACCACGACGGGGATGCCCTGCCGCGCCAGGCGCTCCACCAGTACCTGGCCACTTTCTCCGGGCAGGCCCAGGTCTGCCACAACAAGGTCTGCCCGCTCGCGCAGCAGGGCAACGTAGAAGTCTTCCGCCGACCCGGCGCCCCATGCGCGCATGCCGCTTTTCTCCAGAAAGCGACAAACGTTGGTACGGATATCCTCATCGTCCTCGACGACGGCAATCACGGGTGGGGTGGATGGCAGGGGACGCATGGCTGGTGGGCTGGGCGGCCGATTGTCACGGCTGACCTCTCGCTGCGCCATGCACGACTACTCACGAATACTCACCAAACCACCTCGTTCACGATCGTTTGCCTTTCCCGCAGGTTTGGCCCTGTGGTTTTTGCTATCGATCGGACTGATCGTCTTCCTGATCACAAGCCCGGGCTCGTTCGCCCAGCCGCAGCCGGGCGGTCTGCGCCTGGGCACCGATCTGCACATGCAGCTGCTATTGGACCCGGGTGGCCGCATGACAGCCGAAGAAGTGGCGGCGCTATCCGACGAGGCCTTCACCACGCTCAACAGCCCAGTGAACGAAGGCTACACGCGCGACGTGCATTGGCTACGCGTTGCGCCGCCTGCGCCGGGCAGCCAGGCGAGCGCGTGGCTGGAAGTGCTGCCAACCTACCTGGACCGGGTGACGCTGTACCAGCAGACGGGCGATGCATGGCAGGAGCACAACGCCGGCGACACGGTGGCGGCCGACGCGGGCGCCATGCGCGTGCGCCCGCTGGTCTTCACGCTGGCGGCGGGCCGGCCCTTCCTCCTGCGCGTGCAGACCACCAGCCCCATGCAGGTGGACGCCACGCTGTGGCCCGCGGCCGGGCTGATGAGCCACATCGGCACCACGGAATGGGCCTCGGGCGTGCATCAGGGCATCAACCTGATGCACGCGCTGCTCATCATCGGCGCGGCGCTAGCGCTGCGCATGCGCAGCCTGGTGGCGCTGGCCACGGCTTCGGTGGCCACGCTGCTGCACGGCGCGGCGGACCGGGGCTATCTGCTGCTGTGGCTGCCGGCGCAGTTCTCGCATTGGTCGAACGTGCTCGTCAGCGTCGGCACGCTGGCCCTGCCCGTGGCGCTCGCGTGGCAGTTTCGCGAGGTACTGACCAAGAACGCCCGCTGGCGGCGCGCAGACCGGCTGCTGCTGGCCCTGGGCCTGGTGCCCCTGCTGTGCCTGCCCGCCCTGCCGCTGGGCCGCTACTCCGACTGGGCCTGGGTGGGCATCGGCGCGCCCTGGGCCATCAGCATGGTGGTGGCATGGGTGGCGTGGAGCAACCTGCGCCGCGAGGGCCCCACGCTGGAGAACCTGCTGATGGTGCTGCCCAGTACTGCCTATGGACTGGCGGGCCTGTACGTGACCGCGGCCTACATGGGCGCGGCCCCGGTGCCGCAGATGGAGACCAGCATCCTGTGGCAGCTCAATACGCTGCTGGTCAACATCGTCGTGACCGTGGCCGTGGGGGCCCGGCTGGTGCAGCGCTTTCGCTCTTCGGTGGCGCAGCTGGCGCAATCCCAGCAGCACCTGGACGAGCAGGTACGCGTGCGCACGGCCGAGCTGCTGCAAACCCACAACGACCTGCAGGCGGCTCTGGACAGCGAGCGCGGCATCCGCGAGGAGCAGCGCCACTTCTTCGACATGGTGAATCATGAGTTCCGCACGCCGCTGATGGTCATGGACAGCGCGGCCACCGAGCAGCAGGCCTTTCCCTCACCCGACCTGGATGCACAAGTCGAGCGTGCCACGCAGATCCGGCGCATATGCCGGCGCATGGTCGATCTGGTGGACAACTGCCTGGCCAGCGAGCGGCTCCATGCTGCTTCGCTGCAGCTGCGGCGCCAAGACACGGACCTGGACGAGTTGCTTGAGCACGCGGCCGAGCTGGTGCAGTGGTCGCCTCGTCACCGCCTGGAGCTGGCAAACCACGGGCCGGCCCGCTGGAGCTGCGACCCCACGCTGATCCGCATCGCCCTGTCGAACCTGGCGGACAACGCCGTCAAGTACGCGCAGCCCGGCGTCGTCCGCATTGCTGCGCGGCTGGGCGAGCGTGGGGATTTGCAGGTGTCCGTATGCGACGAGGGCCCGGGCCTGAGCGCCCACGCTGTGGAGCAGCTGTTCGAGCGCGGCGGCCAGGGGCCGCACCAGACGCGCGGCTTTGGCCTGGGCCTGTGGGCTGCGCGGCGCATCGCCCGGCTGCATGGCGGCGACGTGCAGGCCGCCCCGTCGGCACGGGGCGGGACGTGCTTCACGCTCAGCCTGCCGGCCAGCCCCACGCTTCCCGGATAATGGCGGGTTTTCCGTTTTGCGCCCTGCTGCGCCGCACCCTCTGCCATGAGCGCCACCCAAGCCGATCCCATCCGCAAACTCCTCGAAACCGCCCGCGCCCAGATCGGCAAGGGCGAGCTGCGCGAGGCGGCCCAGACGCTCAACCAGGCGCAGCGCATCTGGCCGAACGACGCCCGCGTGTTCATGCTGGCCGGCCTGATGGCCGAGAAGTCAGGCAATGCCAAGGGTGCGCTGGAGGCGATGCGCAAGTGCGTGGCCATGGCGCCGGAGTGGAACCCCGGCCTGCTGGAGCTGGCCCTGCTGCTGGCGCGCCAGAACCAGTTCAAGGAAGCCGTGGAGACGGCCGAGAAGGTGGCGGAGCGCGAACCCAAGAACCTGCTGGTGCTGGCCAGCGTGGTGGACATCGCCCATCGCGCGGGCCACCACGAGATGGCCGTGCGGCACCTGCGCCGCGGCCTGGACCTGGTGCCGGGCGACGTGCAGCTGCGCCGCCTGCTGGCGCGTGACCTGAGCGCCCTGGGCCAGCACGCCGAGGCGCTGCAGGTCTGGGGCGGGCTGATCGAACAGGACGCCAAGGACGCCGAGGCGCTGCTGGGCCGTGTGCTGACCCTGCTGGCCGCCGGCAAACCCGCCCAGGCGATTGCCGACACCACGGCGCTGCTGGAGCTGGCGCCCGGCGATTCGGTTTACGCCTATTACAACGCGCTGGCCCACGGCATCACGCCGCCGCACCAGCCCGTGGAGCTGAACCGCCAGCTGTTCGACGGCATGGCCGAGCTGTATGACCAGCACACGGTGCGCGGCCTGCGCTACCAGCTGCCCAAGATCGTGGCCGACAAGATCCTGGCGCGCTACCCCGAAAAGCGCCTGAACGTGCTGGACCTGGGCTGCGGCACCGGCCTGCTGGGCGTGTGCCTGGGGCGCATCGACGGCTTCCTGATCGGCGTGGACATCTCCTCCAAGATGGTCGAGCAGGCCGCGCGCCACAACGTGTACGACCGCTTCCACACCGTGAACCTGCTGGAAGCCCTGGACGCCACGCCGGCCGCGCAGTACGAAGTCATCACGGCGCTGGACGTGTTCATCTACGCCGGCGACCTGGGCGAGGCCATCCCCAACGCGCAGCGCATCCTGCAGCCGGCGGGCGACCTGTACTTCTCGTGCGAGACAGCACCCGAGGACGGTCCCGACCTGGTGCTGCAGACCAACGGCCGTTATGCCCACAAGCGCAGCCACGTGCTGACGCTGTGCCGCCAGGCCGGGTTCGAGACGGTGAACGCCGAGGATCTGGTGCTGCGCTACGAGGCCGGCGAGCCGGTGCAGGGCTTTCTGGTCGTGGCGCGCAAGGCGGCTGCCTGACGCCCTGCAGCAGGCAGGAAAAAAGCAAAACGCGGCCAAGGCCGCGTTTTTTCATGCCCCGCCCAAGCCTTTCAGCTCAGCAGCCGTGACGATTTGGGTACGTGCGCCATCAGAAACTCCATCTGGTCGGCCAGGATGCGCCGGTTGCGCAGGATGAAGTCCTCCCACAGGCTGGGGACGTAGGGCGCGTACAAGAGCGGCATGTGCGCCTGCTCGGGTGTGCGCGGACCCTTGCGGTGGTTGCAGGCGCGGCAGGCGGTGACCACGTTCATCCAGTGGTTCAGGCCCTGGCGCGCCACCGGCACGATGTGCTCGCGCGTCAGGTCGTGCTCATGAAAATGACCGCCGCAGTAGGCGCAGACGTTGCGGTCGCGCGTGAACAGCTTGCTGTTGGTGAGGCTGGGCGTCAGCTCGAACGGGTTGATGCCCGGCGCGCCGCGCGTGCCGATGATGCTGCTGACCGGAATCTGCGACTGCGCGCCGGTCAGCGCGTTGTGCCCGCCGCGAAACAGCGCGATGCGCGCGCCCAGCTCCCAGCGCACGTCGCCGGCGGCATAGTGCGTGACCGCCTCTTCCAGCGAAATCCACGATTGCGGCAGCCCTTGGGCCGACAGCTTCAAGACCTTCACACAAACCTCCCTTTGCAGCACGCCACGAGAAGAAAGCAGGAGCAGGAAACGCAGATGCTCAGACCCCCGGCGCAATGCAATGCACCGGCAGATGCCGCACAATATACCCCTTTCAAGCCAAATTGGCCTCAAACCCTTACGGGACAAGCGCCAGCAGCTATCAAAATAAAAGCACCCAGATGAAGATCTTCCGCGGTTTCCAGCACCCCGGCGTGGCACGCGCATGCGCGCTCACCATCGGCAACTTCGACGGCGTGCACCGCGGCCACCAGGCCATGCTGGCGCTGCTGGCGGGCGAAGCCCAGCAGCGCGGCCTGCCCAGCTGCGTGCTGACCTTCGAGCCGCACCCGCGCGATTACTTTGCCCGGGCGCACCGCCGCCCCGAGATGGCTCCTGCGCGCATCGGCACGCTGCGCGACAAGCTGTGCGAGCTGGCGCGCTGCGGCGTGCAGCAGGCCGTGGTGCTGCCTTTCAACGCGCGCCTGGCGGCCTTGCCGGCGCAGGCCTTCATCGACCAGGTGCTGGTGGCCGGCTTGGGCGCGCGCTACGTGCTGGTGGGCGACGACTTCCGCTTTGGCAGCCAGCGCGCGGGCGACTACGCCATGCTGGACGCGGCTGGCCAGGCTCAGGGCTTTGACGTGGCGCGCATGAATAGCTACGAGGTGCATGGCCAGCGCGTGTCCAGCTCGGCGGTGCGGGGCGCCCTGGCTGCGGGCGACATGGGCGAGGCGGCGCGCCTGCTGGGCCGGCCCTACTCCATCTCCGGCCACGTGGTGCACGGCCGCAAGCTCGGGCGTGAACTGGGGCGCGAGGGCGGCAGCGGCGGCTTTCCCACGCTGAACCTGCGCTTTTCGCACTGGAAGAGCGCCGCCAGCGGCATCTTCGCCGTGCGGGTGCATGGCCTGTCGGATCAGCCGCTGCCCGGCGTGGCCAACCTGGGCGTGCGGCCCTCGCTGGACGCCAGCGACATCAACGGCGGCCGGGTGCTGCTGGAGACGCACTGCCTGCACTGGCCCGCCCACCTGGGGCCCGAGGGGGGGTACGGTAAAATCATCCGCGTGGAACTACTGCACAAACTGCACGACGAGCGCAAGTACGAGAGCCTGCAGGCCCTGACCGCCGGCATCGCTGCCGACTGCGACGAAGCGCGCGCTTATTTCGCTGCCTCCACCCCGGCCACCCACGCCGAAACCCGTCGCCAGACCACCCGCGACCGAATTTGACGGGGGCCGCCCGCACCCCGCGCGCGCCGACAGCCGGCCCGCTCAGAGCTCCCATTGGCGCTGCCGCCGGCCGGCCGCAGCGCACCCCTGAAGGCTTGAGAAACCCCCATGTCCGAACCGAACGCCAAGAACGCCCCTGCGAGCAGCTACCGCAGCACGCTGAACATGCCCGACACGCCGTTTCCCATGCGCGGCGACTTAGCCCGGCGCGAGCCGCAGTGGGCGAGCGAATGGGACGAAAAGGGCATCTACAAGCAGCTGCGCGACGCCCGCCGTGGCGCGCCCAAGTTCATCCTGCACGACGGCCCGCCGTATGCCAACGGCCAGCTGCACATCGGCCACGCGGTCAACAAGATCCTCAAGGACATGATCGTCAAGGCGCGCCAGCTCGACGGCTTTGATGCGCTGTACACCCCCGGCTGGGACTGCCATGGCCTGCCGATCGAGAACGCCATCGAGAAGCTGCACGGGCGCAACATCCCGCGCGATGAGATGCAGGCGCGCGGCCGGGCGTTCGCCACCGAGCAGATCGCCCAGCAGATGCAGGACTTCAAGCGCCTGGGCGTGCTGGGCGAGTGGGACCGCCCGTACAAGACCATGAACTTCGCCAGCGAGGCGGGCGAGCTGCGGGCACTCAAAAAAGTCATGGAGCGCGGCTTCGTCTATCGGGGCCTCAAGCCCGTGTACTGGTGCTTCGACTGCGCCTCGTCGCTGGCCGAGTTCGAGATCGAATACCAGGACAAGCAGAGCCAGACGCTGGACGTGATGTTCCCGGCGGCCGAGCCCGACAAACTCGCCGCCGCCTTCGGCCTGCCAGCGTTGCCCAAGCCCGCCTTCGCCGTCATCTGGACAACGACCTCCTGGACCATCCCCGCCAACCAGGCACTGAATGTGAACCCCGAGCTGGAGTACAGCCTGGTGGACACCGAGCGCGGCCTGCTGGTGCTGGCCAGCGCCCTGGTGGACAAGTGCCTGGAGCGCTGGGGCATCGCTGGCACCGTGGTCGCCACGGCGCTGGGCACCCAGCTGGACCACGTCAACTTCAAGCACCCGCTGGCGCACGTGGACAAGGCCTTCGACCGCCTCTCGCCCGTGTACCTGGCCGACTACGCCACGGCCGAGGACGGCACCGGCATCGTGCACTCCTCGCCCGCCTACGGCGTGGACGACTTCAACTCCTGCGTGGCCAATGGCATGCGCTACGAGGACATCCTGAACCCCGTGCAAGGCAACGGCGTCTATGCGCCCGACCTGGGGATGTTCGGCGGCCAGCACATCTGGAAGGCGGTGCCGGTCATCATCGACGCGCTGCGCGTGGCCGGCCGGCTGATGGACACCAAGACCATCACCCACAGCTACCCGCACTGCTGGCGCCACAAGACGCCCGTCATCTACCGCGCCGCCGCCCAGTGGTTCATCCGCATGGACGAGGGCGAGGGTGTGTTCACCGACCCGGCGCAAAAGCCCGATCGCACGCTGCGCCAGATCGCCCTAGAGGCCATCGAGCACACCAGCTTCTACCCCGAGAACGGCAAGGCCCGCCTGCAGGGCATGATTGCCGGGCGGCCCGACTGGTGCATCTCGCGCCAGCGCAGCTGGGGCGTGCCGCTGCCGTTCTTTTTGCACCAGGAAACGGGCGAGCTGCACCCGCGCACCATGGAAATCATGGACCAGGCGGCGCAGATCGTGGAGGCCGGCGGCATCGAGGCCTGGAGCCGCGTGACGACCGAGGAGATCCTGGGGCCTGGGGATGCGCCGCACTACCTGAAGAGCACCGACATCCTGGAGGTCTGGTTCGACTCCGGCTCCACCTTCTGGCACGTGCTGCGCGGCACGCACGCCGGCATGCACCACGATGAGGGCCCCGAAGCCGACCTGTACCTGGAAGGCCACGACCAGCACCGCGGCTGGTTCCACTCGTCGCTGCTGCTGGCCAGCGCCATCTTCGGGCGCGCGCCCTACCGCGGCCTGCTCACGCACGGCTTCACGGTGGACGGCCAGGGCAAGAAGATGAGCAAGTCGCTGGGCAACACCGTCTCGCCCCAGGAGGTGAGCGGCAAGCTGGGCGCGGAGATCATCCGCCTGTGGTGCGCCTCGACCGACTATTCCGGCGACTTGGCGATCGACGACAAGATCCTGGCGCGCGTGGTGGACGCCTACCGGCGCATCCGCAACACGCTGCGCTTTTTGCTGGCCAACGTGAGCGACTTCGACCCGGCCACGGATGCGGTGGCCGAGGAAGACCTGCTGGAAATCGACCGCTGGGCGCTGGCGCGCGCTGCGCAGTTCCAGGCCGAGGTGCTGGCGCACTACCAGGTCTATGAGTTCCATCCCGTCGTCGCCAAGCTGCAGCTGTTTTGCTCGGAAGACCTGGGCGGCTTCTACCTGGACGTGCTCAAGGACCGCCTCTACACCACGGCGCCCAAATCGCTCGCACGGCGCAGCGCGCAGACGGCGCTGCACCAGATCACCCACGCCATGCTGCGCTGGATGGCGCCTTTTCTGTCCTTCACGACGGAAGAGGCCTGGAAGATCTTCGGCCACTCGCCGTCCATCTACCTGGAGACCTTCACCACGCTGCCCGCGGGCGACGAGGGGCTGCTGGCCAAGTGGCAGCGCCTGCGCGAGATCCGCGACGCGGTGAACAAGGAGATCGAGACCGTGCGCGCCGCCGGCACCGTGGGCTCGTCGCTGCAGGCCGTGGTGCGCCTGGGCGCCGCGCCCGAGGACCACGCGCTGCTGGCCAGCTTGGGGCAAGACATGAAGTTCATCTTCATCGTATCTGCTATCGAATTGGTAGCTGCTGGCGGGCTCCAAATAAGCGTTACAGCCAGTTCTGATGCCAAGTGCGAGCGCTGCTGGCACTGGCGCGCCGACGTCGGCCAAGACGTGCAGCACCCCAGCCTGTGCGGGCGCTGCACCAGCAACCTCTACGGCAGCGGCGAAAGCCGCCTGCACGCTTGATGGCGCGCGCCGCCAGCAGTGCTGGCCGCAAGGGCGGCGCCAGCTTCTGGCCCTGGCTGGGCTGGGCGCTGGTGATCTTCCTACTGGACCAGTTCACCAAGACGCTGATCCTGGGCTACTACCGGCTGGGCGACGCCACGCCGGTGACCAGCTTCTTCAACATCGTGCGCGCGCACAACACCGGCGCGGCGTTTTCCATGCTGGCGGACGCGGGTGGCTGGCAGCGCTGGCTGTTCACGGGCATCGGCCTGGCGGCGGCCGCCTTCATCCTCTGGCAGCTGCGCCAGCACCCGGGGCAAAAGCTGTTTGCCTTCTCGCTGGCCAACATCCTGGGCGGGGCGATTGGCAACGTGGTGGACCGGCTGCAGCACGGCTACGTGGTGGACTTCCTGGACTTCCACTGGCAGTTTTTGTCCGGCATGTTCTACCGCGGGCACTTCCCGGCGTTCAATCTGGCGGACGTGGCCATCAGCATCGGCGCGGCCTGCCTGATCCTCGATGAGCTGCTGCGCGTGAAAAAGGCGGCCTGAAAGCCGCCTCCCGCACCCTGCCCTGCCCGGGCTGTCAATAGTGAGCGCTGAGCGCCGGCAGCGCGCCGTTGCCGGCAGCACCACCCTCCAGCCGGAAGGTAGCCGCCACGCGGGCCAGCTCGCGCGCCTGGGCCTGCAGTGCGTCCGAAGCGCCCGAGGTTTCCTCCACCAGCGCGGCGTTTTGCTGCGTCACCCCGTCCAGGTGGGCCACGGCCTGGTTGATCTGCGACAGGCCCAGCGACTGCTCGCGGCTGGCGGCGGCGATCTCATCGACGATGCGCGCCACGCGCTGGATGACGCCCACGATCTCCTGCATGGTGGCGCCGGCCTCGCTGACCTGGGCACCGCCGGCCTCCACCTGGGCGGCGGAATCAGTGATGAGCTGCTTGATCTCGCGAGCGGCTTCGGCACTGCGCTGGGCCAGCTGGCGCACCTCGCCGGCCACCACGGCAAAGCCGCGGCCCTGTTCGCCAGCGCGGGCCGCCTCCACGGCCGCGTTCAGCGCCAGGATGTTGGTCTGAAAGGCGATGCCGTCGATCACGCCGATGATGTCCGCCACGCGGCGCGAGGCGCTGCTGATGGCCTGCATGGTGCCCACCACCTGCCCCATCACGGCGCCCCCGCGCTGCGCCACGCCGGTGGCCGACGCCGCCAGCTGGCTGGCCTGGGCGGCGTTCTCGGCGTTGTTTTCCACGGTGCCCGACAGCTGCTCGGTGGCCGACGCCGTCTGCTCCAGGGCGCTGGCTTGCTGCTCGGTGCGCGCCGACAGGTCGCGCGTCCCGGCCGCCACCTGGGTGGAGGCGCCGGCAATGGTTTCCGCCCCGCCGCTGACCTGGCCGATGACGTGGTTCAGGTTGCCGCGCATGGTCTCCATCTGGGCCAGCATGATGCCGATCTCATCGCTGCCGCTGGCGGCGATGCGCTGGCCCAGGTCGCTGGCAGCGATGGCCGCCGCCGCCCGGTTGGCGGCGCGAAAGCCGCGCACCAGGCGCCCCAGCAGCGCCAGGCCCATGAGCGAAGCCGGCAGGCCCAGCAGGAACGTGGCGCCGGCAAAGATCCACAGCGCCATCTCGTAGCGGCGCTGCGCGGCGGCCTGCGCGGCGTCGGCCTGCGCCACCTGGGCGGCGCGAAAGCGCTGGGTGGCGCCGACCAGGGCCTCGCTCTCGCGGCCGCCGGCCTGCAGGAACCGCGCCATGCCCTCGGACGAGAACTCGCCCTGGTGCACGGCCTGTACGGCGGCGTCCAGCTCGGCCACCCAGGTCACGCGGGCGCTCTGCACGGCCGCGAACAGGGTCTTCTCCTGCGCATCGGTGATCGCGGCGTCAATGGCCTGCAGTGCTTCGGACACCTTCTGGCGGTTCGCCGACAGCAGCCCCAGATGCTCGTCGATGGGATGCTGGTGAATGGCAACCAGCGGGCTGTCCGGCGCGTGCTGAAAAGCCAGCAGCACCAGCAGGCGGTTTTGCACCGTGAGGGCCACCAGGTCGTCGGCGCGCAGCGACAGCGCCATGCTGTGCCCGTGCACCGCCTTCAGGCTGTCACGGGCGGAAGACAGGCCCCAGAAACTCACCGCGATGACGGCCGCGCCCGACAGCCAGAAGGCGCCGAGGATGAAGATGAAGCGATGGGTGATGCGTAGCCGGTTCCACATGACGTCAAGAATTCCGTGAGGCACTGATTGATACTGGATGTTACAGCTACGGTTCGCAGCCGTGTCCTCTTGATCGGGAGTCATTGATGCAAGTCAAGACCGGCAGGCGGTCGGTAGCCGGGTTCGGCCAGCGTGCGCGTTGTCAAGCGCGCGCCGCGGCCGCAGGCCGGCCCGGGGTTTATTGCCGGGGCCGTCGCGCGTGGGCCCTGGCGGCGCTATGCTGTAGCGTTTGGCGCGCCAGCCCAAGCCTGCCCCAGCGCCTCGGCGTCTGGCGCCGCCCCGCCTTTCTTCTTCCAACATGAAGCATCTGCTGAATCTGCTGGCGGCCGTGGCCTTGCTGGTATGGGGCACGCATCTCGTGCGCACGGGCGTGTTGCGCGTGTTTGGCGCCAACCTGCGCACGCTGCTGGCACGCAGCCTGGGCAACCGGTTCACCGCCGCACTGTCGGGCATCGGGGTCACGGCGCTGGTGCAGTCCAGCACGGCCACCTCGCTCATGACGGCCTCCTTCGTCGGCCAGGGCCTGATCACGCTGCCGGCGGCGCTGGCCGTGATGCGCGGCGCCGACATCGGCACGGCGCTGATGGCGCTGCTGTTTGCGCAGGACCTGTCGTGGCTGTCGCCGGTGTTCATCTTCGTCGGCGTGGTGCTGTTCATCACACGCCAGGCCAGCACCGCAGGGCGCGTGGGCCGGGTATTCATCGGCTTGGGGCTGATGCTGCTGGCGCTGGAGCGCGTGGTGCAGGCCACCGAGCCCATGATGGCTTCGCCGGTCACGCAGATGCTGCTGACCAGCCTGGCCAGCGACCTGTGGATGGAGATCATGGTGGGCGCGGTGTTGGCCATTGTGTCGTACTCCAGCCTGGCCGTGGTGCTCTTGATCGCCGCCATGGCCGACACGCACGTCGTGCCCCTGGGCATGGCCCTGGGCATGGTGCTGGGCGCCAACCTGGGCAACGGCCTGGCGGCGGTGCTGACCATGGCCCGCTCCAGCGTGGAGGTTCGCCAGGTCACCATCGGCAACATGGCCTTCAAGATCATGGGCGTGGTGCTGATGGCGCCGTTCATCGGCGTGTGGATCAGCTACGTGGAGCCCATCCTGCCCGGCACGGCGCACAGCGTGGTGCTGTTCCACCTGGCCTACAACGTCATCATCAGCGTAGGCTTCATCGGCTTTACGCAGTGGGTGGCGAAATGGGTGGCGCGCCTGCTGCCCAAGCCGGCAGGCGCGCAAAGCGGCCGGCCCCACCACCTGGACGCCTCGGCCCTGGCCACGCCCTCGCTGGCCATTTCGTTCGCCGTACGCGAGGCGCTGTACCAGGCCGACGTGGTGGAGACCATGCTGCTGGGCGTGATGAACGTGATCCGCAAGAACGACGAGGATCTGTCGCAGCGCCTGCGCCGCATGGACGACGAGGTGGACCAGCTGTACTCCTCCATCAAGTACTACCTGACGAAAATCTCGCGCGACGACCTGGGCGAGGAGGAGTCCCGCCGCTGGGCCGACATCGTCAGCTTCACCATCAACATGGAGCAGATCGGCGACATCGTCGAGCGTGTCCTGCAGGACATCGAGGAAAAGAAGATCAAGAAGGGGCGCGAGTTCTCCGAGGCCGGCATGGCCGAGATCACCGAGCTGCACCAGCGCCTGGTGAGCAACCTGCGCCTGGGCATGAGCGTGTTCCTCAACGGCAACGTGCGCGACGCCCAGCGCCTGCTGGAGGAAAAAGTGCACTTTCGCAACCTGGAGCGCGCCTACGCCACCAGCCACCTGCTGCGCCTGTCCGACGGCACTGTCAACAGCATGGAGACCAGCTCGCTGCACATCGACCTGATCAGCGACTTGAAGCGCATCAACTCGCACATCAGCTCCATCGCCTACCCCATCCTGGAGTCGGCC
Organism: Pulveribacter suum; assembly: GCF_003013695.1. Classification (GTDB taxonomy): domain Bacteria; phylum Pseudomonadota; class Gammaproteobacteria; order Burkholderiales; family Burkholderiaceae_C; genus Melaminivora; species Melaminivora suum. The sequence goes on along the minus strand of NZ_CP027792.1, from coordinate 1,162,110 downwards.
GGCGTGCTGGCGCCCAGCCGGCTCAAGGGCAGCGTGCGCCCGCTGACCGAGACGCCGCAGGGCGACCACCCGTGAGCTGCGCCACCTGACCCCTGCCCGGGCAAGCGGCCCGGCGGAGGTGGTTACCGCCCTGCCGCTGCAGCCCGCCCAGGCCTGGGCGGGCCTGCCGCAGGCACCTTCGGCACTGGTCGTGGCAGGCCGGGCAGCGCTTTGCCCCTCGAGCCGCGCCTGGCGGGGCAGGTGCTGGGCCTGTCGCCCACCGAAGCATGGCTGGCGCTGGCGCGGGCCGCCGGCAAGACCGTCAAGGACTTCGCGGTCATCGAGGGTTCGAGCTGGCACACGGCGCGCTCGGCACCTCAAGAACTTCCTGCGCAAGACGGGCTGCCGCTGGCAGGTGGAGGTCGCGGGCGGGGTGCGGCGGGCAGAGCCCTCCTGTCCTGCGCCGCAGGCTGCGCGGGCGTCGGGGCGCAGCCGGCCCAGGGACAGTCGTGGGTTCGCCGGCGCACCCGCCCGGCGCCGCTCAGCCCTGTCGCGCCGGCCTTGCGTAGCGCTGCGCCAGCACCGCGCACACCATCAGCTGCAGCTGGTGGAACACCATCAGCGGCAGCACGATGGCGCCGGCCGATTGCGAGTCGAACAGCACCTTGGCCATGGGCACGCCGCTGACCAGGCTCTTCTTCGATCCGCAAAAGACGATGGTGATCTCGTCTTCGCGCGAAAAGCCCAGGCGCCGCGCAAGCCAGGCGGTGAACGCAAGGGCCAGGCCAAGGATCACCGCGCACACCACCAGCAGGCCGGCCAGCGCCGGCAGCGGCAGCAGCTGCCACAGCCCGCCCACCACGGCCGCACTGAAGGCCGTATAGACCACCAGCAGCACCGAGCCCTGGTCCACGTACTTCAGCGCCGCCGCGCGCCGCGCCATGAAGCCGCCGATCCACGGGCGCAGCAAGTGGCCGCAAGCAAACGGCAGCATCAGCTGCGCCATGATGCGCAGGATGCCGCCCAGCACGTCCTGCTCCGCCGTGCCCGCGTGCGGCAGCACCACGCTGACCAGCACCGGCGTGATGAAGATGCCCAGCAGCGTGGACGCCGAGGCGCTGCACACGGCCGCGGCCATGTTGCCCCCGGCCACCGCCGTGAAGGCGATCGCCGACTGCACCGTGGCCGGCAGCACGCACAGAAACAGCACGCCGGTGTAGAGCTGCGGCGTGACCAGCGGCTGCAGCACCGGCCGCAGCGCCAGCCCCAGCAGCGGAAACAGCGCAAAGGTGCTCAGCACCACCACCAGGTGCAGCCGCCAGTGGCCGATGCCGGCCAGCACCGCCTGGCGCGAGAGCTTGGCGCCGTGCATGAAAAACAGCAGCGCCACGACGAGGGTGGTGGCGTGCTCCAGCGCAGCGCCCACGCGCCCGGTAGCCGGCAGCGCACTGGCCAGCGCCACGGCGGCCAGCAGGGCCAGAGTGAAATTGTCGGGGAGCAGGCGGGGGCGGGCCATGGCGCTGGGGTGGCAAACGAGCCAGAAATTCTAATGAAAAGCGGCTGCAGCGCTTGCCCAGCAAGCGCGAGTAGCTATCGATTTAAGAGCGCCACCCTACCAGCCGTAGAACGCGGCCAGCACCAGCGCCGCCTCGGGCGTGAAAACGCCCTGCGCCAGGCGGGTCTGCACCTGGGCGTGGGGCAGGCATTCGAAGCGCTCGACCTCGCCGTCCTGGTTGCTCGGCTGCAGGCCGGCGGGCAGGGCGGCGCGAAACCAGTGGATGCGCTCGTCCATCCAGCCGCAGCCGGGCCCGCCTTCGTCGCTGGGCCGGGTGCCGCGCTCGGTGCCGCCGCGCTGCAGGCCGGCCAGCTGGGCCAGCCGCAGTCCGGCCTCCTCCCAGGTCTCGCGCGCCAGGGCGGTGTCGATGTCGTCGGCGGCGCTGACCAGGCCGCCCATCAGCGTGTCCCAGGCCAGCGGGTGCGTGGCCTTGGTGCGCGAGCGCTGCTGCAGCCACAGGCGCTCGCCGCTGGCGTCCAGGCCCACCAGGTGCACCGCCTGCGTGGCGATGCCCAGCACGCGCACGGCGCCGCGCTCCACGCTGGCTTGGCGCACGCCCTGCGCGTCGCACACGGCCACCTGCTCGTCCCGCCAGGGGCCGCAGCGGCCGGCGGCGCGCAGGGCCTGGGCCAGGGCGTTCAGGGCCTGGGTGGCGTCTCCACCTTCAAGCTGCCAGGCGGCGCCCCGGTCTTGCTTCACTTTTGATAGCTGCCAGCGCTTGCTACACAATGGTTGCAGCCCGATTTCATCCAAAAGTCCAGTCGCGACCGAGCCGATGGTGCTCTGGCCCAGCAGCAGCGGCAGGCGCGGCCGGGCAGCGCCGGCGTGAGCGCGCTTGCGTGCGGCCCGCGCCCAATCGGGCGCGTGCTGCCCGCTCACGGCAGCGTCAGGATGGTCGAGCCGGTGGTCTTGCGCGCCTCCAGGTCGCGGTGCGCCTGCTGCACGTCGGCCAGCGCATAGCGCTGCGCCATGTGGATCTTCACCTGGCCGCTGGCCACCACCGCGAACAGGTCGTCGGCCATGGCCTGCGTGGCCTGGCGCGAGCTGATGTGCGAGAACAGCGTCTGGCGCGTGACGTACAGCGAGCCCTTGGCGCCCAGCGCGCCCGGCGCGAACGGCGGCACGGGCCCCGAGGCGTTGCCGAAGCTGGCCATCAGGCCGAAGGGGCGCAGGCAATCGAGCGACTGGTCCCAGGTGTCCTTGCCCACGGAGTCATAGACCACCTTCACGCCGCGCCCGCCGGTGATGTCCTTGACGCGCGCGGCGAAGTCCTCGGTGCGGTAATTGATGGCGTGGGCCGCGCCGTTGGCCAGCGCCAGCTGGCACTTCTCGTCCGAGCCGGCCGTGGCGATCAGCTGCAGGCCCAGCACGCGCGCCCACTGGCAGGCGATCAGGCCCACGCCGCCGGCCGCGGCGTGGAACAAGACGTGGTCGCCGGGCTGCAGGCCCTCCACCGGCAGGGTTTTCTTCAAGAGGTACTGCGCCGTCAGGCCCTTGAGCATCATGGCCGCGCCGGTCTCGAAGCTGATGGCGTCCGGCAGCTTGCACACGTTCATGGCGGGCATCACACGCGCCTCGCAATAGCTGCCCGGCGGCATGCTGGCGTAGGCCGCGCGGTCGCCCACCTGCAGGTGCGTGACGCCCTCGCCCACCGCCTCGATGACGCCCGCGCCCTCCATGCCGATGGTGGCGGGCATGGGGAGCGGGTACAGCCCCGTGCGGTGGTACACGTCGATGAAGTTCAGGCCGATGGCCCGGTGGCGGATGCGCACCTGGCCTGCGGCCGGCTCGCTCACGGGCACGTCGGTCAGCTCGAGTTCTTCGGGGCCGCCGTGCTGGCGGATCTGGATGGCGCGGGTCATGGGTGTTCTCCTTGAGGCAAGGCCCGCCAGGGGCCTCGCCGGTTCGGCCGGTATCGTGCCATGTTTGCCCGCGCCGCGCAGTCGCCCGCGCGCGCCCGCGCCCGGACAGTTACAGTGGCCGCCCCGATGAGTTCCAACCGCGCCCCCCTCACCCTGTCCACCGCCCTGCTGCTGGCCACCGCGCCGCTGATGTGGGCCGGCAACGCCGTCGTTGGCCGCCTGGTGCACACCCTGGTCGCGCCGGTGGCGCTGAACTTTCTGCGCTGGCTGCTGGCCTTTGCGCTGCTGGCGCCGCTGGCCTGGCGCGTGCTGCGCCCGCACAGCGGCCTGTGGCCGCACTGGCGCCGCTACTGCCTGCTGGGCCTGCTGGGCATCGGCAGCTACAACGCACTGCAATACATGGCGCTGCAGACCTCCACCCCCCTGAACGTGACGCTGGTGGGCGCGGGCGTGCCGATCTGGATGCTGACCATCGGCGCGCTGTTCTTCGGCGCGCCCGTGTCGCGCCGGCAGGTGGCGGGGGCGCTGGCGTCGGTGGCCGGGGTGCTGCTGGTGCTCTCGCGCGGCAGCTGGCAGGAGCTGCTGGCCCTGCGCCTGGTGCCGGGCGACCTGTACATGGTGCTGGCCACCCTGGCCTGGGCGCTGTACAGCTGGCTGCTGGTGCGCACCAGCGAGCCCGCCGATGTGCGCGCCGACTGGGCGGGCTTCTTGCTGGCGCAGATGGTCTTCGGGCTGATGTGGTCGGGCGCGTTTGCCGGCGTGGAGTGGTCGCTGGGCGTGCGCCGCTTCGAGTGGGGCTGGGGGCTGGCCGCGGCGCTGGCCTTCATCGCCATCGGCCCGGCCATCCTCGCCTATCGCTGCTGGGGCCTGGGCGTGCAGCGGGCCGGGCCGGTGATGGGGGGGTTTTTCATCAACCTCACGCCGCTGTTTGCGGCGCTGCTGTCCGCGGCCTTTTTGGGCGAGGCGCCGCGGGCGTACCACGCGGCGGCTTTTGCGCTGATCGTGGGGGGCATCGTGGTGTCGTCGCGGCGCAGCTGACGCGCCCCGGGTGAGCGCCCACTGGCGCCTTTCCCTGCAGCCACTGAGGATTTTGCCGGCAAAGACAATCCTGCCCTCGCGCGTCGCCGGCTCTCCCGTGCGCGCCCTCCCCGTTCTTTTTCACCTATCGCCACCATGACGCTGCGCAGCCGCATGATCCTGGGCATGGCTTTCGTGTGCCTGATATTTGCCATCGCCCTGGGCGTGGCCATCACCGGCATGCGCAGCGCCTCCAGCCGCTTCACCACCTTTATCGAACAGGACCAGGCCTTCCTGAGTGCCAGCAGCACGCTGTATGCCCAGGGCCTGCAGATGGGGCAGGCGCTGCGCAACGTCATCCTGGCGCCGGGCAATGAGCAGGGCTACAAGAACCTGGAGGCGGCGCGCGAGGCGTTTCGCAAGGAGCTGCCCGCCGCCCGCACACTGGCTGGCGGCGACAGCGCCACCGCTGCCGCGCTGGAGCGCGTCGCCCAGCTGCACCAGCAGCAGTCCGAGCTGCAGCAGCAGGTCGTGCAGCTGGCCAAGAGCGACCGGGACGCGGCGATCGAGCTGCTCAACGCCAAGGAAACGCCGCTGTGGCGCCAGATCCGCACCGAGCTGCTCAAGCTCATCAAGGACCGCACCGACGCCGTGGAGCAGTCGCGCAGCCAGCTCAGCGCCCGCACCGGCCAGCTGTTCACGCTGAGCCTGGCGCTGGCCGCGGCCGCTCTGGCCGCCGGCGCCGCCGTGTCCTGGTGGCTCACGCGCAGCGTCATCGGGCAGCTGGGCGGCGAGCCCGGCCACGCCGCAGCCGTGGCCACGTCGATCGCCGAGGGCGACCTGACGGCGCACATCGAACTGGCCCACGGCGGCGCCAGCGCCAGCCTGATGGCCGCCATGGCGCAGATGCAGCGCAGCCTGTCGGCGCTGGTGCAGCGGGTGCGCGAAGGCACCGACGCCATCACCACCGCCTCCAGCGAGATCGCCGCGGGCAATGCCGACCTGTCCTCGCGCACCGAGAGCCAGGCCAGCGCCCTGCAGCAGACGGCGGCCTCCATGGAGGAGCTCACCTCCACCGTGCAGCAGAACATGCACAACGTGCACAGGGCCAACGACCTGGCCACGCAGGCCTCGCAGGTGGCCGAACAGGGCGGCCGGGTGGTGGGCCAGGTGGTGGACACCATGGCCGCCATCCACACCTCGGCGCGGCGCATCGTGGACATCATCGGCGTGATCGACTCCATCGCCTTTCAGACCAACATCCTGGCGCTGAACGCGGCGGTGGAAGCGGCGCGCGCCGGCGAGCAGGGCCGGGGCTTTGCCGTGGTGGCCGCCGAGGTGCGCCAGCTGGCCCAGCGCTCCGCGTCCGCGGCGCACGAGATCAAGGCGCTGATCGGCGACTCGGTCAAGCAGGTGGAGGCGGGCAGCCAGCTGGTGGACGCGGCCGGCGCCACCATGGGCGAGGTGGTGGCCAGCGTCACGCGGGTCAAGAGCCTCATGGGCGAGATCACCCTGGCGGGCCAGGAGCAAAGCGCCGGCATCGCCCAGGTCAACCAGGCCATCGTGCAGATGGACCAGGTGACGCAGCAAAACGCCGCGCTGGTGGAAGAGGCCGCAGCGGCGGCCAGCTCCATGCAGGCCCAGGCCCGCGGGCTGCTGGCCGTGGTGCGCACGTTCAGACTGCACGACGGCAGCCCGCCCGGCGCGCCCTTCGCGCAGCCGGCCCTGGCGCGCCCGACCGCCTAGGCCGCCGGGCCGGCCCGCTCGCGCACGAAGGCCTCGAACTGCGCCAGCGGCAGGGGCCGGGCAAACAGGTAGCCCTGGTACACCTCGCAGCCATGCACCGTTAAGAAATCGCACTGCTGCTGCGTCTCCACGCCTTCGGCCACGACTTCAAGTGCCAGGTTGCGCGCCATGCCCAGGATGGTCTGCACCACCACGTCGTCGCTGTGGCTCTCGCCCAGGTGCTGCACGAAGGAGCGGTCGATCTTCAGGCGGTGCAGCGGCAGCCGCGTCAGGTAGGCCAGAGACGAGTAGCCCGTGCCGAAGTCGTCCACCGCGAAGCGCACCCCGCGCGTGCGCAGCTGGTGCATCTTGGCGATGGAGTCCTGCACGTCCTCCAGCACCAGCGACTCGGTCAGCTCCAGCTCCAGCCGGTGGGCGCGCGCGCCGCTGGCCTGCAGGCTGGCCAGCACCTGCTCCACGAAGCCGGGCTGGCGGAACTGCCGTGCGCTGACGTTCACGCTCAGGCACAGCTCGCGCAGCGCCGCATCGTGCTGCCAGCGGGCCAGCAGCTGGCAGGCGCTGTCCAGCACCCAGCGGCCGATGGGCACGATGAGCTCGCTGTCTTCGGCCACAGCAATGAACTGCCCCGGCGGCACCAGCCCGCGCTCGGGGTGCTGCCAGCGCAGCAGCGCCTCGGCGCCGGCCACCCGGCCCTGCTGGTCCAGCTGCGGCTGCAGGTGCAGCAGGAACTGGTTGCCGGGCAGCGCGCGCTTCAAGTCGGCCACCAGCCGCGCCCGGGCATTCAGGCTCACCTGCATGGAGGGGTCAAAGAAGCACAGGGAGTTGCCGCGCCGCGCCTTGGCCTCGTACATGGCGATGTCGGCTTGCTTGAGCACCTCGGAGGCCGACTGCAGCTGGGCGCCAAAGAGCGTGGCCCCCAGGCTGGCGCTGCCGTGGTGCACCTGGCCGGCCAGCGCGTAGGGCCGGGCCAGCAACGCCACGATCTGCTCGGCCACGCCGCGCGCCTGGGCGGCGGCCAGCTCGGCGTCGCCGGACAGCTGCAGCAGCATGACCACGAACTCGTCGCCGCCCAGGCGGGCCACCACGTCGCCGGCGCGCACGCCGGACTCGAGCCGGCGCGCCACCTGGCGCAGCAGCTCGTCGCCGGTCTCGTGGCCCAGGGTGTCGTTGAGCGTCTTGAAGTGGTCCAGGTCGATGAACAGCACCGCCCCGTGCACGCCGGCGCGCTGCGCCTCGGCGCAGGCCTGCTCGATGCGCTGCAGCAGCAGCCGGCGGTTGGGCAGGCCCGTCAGCGGGTCATAAAAGGCCAGGTGCTCCACCTCGGCGGTGGCCTGACGCAGCTCGGTCACGTCGTGGTAGAGGATGACCAGGCCGCCCTCGGGCGTGGGCCGCTCGATGACCTGCACGCAGCGGCCGCTGGGCAGGCGCTGCTCCAGCGTGCCGTGCGGGTCCTGCAGGCGGCGCAGGCGCTCGTCCACCCAGGCGCGCTTGTCCTCGGGGGTGGCGCCGGGGCGGTGGTAGTGCACGGTGGTCTGCAGCACGCGCAAAAACGACACGCCCGGGCGCACCACCCCCGACAGCCAGGGGAAGAATTCCTCGAAGCGCTGGTTCCACTGCACCACGCAGCGCTGCGCGTCCAGCAGCATGAAGCCGCTGACCATGGCGCCCAGCGCCTCGTCCAGCAGCGCCTTGGATTGCGCCACCACGGCGCGCGCACGGTGCATGCGCCGCAGGTACACGGTGGCCAGCACCCCGGCCAGCACCATGGTCAGGCCCAGCACCAGGGCCGCGCCGGCGATCAGGCGCGCCTGCTCGCCCCAGTCGGCCAGCGCGGCGGCGCGCGGCAGGCTGGCGGTGATCCACAGGTCTTCATACATCAGCGCGCGCGTGGCCACCAGGCCGCTGTCGCCCCGCAGCCGGGTGCGGCCCTGCCAGGACGGCAGGCTCCCCGGTGCCAGCCGCGCCAGCGGCGGGCCGCCCGCGCGTTCGGCCTCCACCAGGCCCTGCGGCGGGGCCAGCCCCACCAGCAACGCGCCCTGGGCACGCTCCAGCGTGACTTCCACCTGCGGCTGCGGCATGCCCTGCTGCAGCAGCGACACCAGCGCGTCCACCGGCACCTGCGCCACGGCCAGCCAGCGCCCGCCGCCGGGGGCGCGCAGCGCCCGCCCCACCCAGATCACCCGCTCGGCGCTGCGTGCGTTGACCACCGGGTCGCTGATGACCAGCATGGGCACGGCCGGCGCCAGGGCGGCGGCGATGAAGTCCTTGGGCAGCCGCAGGGCGGCGCCGGCACGCTCGACCGGCACAGAGGCAGCCAGCGGCACGCCCTGCTCGTCCAGCAGCGCCACGTCGCGCACCATGAGGTTCTGGCGCGCCATGGCCGCCAGCAGCTGGCCGGACAGGCGTGCCGGCGGGCCCTCGGCGGAGCCTGCGGCGGGCGCCACCTGCTCCAGCGTGGCCAGCAGCACGTCCAGCGCCAGCAGGGCGCGGTTGACGCCGACTTCGGCGCCGGTGGCAAAGCGGCCCAGCTGTGCCTCGGCCTCGGCCAGGTCGGCGCTGCGCTGGCTCCACAGCAGGGCGGCCACGGCCAGGGTCAGGCCGAGCACCAGCGGCACCACCAGCCCCCAGACCAGAACGTAGGCCCGGCGCCCGGGCGCGGCGATGGCGGCTGCGGTGGCGGCGCTGTTCACGGCTTGCCCGGCGCCGGGCTGCCAGCGCCCGGGCCACCCAGCTGCAGCCCGGCGCAGCGGGCGCCGCAGCGCTCGCGCCAGCGCGGCAGCACGGCGCTGCGCAGCAGCTCGGCGCGGCGCGCCTCGTCCTGGGCGCTGACGGGCACCAGCGTCATGGCGCCGCGCCGCCCGCTGGTGCAGCGGCTGCTGCCCGTGTTGCAGGCCAGGCCGTTGGCGGTTTCTTCCTCGGCGCTCAGCCAGATGGCCGTCTCCAGCCGCGGCAGCTGGGCGCGCAGCAGTGTGCGCAGCTCCTGCGGCAGGGCTTGCCAGGCGGCCTGGTTGGCGCCGAAGAGGGCCAGCCCCCAGGTGATGGGCATCGGATAGAGGTAGGCGGTGTGCTGGTGCAGGCCCAGCACGTTGCCGGACATGGCGGCGGTCACCGCGCAGTCCAGGGCGCCGCTTTCCACGCCGGCCACCATCTGGGCAAAGGGCACCAGGCGCGGCTTGGCACCCAGCGCCGCCATGAAGTCGCCCTGGGCGGCCGAGGACACGCGCACCACGCGCCCGCGCAGATCGGCCAGGCCGCGCAGGCGTTCGCGGCAAAACAGCACCTGCGCCGGATAGACATACAGCGCCAGCGGCTCGATGCCCTGCTCGCTGCGCAGCGCCTGCTCCAGCGCCGGGCGCACGGCAGCGAGCGTGGCGCGCAGCGCGGCCATGTCAGGGTTCAAGCCGGGCAGGTCGGCCGCGGTGTAGAACGGGTGCTGGGCCGACAGCGAGCTCATCAGCACCGTGCCGAAGGGCACCACGCCCAGGTGCAGCAGGCGCAGCATCTCGCTGCCCGGCACGCCGGCGCGGTCGAACGGCACGATGTCGGCGGTGAAGCGCCCGCCGCTCAGGCGCGGCAGGTCGCGCGTCCAAAACGGCGCCTCCAGCTGGGTGTATTGCGTGATGCCGGCCAGTCCGCCGACGACGCGCAGCTTGAACGGCGCCCCGGCATCGGTGGCACCGGCCGCCGCGGCCTGCGCGGCGGCGCCGGGCAGTGGCACCAACAGCGCCACCAGGGCCAGCAGCGCGGCGGCCAGCCGCCTGCCGGCGCGATGCGCCAGCGACAGGGAGCGTGGCGCTGGGGGCTGCATGGCGCGTGGCGGGGCCGACCTCAGAAGGTGCCTGGGTAGGCGCCGCCGTCGGCCAGCACGTTCTGGCCGGTGACGTAGCCGGCGTGCATGCTGCACAGGAAGGCGCAGAGGGCGCCGAACTCCGCGGCCGTGCCAAAGCGGCCGGCGGGGATGCGCTGCTGCTGCACGCGCCGCTCTTCGTCCTCGCTGCGCCCGCTGTGGGCGCTGGCGGCGCGCATGGTGGCAGCCAGGCGGTCGGTGTCGAAGCGGCCGGGCAGCAGGTTGTTGATGGTGACGCCCTGCGCGGCGATGCTGCTGCGCGCCAGGCCGGCCACGAAGCCCGTGAGCCCGCTGCGCGCGCCGTTGGACAGGCCCAGGATGTCGATGGGCGCCTTCACGGCGCTGGAGGTGATGTGGACGATGCGCCCGAAGCCCCGCTGCGCCATGCCGTCCACCACGGCGCGCATCAGCTCGATGGGGGTGAGCATATTGGCCTCCACGGCCGCCAGCCAGGCGGCGCGGTCCCAGTGGCGGAAGTCGCCCGGCGGCGGGCCGCCGGCGTTGGTCACCACGATGTCCAGCTGCGCACCCGGCCCGCCAGGGGCGGCCAGCACGGCGGCGCGGCCCTCGGGTGTGGTGATGTCGGCGGCCACGGCGATGACCTGAGGTTCTGAGCCTTTTTGGCCCCTGGCGCTTGCTGCGTCTGCGCCAGCAGCTATCAATTGGCTAGCAGCATACTGCAGCGCATCGGCCCCGCGCGCGTTGACGACCAGGTTGACCCCCTCTTGCACCAGTGCCTGCGCGCACCCCTGCCCCAGCCCTTTGCTGGCGCCGCACACCAGCGCCCACTTGCCTGCAATGCCCAAATCCATGTGTATCTCCCGGTTCGCACGGACTGCGTTAACAATTTGACAACGATGGTAGCCACCCCGGTCGCCCGCGGCAACGTCGTAGGCAAAAAGAGCTGCCAGCGCCCGTTAGACAAGCGCTGGCAGCTCTCATTTCAATAGCACCCCGGAGAGGCCGTCAAAAGCTCTCCCAGTCGTCGTCCGCGGCCGGCGTGAGGCTGGGGGCGGCGATCTGCGGGCGCGGTGCCGGTGCCGGAGCGGCCTTGGCCGCGGGCCTGGGCTTGGCCAGGGCGGGCGCGGGTGCCCGGGCAGCGGCAACGGGCGCCGGTGCGCGCCGGGGTGCAGGCGCTGCGGCCGGTGCCCCTGCGCCCACGTTGAATACCGATACCACCTGTGCCAGGCGCTGCGCCTGCTCGTGCATGGCGGCGGCGGCGGCGCTGGACTCCTCCACCAGCGCGGCGTTTTGCTGCGTCATCTGGTCCAGGTTGGCCACGGCCTGGTTGACCTGGGAGATGCCGTCGCGCTGCTCGGTGGAGGAGGCCGTGATCTCGCCGATCAGGTCGCTCACGCGGCGCACGCTTGTGACGATGTCGCTCATGCTCTGACCGGCCTGCTCTACCTGGGCCGAGCCGGCCTGCACGTTGTCCACGCTGGTGGTGATGAGCTCCTTGATCTCCTTGGCGGCGGAGGCGGAGCGCTGCGCCAGGCTGCGCACCTCGCCGGCCACCACGGCAAAGCCGCGGCCCTGTTCGCCGGCCCGGGCGGCTTCCACGGCGGCGTTCAGCGCCAGGATGTTGGTCTGGAAGGCGATGCCGTCGATGACGCCGATGATGTCGGCGATTTTGCGGCTCGAATCCGTGATCTGCTGCATGCTGCTGACCACCTGGCCGACCACGCTGCCCCCGCGCTCGGCGGCCTGGGCGGCGGTGGCGGCCAGCTGATTGGCCTGGCGCGCGGTGTCGGCCGACTGGGTGACGGTGGCGGTGAGCTCTTCCATGCTGGCCGCCGTCTGCTGCAGGTTCGCGGCCGTCTGCTCGGTGCGCGAAGACAGGTCCTGGTTGCCGGTGGCGATCTGGCTGGAGGCGCTGGAGACCGATTCCACGCCCGAGCGCACCTCGCCCACCACGCTGCGCAGCCGCGCCCCCATGGCCGACAGCGAGCGCAGCAGCTGGCCCAACTCGTCGCCGCGCTCGTCGTGCACATCCTGCGTCAGGTCGCCGGCGGCGATCACATCGGCCAGGCCCACGGCGCGCGTGAGCGGCGCGGTGATGGAGCGCACCAGCAGCGTGGCCAGCAGCAGGCCCAGGCCCACCATCACGGCGGCGATCGCCGCACCCAGCATCATGGCGCGCCGGCGCAGCTGCACGGCTTCTTCCTTGGCCGCGTCGCGCTGGCGCTCCTGCAGCTGGGCATAGGCATTTTGTTCGCCCACGTAGCGTTCGATGGCAGGAATCAGCTTGCCCTCTATCAGGTCGCTCACGGCGGCGAAGTCGCCGTCGGCACGCAGGCGGCCGGCCTCGGCGTTGTATTCCAGCACCGGCTTGCGGGCGCTGGCAATGCGCTCCAGCTGGGCCTTGTCCTCGGCGGTGACGGCCTGTTCGTCGATCTGCTTTTGCAGGCCGCTGATGGCCTTGATGCCCTCTCCCGCCTGGCCGCGCAGGCGGGTTGCCAGCGTTTCATCGGTCACGCTCACGCCCAGCAGCGCTCGCTCCACCGCCAGGGCCGACAGGCCCTGCCAGCGCAGCGTCAGGCTCAGGGCGTCTTCATTGGCCTGCACGATGCGCGCGGCCTCATCCTCCAGATGGGTGAGATAGGCCAGCAAACCGCCCAACAGCACCAGCATGGAGACCAGGAGACCGAGCACCAGCAACCACAGCTTGCGGCCTACGGAGATGTTCTGAAGAGTCATGAGAGAGGTTTTCCAGGAGACGGAGAAAGGAAACGAAAGCCAAGGCAGGGCCTCACATTCTGGGCATATTGTCATATTTACGCACATTTGTTTACAACATGAGTGCGGTTTGCGACGCATGGCGTCAACAAATGCTGACGCGGGCCCGTGTGCAGGCGACCCCTAAAATGGCCTGGTGACCCTTCTTCTGAACGCCGACCTGCACTGCCACTCCGTCGTCTCCGACGGCACGCTGACGCCCGAAGAGCTGGCCGCTCGCGCGCATGCCAACGGCGTGCAGCTGTGGGCCCTGACCGACCACGACGAGATCGGCGGCCAGCACCGCGCCGCCACCGCCGCCCAGGCGCTGGGCATGGACTACCTGACCGGCGTGGAGATCTCCGTCACCTTCGCCGACACCACGGTGCACATCGTCGGCCTGGGGTTCGACGCCCACGACGCGCAGCTGGCGCAGGGCCTGGCCGCCACCCGCGGCGGGCGCGGCGAGCGCGCGCAGGAGATCGCGCGCCAGCTGGCCCAGGTGGGCATCATGGGCGCCTACGAAGGCGCGCTGCGCTACGTGGGCAACCCGGAGCTGATCTCGCGCACGCACTTTGCCCGCCATCTGGTCGATGCGGGCGTCTGCCGCGACACGCCGGAGGTGTTTCGCCGCTTTCTGACCGAAGGCCACCCGGGCTATGTCGAGCACCGCTGGGCGTCGCTGCGCGATGCCGTGCGCTGGATCCGCGAGGCCGGGGGTGCGGCCGTCATCGCCCACCCGGGCCGCTACCGCTTCACGCCGACCGAGGAATACGCGCTGTTTTCCGAGTTCAAGCAGCACGGCGGCGAAGGGGTGGAGGTGGTCACGGGCAGCCACATGCCGTCCGAATACCCCATCTACGCCGCCATGGCGCAGGAGTTCGGCCTGGCCGCCTCGCGCGGCAGCGATTTCCACAGCCCCCATGAATCGCACACCGACCTGGGCCAGCTGCCCGGCCTGCCCGATCAGCTCACGCCCGTGTGGGAGCTGCTGCAGGGGCGCATCCTGCGCGCGCCAGCCTCCTCTGCCCCCACCTGACAACAAGAAGACGAGAACCCCGCCATGGCCCAGCTCTTTGAAGTCCACCCCGACAACCCCCAGCCGCGCGTGCTGCAGCAGGCGCAACAGCTCCTGGCCACGGGCGGCATCCTGGCCGTGCCCACCGATTCCAGCTACGCGCTGGTGTGCCGCCTGGACGACAAGGCCACGGTGGACCGCATGCGCCGCGTGCGCCAGATTGACGACAAGCAGCTGCTGTCGCTGCTGTGCCGCGACCTGTCGGAGCTGTCCAGCTACGCGCATGTGGACAACCGGCAGTACCGGCTTTTGAAGCTGGGCACACCCGGTCCCTACACCTTCATCCTAGAGGCGACCAAGGAAGTGCCGCGCCGCGTGAGCCACCCGCAGCGCAAGACCATCGGCCTGCGCGTGCCCGAGCGCAAGGGCCTGCAGCTGCTCTTGGAGCTGCACGGCGCACCGCTTTTGGCCACCACCTTGATCCCGCCGGGCGAGACCGAGCCCCTGAACGACCCGGAGGACATCCGCGAGCGTTTCGACAAGGTCATCGAGGGTGTGGTGGACGCGGGCAGCTGCCCGCTGGAGCTGACCACCGTGCTGGACCTGGTGCCCATGGGCACGGGCGGCGAGGCGGTCGTGGTGCGCGCGGGCCTGGGCAGCCTGGCCAGGCTGGGGCTCTGACTGAGAGCCTTTTAGGGCCCTAGCACCCGCCAGGCAAGCGCCAGCAGCTATAAGATTTATAGCTGCCCTACTGCACCACCAGCCGGCGCAGCCATTCCAGCAGAACCTCCGGCAGACGCTCGGGCCGCTGCAGCAGCGCGTAGTGGTGCGCGCCGAACACGGCGGGCAGGTAGCTGGAGGCCTGGCGGTCGATCGTCAGGCAAAACGGCGCGATGCCCTGCAGGCGCGCCTCGGTCGCTGCCTGGCGCATGTCCTCCAGCCCGTAGCGGCCTTCGTACTGGTCCACGTCGTTGGGCTTGCCGTCGGACAGCAGCAGCAGCAGGCGGTGCGCCGCCGGCTCCTTCATCAACGTGGCCGTGGCGTGGCGCATCGCGGCGCCGGCGCGGGTGTAGTGCTCGGGCTCCAGGCCGGCGATGCGCAACGCCACGTCCTGGCCATAGGGTTCGCCAAACCGCTTGACGTTTCTCACCACCACGCCCTGCGGCCCTTCGCCCGAAAAAGCCTGCACGCAAAAGGGCGCGCCCATGCCGTCCAGCGCCAGGCTGACCAGCAGCAGGGCCTCGCGCGCCACGTCGATCACGCGGCGCCCTTCGGCCACCCAGGCGTCGGTGGAGCCGCTCACGTCGATCAGCACCAGCACCGCCAGGTCGCGGTGCAGGCGGCGCTCGCTGCGGTACAGCTGCTGGGGCAGCGGCAGGCCGGCGGCAAAGTCGGCGCGGGCTTCGATGCAGGCCTCCAGGTCGATGTCGGGGCCGTCCCACTGGCGGCGCACGGGCACGCGGCGGCTGCGCAGCAGCTCAAAGCGCCGCCGCACCTCGTGCAGCATGGCGCGGCGCTGCTCCAGGGTGGCGGCCAGCCATTCGGGCGCGCCGGGGGCGGCCTGGCGCACGCGCACCGTGGCGCCGGGGTGGCGATAGCTGTTGGCTGCGCAGTCCCACTCCGGGTAGTGCAGCGCTTCGCCGCCGCCCTCTTCGCCCCCGGGGCCCGCGCCGGCCTTGCGCGCCAGGTGCTCGGGCGGGTCGTCGGACAGCAGCACCTCCTTGGGCCGGCCGGGCGTGGCTACCAGGCGCGCCTCGGGCAGTTCGGACAGGGCATCGGCGAACTCCTCGGCCGCCGTGTCGGTGTCGCGGTCGGTCGGGCGTTGCAGGCCCATGGGATCGGCGGCCTGTTCGTGCGGCTGGGCGGTCTGCACCATCCAGGCGCCGGGCTGGTTCTGTTCTTCGTCTTCGTCCTCCAGCGCTTCGCGCACCTGCGGGCGGCGCGCCATGTGTACCGAGCGGCTGGGGCCGCGGCCACCGGCCTCCTCGTCGGCTGACGGGTCGCCCAGAAAACGGGCGGCGGGCGCAGGCGGGCGCAACTCACCCAGCCACAAGCCCGCCACCAGCCAGCGCTGCTGGCGCGGCGGCGCGTCCGGCGCAGCCAGGCGCAGCGCCAGTACGCGTGCCCGCGCGAGCGCGTCGGCGCTGCTGGCGGGCAGGGGCAGCAGCAGCTCCTGCGTGCCGGGCAGCGCGACGGCCTGGGAGGCAGGCGCGCCCAGCACGGCGCGCACCAGCGCCTCCAGCGGCTGCAAGTGCCTGGGCAGCGAGGCAGGTGCCGGGCGCGCAGCCAGCGCCGCCTGCCGCAGGCGCGCCAGCGGTGCCGCCATGCCGGGCAGGCGCGTGGCCAGTTCGTGGTCGGCGGCGTGCGCCTCCAGCAGCGCAAACAGGGTGCGCTCATACCGGCCGGCGGCGCTGGCTGCACATTGCGCCGCGCCGCGCAGCGCCCGCGTGGCCTGCACCATGGCCAGCGTGCGCAGCTGCTGCATCGCGTCCTCCAGCCCTTGCGGGGCCGCGAGCGCGGGCGGCAGCCAGATGCTGGCGCCGTCGGTCGCAGGCAGGGCGCCCCGCTCATGCGGCGGCTCGCCGCGCTGAAACCAGCGCGACAAAAAGGTGGGCGGTGCGGGCTGCTGCGCCGCCCGCAGTTGCAGGCTGCAGCCAAAGGCGGCGGCGATCAGCAGATCCAGCCGCGGCGCGACGTCGGCCAGACGCAGCACGGGCGGGCCGGCCGGTGGGGGCCGGTGGCGCCGCCACAGCTGCTGCGCGTAGATGGTGGCGTGGCGCGCGGCGTCGGTGATGACGTCTTCGGCTTCTGCCATGCGGCATCAATCAGACAAAGGTGGCGTCCACCAGGTCGCGCATGGCGGCCACCAGCGACGCCTCGTCCGACAGGGGCGCCACGATGGCATGCAGGCAGGCGCGGCGCAGCTCCACACCGCGCGCGGACAGCTGGGCGGCAGCGACCAGCAGGCGCGTGCTGGGCACCTCGGCCAGGCCCCGGTCGCGCAGCGCGCGCAGCCGGGTGGCCAGCTGCACCAAAGCGCGCGCGTCGGGCTCGGCGATTGCGCCTTCCTGGGCGACGATGCGCGCCTCCACCTCCGGCGCGGGAAAGTCGAAGTCCAGCGCCACGAAGCGCTGGCGCGTGCTGGGCTTCAGGTCTTTCAGCATGCGCTGGTAGCCGGGGTTGTATGACACCACCAGGCCGAAGCCGGGCGCGGCTTCCAGCACCTCGCCGGTCTTGTCGATGGGCAGCAGCCGCCGGTGGTCGGTCAAGGGGTGCAGCACCACCACGGTGTCCTGCCGCGCCTCGACCACCTCGTCCAGGTAGCACAGGGCGCCGTCCCGCACGGCGCGCGTGAGCGGGCCGTCCTGCCAGACGGTGCCGTCGTTCTTGATCAGGAAGCGCCCGATCAGGTCGCTGGCGCTCAGGTCGTCGTGGCAGGAGATGGTGATGAGCGGGCGCTTCAGGCGCCAGGCCATGTACTCGACGAAGCGCGTCTTGCCGCAACCCGTGGGCCCTTTGAGCATGACGGCCAGGCCCTGCGCGTGGCACTGCTCGAAGACCTCGACCTCGTCGCCGGTGGGCAGGTAATACGGCGCGGCGGCAGATGCCGCGCCGTCGGCGTGTGCGTTCAAGGAAGCTGCATCCACGCCGTCAGACCACCGCTGCTCGCGCCGGCGCCGCAGGCGGCACGACCGGGTCACCTTCGCGCACTTCCATGCGCAGCGGGTAGCGGAAGAAGTCGATGATGAACAGCGCCACGCCAATGGCGAAGATGGAGGCGGTGATGATGAGCATCACGAAGTGCACCTGGATCTTGAGCTGCGCGTCCAGGTAGCCCATGCCCATGATGCGCTCCAGGTACACCTGCCCGATGCCGGCGGTGGCGAACGACAGCGTCATGCCGAACATGCCGGCCAGCTGCATCCAGAAGGCGGTGTAGCCCATGGCCGAGCCTTCTTCGGGCCGGCGCGTGAAGGAGGGCAGCGCGTAGGTGATCATGGCCATGACGATCATGGCGTAGGCGCCATAGAAGGCGGCGTGGCCGTGCATCGCAGTGATCAAGGTACCGTGCGTCCACTTGTTCACGCTGGGGAAGGTGTGCGCCAAGCCCAGCAGGCCGGCACCGAAGAGCGTGAAGACGGCGCTGCCCACCGTCCAGTGCAGGGCCAGCTTGTTGGGGTGTGCCAGACCCGTGCGGCGCATGGCGTAGTAGGCGTACATGGCCATGCCGACCAGGGCCACCGGCTCCAGCGCGCTGAAAGCCCCGCCGATCGGCAGCCAGTACGCCGGCACGCCCACCCAGTAGTAATGGTGCGCCGTGCCCAGGATGCCGGCGATGAACACCAGGCCGACGATGACGTACAGCCACTTTTCCATGACCTCGCGGTCGGCACCGGACAGCCGGATCAGCAGGTAGGCCAGGAAGCCGCCCTGGATCATCTCCCACACACCCTCCACCCACAGGTGGATGGTCCACCAGCGGTAGTAGATGGAGACGGTGTAGTTGTGGTACTCCAGCAGCGCCGGCACGTACAGCAATGCCGCCAGCCCCAGGCCGCCCAGCAGCACGCCCTCGGGCGTGGTGAAGCGGCCGGACTTCTTGATCGTCATGCCGATGTTGTAGAGAAATATCGCCATGGCCACCACGATGGCCAGCTTGGATGGCAGGGGCTGCTCCAGCAGCTTGTTGCCCGTGCCGTAGCGAAACAGATAGCCCACCACGGTGGCCACGCCCATGACCACCCACAGCACCAGCTGGATATAGGCCAGCTTGACGCTGTAGAGCTCGGTGCGCGACTCGTCCGGCACCATCCAGTAGGTGGCGCCCATGAAGCCGCAGATGACCCACACGATCAGCACGTTGGTGTGGATGACCTTGGTCACGTCGAACGGCAGGATGTACAGCAGGGGGTCGGGACCCAGGTACTTGGTGGCCGACAGCAGGCCAAAGACGATCTGCAGGCCGAACAGGGCGACGGCCACGGCGAAATACCAGTAGGCGACGGATTGGGATTTGTATCTCATGGCGAACTCCGGCGAAGACCAGGGCGTTGGGCGTGAATGGCGTTGTCAGCCTGTTTATTTCAGGGACATCAGGTAGGCCACGAGCTGGTCGATCTGCTCGGGCGTGAGGTCCTTGCCATAGGTGGTGGGCATGAACGAGGTGCCATCGGCCGAGTACATCGGGCCGGGCACCAGATGCGCGCTGGGCTCCACGACGGACTCGTGCAGGTAGCCGGCCACGTCCTTGGCCTTGCCCTTGTAATCGGCCGAGGCCAGCAGCGCCTCGGTGCGGCCCTTGACGCCCGCCAGAGACGGCCCGGCCATGTTCACGCCCGGCGCGGTGGAGTGGCAGGCTGTGCAGGCTGGCGTGGCCGTGCGGAACACCCGCTCGCCCAGCGCGATGGGGTTTTCATCGCCGGCCAGGGGCCGCGCGCCCGGGGGCGCGTCGATGCCGCCGCGCTCGACCTTGGCCCCGCTGGTTTGCTGCTCCAGCGTGCGGTCCATGCCCGGCATGGCAGCACCCGTGACCAGGATGGGCCGCGGTGGCCAGCCCTGGTTGTCCACGTTGCTGACCCAGTCGAAGAAGGCGATCAGGCCCGCGATGTCCTCGTCGCTCAGGTCCTGCTTGGGCATCAGGCGGCGGTGGCGCTGCTCGTCGTAGAACTTGGAAGGGTCCTTCATGTAGGCCTTCAGATAGGCCTCGCCGCGCAGCTTGCTGATCTTGGTGAGGTCGGGCGCGTAGTAGGCGCCTTCGCCGAAGATGGTGTGGCAGTTGATGCAGTTGTTCTTGTGCCAGACGTTCTTGCCGTGCGTGACGGCGGGCGTGATGGACTCGGCGTTCGTCAGCTTGTCGAACTGCCGGTGGCTGTCGAAGGTGAGCCCGAGAAAAACCGCCGCCGACAGGGCGGTGGCGACGATGGCGAAAAGGCGGGTCTGGCGCTTGTTCATGGCGGGCCTCGTGGGGTGTTTGCGTGGACGGCGTCAGACGCCGATGCCGGACCAGTAGGTGATGGCCATGGTGCCCGCATAGACCATGGCCACCAGCATCAGCAGCACGATGACGAGCGCGAAAATCTTCACGGGGGCAAACCAGGCATGCATGGGGAGTCTCTCCTGTTGTCTGTTGTTCTTGGCGGCCCCGGCGCATTGCACGCCGGGTATTGCGGTCGATTGTTGGCCTTGACCTCGCGCCCGCCTTGTCGGACAAGCGCCCATGCGCTGTGGGACAGGACCCACAGGCGCCATGCGCGACAATTGGCGAGTGCCCTCCTCCGACACCCTCCAGACCCTGCTCATCTACGCCCTGCCTGTGCTGTTTTCCATCACGGTGCACGAAGCCGCACACGGCTACGTGGCGCGCCACTTTGGCGACAACACGGCCTACATGCTCGGGCGCATGACGCTCAACCCGCTCAAGCACATCGACCCCATCGGCACCATATTGATGCCGCTGCTGCTGTACTTTTCCACCTCGGGCGCGTTCGTCTTCGGCTACGCCAAGCCGGTGCCGGTGAACTTTGGCAACCTCAGGCATCCGAAGCGCGACATGGTCTGGGTGGCGCTGGCCGGGCCGGCGTCCAATTTCGTGCAGGCGGTGCTCTGGGCGCTGCTGCTGATCGTGCTGGTGGCGCTGGACGTGGCCGAGCCCTTCTTCGTGCAGATGGCGCGCGCCGGCATCCTGGTGAATCTGGTCATGTGGGCCTTCAACCTGTTTCCGCTGCCGCCGCTGGATGGCGGGCGGGTGCTGGCGGGCCTGCTGCCGGTGCGCCAGGCCCTGTGGCTGTCGCGCATCGAGCCCTACGGCTTCTTCATCGTGCTGGCGCTGGTGCTGGCCGGCGTGGTGGGCTCGCTGTGGCTGCGCCCGTTGATGAGCCTGGGCTACGAAGCCATCAACCTGCTCATGACCCCTTTCGTCGCGCTGCTGCGCTGACCTCTCTGCCCCTTCCCTGACCCATGCAAGAACCCACGCGATTTCTCACCGGCATCACCCCCTCGGGCACCCCCCACCTGGGCAACTTCGTCGGCTCCATCCGCCCGTCCGTGGCCGCCAGCCGCAACGCCGGGGTGCAGAGCTACTACTTCCTGGCCGATTACCACGCCCTCATCAAGTGCCAGGAGCCCGAGCGCGTGAACCGCTCCACGCTGGCGATTGCCGCCAGCTGGCTGGCCGCCGGGCTGGACCCGGAGCACGTCACCTTCTACCGCCAGTCCGACGTGCCCGAGATCCCCGAGCTGCACTGGCTGCTGACCTGCGTGACCGGCAAGGGCCTGCTCAACCGCGCCCACGCCTACAAGGCCGCGCAGGACAAAAACCAGGAGGGCGGACGCGATGGCGACGAAGGGGTGAGCGCCGGCCTGTTCATGTACCCGGTGCTGATGGCCGCCGACATCCTGATGTTCAACGCCCACCAAGTGCCCGTGGGCCGCGACCAGGTGCAGCACATCGAGATGGCGCGCGACATGGCCGCCAGCTTCAACCACCTGTATGGCTGCCACTTCACGCTGCCCGAGGCCGCCATCGAAGACAGCGTTGCCACGCTCGCCGGCCTGGACGGGCGCAAGATGAGCAAGAGCTATGACAACACCATTCCGCTGTTCGCCCCGCGCGAGCAGCTCAAAAAGCTGGTGATGTCCATCGTCACCGACTCGCGCGCGCCGGGCGAACCCAAGGAGGTGCAGGGCTCGGCCCTGTTCCAGCTCTACCAGGCCTTCGCCACGCCCGAAGAGACCGCCGCCATGCGCCGCGCCTTCGAGGGCGGCATCGCCTGGGGCGACGCCAAGCAGCAGCTGTTCGAGCGCATCGACCGCGAGATCGCGCCCATGCGCGCGCGCTACGACGACCTGATGGCCCACCCCGAGAAGGTGGAGGCGGTGCTGCAACGCGGTGCCGAGCGCGCCCGCGCCCAGGCCCGGCCCTTGTTGCAGCGCCTGCGCGCCGCCGTGGGCCTGCGCCCCTTGAGCGCGGCCGTCGCCACCCCCCTGCCCACGGCGCGGCCCACCGCCGCGGCCCTGCCCACCTTCAAGCAATACCGCGAGAAGGACGGGCGCTTTTACTTCAAGCTGGTGGCCGCCGACGGCCGCGTGCTGCTGCAAAGCACCGGCTTCGAAGCCCCGCGCGAGGCCGGCCAGGCCATTGCCCGGCTGCAGGCCGAGCCCGACGCACTGGCGCAGCTGGCGGGCCAGCTGGCCCCGGTGGAGGGCGTGCAAGACGGCGAGGCGGCTGCCGCGCTGCAGGCCCTGGCCGCGGCCCGAGACGCTTGATTACTATCAAAACAGTAGCCACTTGCGCTTGACTGGCAAGGGCTAGAGGCAAAAAACACTGAAAAGACGAAAGGGAGCACAGGCATGCGCATCGCAGCAGTGGACGACGACACGCTACAGCTGGAGCTGTTCACCCACGCGCTGGGCGCCATGGGCCATGTCTGCCACCCCTTCACCACCGGGGCGGCCCTGCTCAAGTCGCTGCGCCGCGAGACCTATGACCTGCTGATCGTGGACTGGCAGCTGCCCGACACCAGCGGACCGGACATCGTGCGCCAAGTGCGCGACCCGCTCGGCCTGCAGCTGCCCATCCTCTTCATCACCAACCGCCAGGAAGAGGCCGACATCGTCGAAGGCCTGGCCAGCGGCGCGGACGATTTCATGGGCAAGCCCGTGCGCGTGGCCGAGCTGGGCGCGCGCGTCGGCGCGCTGCTGCGCCGCGCCTACCCGCCGGCGCCTGCGGGCGGGCCGCTGGATTTCGGCCGCTACCGCTTCCTGCCCGAGACGCAGCAGCTGTTGATGGACGGCCGGCCCATGGCGCTGAAGGCGCGCGAATACGAGCTGGCGCTGTACCTGTTTCAGAACCTGGGCCGGCTGCTGTCGCGCGACCATTTGCGCGAGGCCATCTGGGGCCACAGCGCCCAGGTCATCTCGCGCTCACTAGACACCCACATCTCGCGCCTGCGCACGCTGCTGGACCTGCGCCCGGCCAGTGGCTACGCCATCACCTCAGTGTACGGAGTGGGCTACCGCTTCGAGGCCGTCAAGCCTCTGGACGAATACGAGGCTATTCCTGCCCATGACGACATTTAGGCCGGCGCTGCGCCGCCTTCTGCCCTGGGCGCTGCTGCTGGCCGTGGCTGCTCCGGCCGCCGCCCAGCCGGGCGGCGCCATCGAGCACGCCGTGCAGGCGGGCGACACGCTGCAGGCCCTGGCCGCCCACTACCTGGGCGACGGCCGGCTGTGGCCCGGCCTGCAGCAGGAAAACCGCGTGGCCGACCCGCGCCGGCTGCAGCCCGGCTCGGTGCTGCGCATCCCCCTGCACCTGCTGCCCCCGGGCAGCGCCGAAGTGGCCTTCGTGCATGGCGACGCCCACGTGCAACTGCCCGGCGGCCCGCCCCGGGCGCCCCAGCCCGGCCAGGCCCTGGCCGAAGGCGCGCGCGTGCAAGCCGGCGCCGATTCCTTCATCACCGTGCGGCTGGCCGACGGCACGCTGGTGCGCGTGCAGGCCGATTCGCAGGTGCAGATCGAGCAGCTGCGCCGCCGCGGCCGCGCGGGCGATGCGCAGTCGGTGCTGCAGCTGGAGCGCGGCAGCGTCGAGCCCAGCGTGCCCCCGCAGCCGCCGCAGGGCCAGCGCCGCTTCGAGATTCGCACTCCGACGGCCAGCACCGCCGTGCGCGGCACGCGCTTCGTGGTCGCGCTGGCGCCCGACGGGCGTACCCTGGCCGCCGTGACCGAAGGCTCGCTGGATGTGGCGGCCCACCGCGCGGGCGCCGGCGCCCGGCGGCTCGAGCAGGGCCACGGCCTGGTGGTGAGCGCCGCCGGCGCCGTGGGCGCGCCCACGCCGCTGCTGCCCGCGCCCGACCTGGCGGAGCTGCCCGCCACGCTGGAGGATGCCGACTTTCTGACCCTGGCCTTGCCGCCGGTACCGGGCGCCGTGGCCTACCAGGTGCAGGTGGCGCGCGACGCGCAGTCCGCCGCCGTCGTGCGCAGCGCCACTGCGGCCGGCCCGCAGGTGCGCCTGCCCGCGGTCGCAGATGGCGAGTACTACCTGACGGTGCGCGCGATCGACGCCGCCGGCCTGCCCGGTCAGCAGGCGCAGCACACCATCCGCGTGAAGGCCCACCCGGTCGCCCCGCTGGCCCAGGCGCCGCTGGACGGCGCCACGCTGGCACGCGCCCAGGGCACGCTGCGCTGTACGGCCGTGCAGGGCGCCACGCGCTACCGCATCCAGGTGGCGGGGGGCGCCGGCTTTGCCGCCCCCCTGCTGGACGAAACGCGCGCCGGCGAGTGCGCGCTGCCTCTGCCTGCCCTACCAGCCGGCAGCTACCGGTGGCGCGCCGCCAGCGTGCGCGCGCTGGCCAGCGGCGCGCCGGACCAGGGCCCGTTCAGCCCGGCCCAGCCCTTTGCCGTGGCCGAGCTGCCCGCCGCCGTGGGCGCCCAACACATCACCGCCCGCGACAGCGGGCCCAGCGTGCGCCTGAGCTGGCCGGGCACGCCGGGCCAGCGCTTTCGGCTGCAGGTGGCAAGTGATGCGCGCGGCTTTGATCAGCCGCTGGTGGACGAAGAGCTGGCCGAGCCCGCCTGGACGGCGCCGGCGCTCGCAGCCGGCAGCTACCTGGTGCGCATCCGCACACGCGATGCATCGGGGCTGGAGAGCGCGTTCTCGACCCCGCGGCAGATCGTGCTGCCGCCGGCCGTGCAAAGCGGCGGCGGCCTGCCCGTCCACTCCGCCGACGGCCGCCCGCTGTCGGCGCCCTGACGGGCCCCGCCGCCATGGGCAGCCGGCGTGCCGGCCTCAGAGCGTGCCTGCGAGCGCCGCCTGAAGAGGCGCAGGAGGCGGACCGCGATGGGCTGCGAGGCACAAGCCGCAGCGAGAGTGCGCACGATCGCGAGGATCCGCAACGACGCAGGCCGCCCGAGACTGTGGCGGCACACCCGCGCGGCAGTCGCCGCCACGCTCTGCGGCGCGAATGGCTGGCGCTGTCGCTCGTCCTGCTGGCCCTGGTCGGCTGGTGGAGCAGCGGCGGCGCGTTGCGCCGGCTGGACCATCTGGTCAACGACCTGGCCATGCGCGCCCGCGCCCTGCCGGCCAGCAGCGACATCGTTCTCATCGCCATCGATGACAAGAGCATCGAGGCCATCGGCCGCTGGCCCTGGCGCCGCGCCCTGCATGCCCAGGCGCTGGCGCAGATCAGTGCGCAGCAGCCGCGCGCCGTGGCGCTGGACGTGCTCTTTGGCGAGCCCGATGCCGACTACCCCGGCGACGACCTGCTGCTGGCCCAGGCCCTGCGCCAGTCCGCCCGCACGGTGCTGCCCGTGGCCCGGCGCGGCAGCCAGGCGTCCAGCAGCGTGGACGCTCCCCTGCCCCAGCTGCGCGCCGCCGCCGCCCAGCTGGGCCACGTGCAGGTGGCCGTGGACGAAGACGGCGTGGCGCGCCGCCTGTTCGCCCTGGAAGGCCCGGCCCAGGCCCCCTGGCCGCACATCGGCACGGCGCTGCTGTGCGCCGCAGGCCAGCTGCGGCCGGCCTGCCGCGGCAATGCCGCCCCGGCGCAGGGCCCCTGGGAGAGCCTGCAGCCGCGCACCGTCACCTTTACTGGCGGGGCGCCGGCGTTCGTACGCTATTCCTATGTGGATGTGCTCAAGGGCCGGCTGCCGCCGCAGGCCCTGCAGGGCAAGTGGGTGCTGGTGGGCGCCACGGCCGTGGGACTGGGCGACCTGTTCGCTGCCCCGGCCGGCCTGCACAGCGAGCGCATTCCCGGCGTGGAGTGGATGGCCCACGCGTTGCACGCGGAGCTGGCGGGCGCCTGGGTGTGGCCGGCCGGCAGCAGCGCCAGTTTGCTGTTCAACCTGGCGCCCGTGGCCGCCGCCCTGCTGGGCATGGCCGTGCTGGGCCCGCTGGCCGGGCTGGTGGCTTGCGCCCTGCTGGCGCTGGGCGTGCTGGCGGCCATGGCGCTGGTGCCGGCCCTGGCAGGTTGGCAGCTGGCCGGCACGCCGGCGCTGGCCGGCATCGCTCTGGCCTATCCGCTGTGGAGCTGGCGGCGGCTGAACGCCGCCGCGCGCTTTTTGCAGCTGCAGATGCAGTCGCTGCAGGAAGAGGTGCCGCTGCCCGCACCCCTGCCAGCACGTGCCTCACTGTACAGCGACGCGCTAGAGCGGCGCATCGCCACGGTGGAGGAGGCCTCGTCGCGCCTGCGCCGGCTGCACCACTTCGTCAGCGCCAGCCTGCAGCACCTGCCCTCGCCCACACTGGTGTGCGACGCTGGTGGCCGCGTGCTGCTGGCCAACGTAGCGGCGCAGCAGCACTTTCAGGGTCGCTTCACGCCACCGCTGACCGGCATGGAGATGGACCGGCTGCTCGGCGACCTGGTCGGTGCGGACGACGGACTGGCGCTGCCTGCGCAGCGTACCTGGGCCGAGGGCAGCGCCGCGGCCCCGGCCGAGGGACGGGACGGACAGGGCCGAGACGTATTGCTGCTGCGCCAGCCCTATCTTCTGGACGGCAGCGCCATCTGGCTCGTCACGTTGGTCGATTTGTCGGACATGCGGCGCGCGCAGCACCAGCGCGACCAGGCCTTGCACTTCATCTCGCACGACGTCCGGGCGCCGGTGGCTTCCATCATCACGCTGCTGGAGATGCACCGCGCCTTTCCCAAACGGATGCCGCAGGAGCAGCTGCTGGCCCGCATCGAACGCCAGGCCCAGGCCTCGCTCGCCCTGGCGCAGGACTTTGTGCGCCTGGCCGCGGCCCAGGCCGAGAGCTACCGGCACGAGCCTTTCGATCTGCTGCACACACTGCATCAGGCCTTGGAGGATGCCTGGGCCGCGGCCGCCGCGCGCCAAGTGCGGCTGGAGCTGCAATCCAGCGAAGAAGCCGCGCCCTTCACGGGCGACCCGGGCCGGGTGCAGCGCGCCGTGGCCAACGTGCTGGGCAACGCCTTGAAGTTCAGTCCCCGCGGGGCCGCCGTTCATTGCACGCTGCAGGCGGAGGCAGGCTTTTGGTGCATCGCCATCCGCGACCAAGGCCCGGGCGTTGACCCGCAGCAGCAAGAACGCATTTTCGAGCCCTTCAGGCGCCTGCCCAACCAGCCCGAAGCGGGCGGTGCGCAAGCCGGCGGCGTGGGGCTGGGCCTGGCTTTCGTGCGCGCCGTGGTGCTGCGCCATGGCGGGCAGGTGCGGGTGCAAAGCAGCTTCGGCGAAGGCGCGCAGTTCGAGCTGTGGCTGCCGCAGGCAGGGGCAACAAAAAAGGCGGCGCCGGCCATGGGCCGGGCGCCGCCTGCAGACCTCTAGTCCTGGTCAGCGGGACTTGGTGGTGCTGCCGCTGCCGCTGGCAGTGTTGCTGCCGCTGCCGCTGGTCGAACTGCTGCCCGAGCCACCCTTGTCGCTGCCACTGCCATGGGCGCTGCTGCCGCCATGCCCGGTGGTGTTGTTGTCGCTCTGGCTGCGCGAGCTGCGCCAATTGTTGAAGTCCTCCGAGAACTTCTTGTAGCGCTCGCCGCGCCAGCTCTCATAGTCGTTGTCCAGATTGCGCAGCTGCTCGCTGCGCCACTGGTGGTAGTCCGGGTCGTCATGGTGGCGTGAGCGCTGCTGGCCACCGCCTTGCGAAAAGCGGCTGGAATCCCCGTAGGAGTCACCCGACTGCTCGGAAGGGCTGCGGCCGTAGCCGCCCTGGCCACCGGGGCCATAGCTGCCGCCCCGCTGGCCGCTGCCGTAGCTGCCGCCGTACTGGCCGCCCTGGTCGCCGTAGCCGCTCTGTCCACCGTAGCTGCCCTGGCCGCCGTAGCCACCCTGGCCCCCATAACTCCCTTGGCCGCTGGCGCTGCCGCCATAGCCACCCTGGTGGCTCTGGCTGCCGTATCCGCCCTGCCCGCCATAGCCGCCATAGCCGCCCTGGCCGCCCTGGCCGCCATATTGGGTGTCGCCGCGGTAGTCGTTGTGCTGGCCGCCGCCAAAACCACCGTACTGGCTGCCGCTGTACTGTCCGCCGCCATAGCCGCCGTATTGGCTGCTGCCATAGCCACCACCGTGCTGGCCCTGGCGATCCTGGCCGCCATAGCCTTGGCCGCCATAGCCTTGGCCGCCATGGTGCTGGGACGGATCACGGTCGGAATAGCCCTGCGAGCGCATTTCGCCGCCCTGGTTCCGTCCGAAGCCCTCGTTGCGGTAGCCGTAGCGCTCCTCGTCATAGCCACGCCCCTGGCGTGCCTGGTTGTCGTCAGCGTAATCGCGTTGAGCCATTGCAATCTCCAAAAAAAGCTGCTTTGAAAAATCACCGATGCGGGGGCGGATTCCCCTCGCGGCCATTCATATTCAAAGCCGCACTGCACGCCCTGGGTAGGAGTTGACTTACATGCGCGTCAGCACGTTGCCAGTAATGCACTGAATTATTGCCTCGGCCCGTATTGACAGCGTTGGGCCGGCTGGAGGACTTTTCCTACACCACAGCAGGCATTGGCTTGATTACCGCCCTGCGGGCTCTACTCATAATAGAACTGACAAGTCAAAGCGCTTCCATTTATTTCAATAGTCTATTTATTGAAATAGCTGTATCAATATTTTTTATGACACCCATTTCCCATGAACCACCCTTCATCCCTGCCGTCACAACCTGCCATGCCATTTGAAAAAGATGGCGAAAAAACCCAGCAGCCCGTGCCCGCCAGCGTTCCAGAACAACCTGGGGAAATCAAACCCTCCTTTCCCCAGTCCTATCCGGAAAACCCGGCTCCAGGACCCGACAGCCTCCAGCCGTGACTTCTTCCACACTTTTTTCTCGGGATGACCCATCCATGACGGAACCAAGAATGACTTCCCCCAACTCCACGCGTCCCTGGGCGAAAACGGTGATGAAAGCCCAGGATTTCAGCCACGACTGGGACCATTACGTGACCATCAAGGTCAAGAGCATTCGCGCGGTGGCCCTGTCGGGGCTGCATACCTTTACCGAAGACAGCTACACGGTTCCCCAGGCCGTGGGATTCATCGAATTGCTGGGATCGCGTGCGGGCGCGCTGCGCACGGCGCTGCGGATCGGGTTTTCGAAGAGTGCCGACCTGCCGCCCCCCAGCTTTGAGCTGTATGAATCCATGGCACTGGGAACGCTGACCCTGCCAGCCGATTGCTTCAGCGCCATTCTTCAATTCATCAATTGCCCGTCGGCCCACTTCCGCATCGGCGGCGACGGCAGCCGCAATGCCGTGGCGACCGAAGCGCCCCTGCTGCAAAGCGGCCTGCCACAGGCCGCTGCGGCGTCTGCCTGAGCAGGCGCTCACCCACCGCCAGGCACGCGCTCAGGCCGCCCCGCTGGTGCCCGTGTGGGGCGGCCGCTCCTCGACGGCGGCGAGAGATTCGCCAGCGGGCACCAGCACCAGGTGGTCGTTGCTGAAAGTCGGGATAAAGCCGAGCTGCCCGCGTATTTTGTAAAACGGGGTGGAGTATTTCTCCATCATCGCGGCCGTGACCTTCTCGAAAAATGCCTGCGGCACCTTGTCATTGACGCTGCCGCTTTCCAGTTGATTCCAGCGCAGGCGCCATTTCCCCTGTGCGCGCTGCACCCCGATGCGGGCATGCTCTTCCAGGCAATGGGAATCTTCGCGAATGAAAATCGTGAGGCCGAAGTACACATAGCCGTCATCGCCCACCTGCAGGCGCGGGGAAAGCGTCGTCCCCTCCGAGGCCAGACGCTCCAGCCGCTCATCCATCTTGTAGAACTCCACGTCCGCAGATCTGGCACCCAGATAACCAATATATTCCACGCGCAGGCGCTCGCCGAAAACGCGGCATTCTTCCTTGTATTGTTCAAAATCACGACACCAGGCAATGGCCTTGCTGCGCAGATTGTCAAAGGGGCTCATTTTATTTTTCTCCTGGGTTGTACGAAATTTCCAGCCTGATGCTTTCTGCAACACCTGACCATCTGAAGCAACACGTTTCCCTTGCAAAGACGGCCTGCCGCATGGCAGCTGGTACCAGATTCAAACGGGTCAATACCCAGTTCCTGCCGATCTGACCTGATTTCAAGCTTCTTGCAGGCCGCGGCCATCAATCGAGCCTGTCCGACATGGCCGGGCAGGCGCGGCTGGTCGAATGCCGCTACACCTAAGCGGGAGTTTGACCATGTTGAATGCCTATCAGCGCAGCAATGACAAGCCGTTGAAGCCCCGGGCGCTCAAGCGCATGCGCCAGCAGGAAGCCATGCAGCCCAGCCGGCGCCGGCCATTGCATTTTCCGCTGCCCGAGGCCCCTGTCTGGAAGCCGCTGGGATAGGCCGCCTGGCCCCGCATTGTTCCACCCCACCCCACCTGTTGTACTGAACGAGGCCCTCGCATGAAATCTTCCTCCGGCGCCGATACCGCGGACAAGCAGCGCCAGCTGCAGCAGCAGCAAGACAGCAAGACTGCCCAGACCAAGAAAGAAGAAAAAGGCAAGAAGGCCAAGCCCGCGCCCGGCCCCGGCCGCAGCGAGCCGGCGCCCCCCATGCCGCGCCAGCATCTGGACAAGCCTGGCGTACAGCGCGACATGGAACTGCAGCCGCGCTTTGAGGCACCGCACTATGGAGGTAGCGGCAAGCTCAAGGGCATGGCCGCGCTCATCACGGGCGGCGACTCGGGCATCGGCCGGGCCGTTGCCGTGTTGTTTGCCCGCGAAGGGGCAGACGTGGCAATCGCCTATCTTGACGAGCATGAGGACGCTCAGGACACCTGCCGGCTGATCGAAGCCGAGGGCGGCCGCAGCCTGGCCATTGCCGGCGATATGAAGGACGCAAAGTTCTGCGCGAGCGCCGTGCAGGCCACCCTCAAGGCCTTCGGCAAGCTCAACGTGCTGGTGAACAACGCCGCCTTTCAGGAGCACGCCGCGTCGCTGGAGGAGCTGAGCGAAGAGCGTTTCGACGAGACCTTTCGCACCAACATCTACGGTTATTTCCACATGACCCGGGCAGCCCTGCCGCACCTGCAGCGGGGCGATGCGATTGTCAATACCGGCTCCGTCACCGGGCTGCGCGGCAGCAAGAAGCTGCTGGACTACTCGGCCACCAAGGGTGCCATTCATGCCTTTACCAAGGCACTGGCGCAGAACGTGGTGGAGCGGGGCATCCGCGTGAACGCCGTGGCACCCGGCCCGGTATGGACCCCGTTGAACCCTGCCGATCAGTCACCCGAGGACATCGAAAAATTCGGCGCCGACACCCAGATGGGCCGCCCTGCGCAGCCGGAGGAAATCGCGCCTGCCTACGTGTTTCTGGCGGCGCCCAGCTGCTCCAGCTACATCACCGGCATCGTCCTTCCCATTACCGGCAATGCCGGCGACGGCGCCTGACGCGGCACGCCGGTCCTGCCGGCAGCGCGCTCACCCATGAAAAAAGCCGAAGGCCCCTGAGGGGCCTTCGGCCGATTCACAAGCACACCCGCTTAACGGTCGTTCTTGTGGCTCTGTGCACCGGCACGTGCGTGCTGCTCGCTGGAGCCGCCGCGGGTGTTGCCGGAATTGGAATTATTGGATTGGCTATTGCCCGAAGAGCTGCGGTTGTTGTCCGAGCCCTGCGAAGACGAACCCTGGCCGCCATGGCTCTTGGCACCGGCCTCGCGCGCTTCCTGCGAGTTGAACTCGTGGGCATTGCCCGAAGCGTGTGCGGCGCGGCCGCCCTCGGCTGCAATCTCGCGTTGACGCTCCGGGTCCATGGAAGCAAAGCCCCGGTTGCTGTTGTTGGACTGGCCGCCGCTGCTGGACTGGTTGCCATGGCCGCCTTGGTTGCCGCCCTGGTGCTGGTTGCCTTGGTTGCTGTGGCTCTGGTTGCTCTGGCCGCTGTTGCTGTTCGAGTACTGGTTGTGGCCTTGGGGATTGTTGTTGGGCATTGCGATCTCCTATGTGTTTCCAAACAAAGAAGCATGCTGGGGAATTCCAACGTGCGGCCTTGAATTTGCGCCGCGACCCCTGGCCCTTCGGTAATCCCCGTCCGACACGACGGTAGGCGTTGCCCCTTAGCGGGTAACAAGATGCCGCGGTGTATTGCCAGACTCATCAAGGATTTCGAAACACAAGATTGCTCGAAAGAAGCTTCAAGGAAAATCAGCCTCCAGCCCTTGCCAGTCAAGCGCCAGCAGCTATCAATCGAGGAGTGGAGGTCAAGCGAGGCCGGCCGTACAGCCCGACCAGGAGGCCCAGAAAAAACGCCCGGAAGCCGTTGCAGGCTACCGGGCGTGATTCGTGGCGGAGAGGGTGTCCGCTAAATTCGATTCCAAGGACGTGCGAAAAAGTCCCGTAACGTCTTGATTTCTATTGCATAATCCGACCGCCACCTGTCCAACATCATCCAAGGACAGCCGACCGCATCCCACATCCTTTGTGGGACTTTTGTGGGCCGAGTGGCACGTGGCGGAGTACGGATTTATGCCCAAAATTGCCAAGCAACTTTCCGAGCGCGCAGTGGCCGCCATCCGCACCGATGGCCGCCATGCAGTAGGAGGCGTGCCCGGCCTTCACCTTCGCGTCAAGGGCGTGGCGCGTGGCTGGGTGCTGCGCATCAAGGTGGGCGAAGCACGGCGCGATATGGGCCTGGGCAGCTATCCCGCCGTGGGCCTGGCCGAAGCACGCGACAAGGCCCGCGCCGTTCACGATTCCCTGCGCCGTGGCGAAGTACCTGCTACTCCAGCAGCAACCCGCCAAGCCACCATTGCAGTGGCCGCCATGTCGTTTGAGCAGTGCGCCCGCGCCTTCATGCGCGACAAGGCCAGCGAGTGGAAGAACTTCAAGCATCGCCAGCAGTGGGAGAACACCCTGGCGCAGTACGCCTTCCCACTGATCGGC
Organism: Pulveribacter suum; assembly: GCF_003013695.1. Taxonomy (GTDB): domain Bacteria; phylum Pseudomonadota; class Gammaproteobacteria; order Burkholderiales; family Burkholderiaceae_C; genus Melaminivora; species Melaminivora suum. Next base: position 1,129,582 of record NZ_CP027792.1, on the reverse strand, counting down.
GCCATGCCTGTGGCCGCAATCGACCTGCCGCACGTCCTGGCCTGCCTGGAACCCATCTGGCGCGACAAGACCGAGACCGCTTCACGCCTGCGCGGCAGGATCGAAACCGTGCTGGACTGGGCCACCGTGCGCAAGTACCGCCAGGGCGAGAACCCAGCGCGCTGGAAAGGCCACCTGGACAAGCTACTGCCCGCGCCCACGAAGGTGGCAAAGACCGTTCATCACCGCGCCCTGCCCATTGACGCCATGCCGGCGTTCATGCGGGCGCTGCACAAGCGCCACGGCATATCCGCCCGCGCGCTGGAGTTCGTGATCTACACCGCCGCCCGCTCAGGCGAGGTGCGCGGCGCGAGCTGGGACGAAATCGACCTGAAGGCGGGGCTGTGGACTGTGCCGGCTGATCGCATGAAGGCAGGCAAGGAACACCGAGTTCCCCTGTCTGCTGCCGCCATCAAGCTGCTGAAGAAAACGCCGCGCCTGGAAGGGTGCGAGCTGATCTTCCCCGGCACCAAGGGCCAGCCGCTATCCGATATGAGCCTGGCCGCTGTCCTGCGGCGCATGGACGTTGATGCGGTGCCCCATGGTTTCCGCTCGACATTCCGGGACTGGGCAGGCGACCGCAGCCACTACCCGCGCGAGCTGATCGAGGCCGCGCTGGCGCACACGCTGGAAAGCAAAGTGGAGGCCGCCTATCGGCGCGGCGATGCGCTGGAGAAGCGGCGCGAGCTGATGGAAGCGTGGGCGCAGTTTTGCGCTGGCGCGTGAGAGGACACCAACATGCACTGCAACGATGTCTCTATGAGTTCGCCCGCGAAGCGGCCACTACAAGCTGTACTACTTCCACGACCACAACATGCAGAGCAAAGTAAGACTTTGTATCCCTTTTCTCCTGGCCTAAAGGGAGGAAAGCTGTCCAAGACCGTCCAAAGCCGTCATGTACTGACCTGCACAGAGCAAAAAGGGCGATCGTTGGCGCCTTCTTCTCACAGTGAAGCGCTTCTGCCCAAGACCGGGTGGTGTACAAACCGCATGTCTTGTTGGATGTGAAAACGTCCAATAAGGCGAACCCCGCCAAGCCGCGCCAACGGCAAGGGGGGTTCTAGTGCATCGGAGACCGATGCGGGTGCTTAGATTTCAGGCCAAGCGTCCCATCGTACCGCAAGCGGTATAGACCATGTAACTGGGTTTACTTCCAGCATGGTCGAACTGTTTGCTGGCTCCGGCGCGTTCTTCTTTTGAACCGTTGAGAACCGATATGAGTACGACATCCTCAGCAACCGACGAAACCCTGCTGCGCCTGCCGCAAGTGCTGGCGCGCTTTCCCGTGAGCCGTAGTGGCTGGTACCAAGGCGTCAAAGCCGGCAAGTACCCCCAGCCCGTCCGCATCGGAGAGCGTGCTGTCGCCTGGAAGGCCAGCGACATCCGCCGCCTCGTTCAAGCCGCCAGCGCTTGAAGGGAGGACGGCATGAGCAACAACGCCAACCGTGGCGGGTTCGACCGTACCCGCCTGCCTGATCCCCTGACCTACTACGAGGGCCAGGGCTTGGACTTCAAAGAGCGGCGCGGCAAGTGGCGCACCAGCCGCTGCGATTTCCACGGCGGCAGCGACAGCCTGCGCATCAACACCACCAGCGGCTCGTTCGTGTGCATGGCTGGCTGCGGCGCCCGTGGTGGCGACGTGTTGGCCTTTCACATGGCCACGCATGGCCTGGACTTCATCGAAGCCGCCAAGGCCCTGGGAGCCTGGACGGATGACGGACGCACCGCGTCCACGCGCCCCACGCCGCTGCCTGCCCGCGATGCGCTGGCGGTGCTGGCGGCCGAAGCCAACCTGGTGGCAGTAGCCGCTGCCAACGTCGCGCACGGCGTGCTGCTGACGCGGGTGGACTTGGACCGACTGCTGACGGCAGCCGCGCGCATCAACGTGGTTGCGGAGGTGATCGCATGAACGCCGTAATCGACATGAGCCGCGCGAATGCCCGCGTGGATGCGCTGGTGGACAAGCAAGCGAGCTGGCCAGACCCCGCGCCCATCGTGAGCGACCTTCCCCCCGCCCCGCCGTTCGACGCGCACGCGCTGCTGCCCGGCGCGCTGGCCGAGTTCGTCCTGGACGAAGCCGACCGCATGTGCGCCGCGCCTGACTATGTGGCCGCCACGCTGATCGTGTCCCTGGGTGCGGTGATCGGCACCAAGTGCGCCATCAAGCCCAAGCGCCGGGATGACTGGATCGTGACGCCCAATCTCTACGGCGGCGTAGTGGGCGACCCCAGCGCGAAGAAGTCCCCGACCATCGGCACGGTGATGCGCTTCATGGATCGGCTGGAGGCCAAGGAAATGGAGGACTTGGAAGAGCGCCGCAACACCTACGAAGCCGAGCTGGCCGCCTTTGAAGCCCATGAAGCTGCCATCAAGGCGACGATGAAGAAGGCTGCATCCGGCAAGCCCGATCGGGACAAGATGCTGGCCGCGCAAAACGACCTGGCCGGCCTGGAGAAGCCCGAAGAACCGCGCCCGCGCCGGTTCAAGTCCAACGACGCCACTGTCGAAAAACTGGGTGACATCCTGAGCCACAACCAGCACGGCCTGCTGGTGTTCCGCGACGAGCTGATGGGCCTGCTGGCGAGCTGGGAGAAGGACGGGCGCGAGGGCGACAAGGCGTTCTATCTGGAGGGCTGGAACGGCACCGGCAGTTTCAGCATCGACCGCATTGGGCGCGGCAGCCAGTTCATCAAGACGCTGTGCCTGTCCGTGTTCGGTGGCATCCAGCCTGACCTGTTGGAGCGCTACCTGGGCAGCATCGTCAACGGCATGGACAACGATGGCCGCATCCAGCGGTTTCAAGTCCTGGTGTACCCCGATCAACCCGCGTGGGAGTGGCGCGACCGCTATCCCGTCAAGGGCGCGCGTGAGGCGGTGCGCGACCTGTTCGACCGTCTGGCCAGCTTTGATCCGGCGATGGATGGCGCAGCACCCGCTGACGACTTCGTGAAGCTGGCGCACTACACGTTCGACGACGCGGCGCAGGAGCTGTTCATCGAGTGGGACACCGAGCTGAACCGCCAGCGCATCCCGAACGAAGGCAACCCCATGTTGCGCCAGCACTTGGCCAAGTTCGAGAAGCTGTTCTGCGCCATCGCGCTGATCCTGCACTTGGCAGAAGGCCGCATCGGCGCCGTGACCGTGGAAAGCGCGCTGCGCGCCGCCGCATGGTGCGAGTACCTGGAGGGGCACGCGCGCCGCGTCTATGGCTTGGTGGAGGCGGCCCGCATCAACACCGCCAAGATGCTGTCGCGCCGCCTGAGCGAGGGCAAGCTGGCGCAGGGGTTCACCGCGCGCGACGTGTGGAAAAAAGGCTGGTCTGGCATCAAGAGCACGGCCGACGCGGAGGCGGCGCTGGCCATCTTGGAGGAAGCCGGCTGGATCGTCGGCCTGGATGACACCCCGCCCGAGGGCGGCCGGCCGACCATGCGCTACTACGTCAACCCGAAAGCGAGGGCCGCGCGGTGATCTCATGGGCCGACAAAGCGAAAGCGCATTTTTCACAAACGCGCCAGGAGCAGGCCCCCAAAACCCCCGAAAGGGGGGTTATGGGGGTTATGGGGGTGCGCTCCCAGCGCAAACATGAAAAACACGCCGCCAACGATGCCGACGAAGCCGCGCTGCTGGAGGCGCTGCTGACCGAAGCCGAGCTGGCCTGCGACTACTGGCAAGACGGCCCGGCTGCACGCCAGCAAATGCGCGAGGACATCCTGGCCGCAGCGAAACACCAGTGGCGCGACCTGCTGGAGTATTTCCGCGCGCAGTACCGGCAGCGCTGACATCACCACCGACCCGCCACCGAGCGGGTTTTTTTACGCCTGGGCTTGCTTCGTCATTTCATATTGTGGTAGTAGAATTGCACATTGTGAAATCAACCCGCCCGGCGTTTGCAGGGCACCTTTCCTGAAAGTGACCCATATGCAACTGCACGAAATCCGCGAGCGCCGCGCCGCCAAAGTGACCGAAGCCCGCAGCCTGCTGGCCAGCGACAAGCTGACCCCTGAGCAGCAGGCCGCCTTCGACAAGCTGAAGGGCGAAATCACCAGCCTAGAAGCCGACGAAGCCCGCGCGCAATTCCTGGAGGACGCCGAGCGCCGCAGCGCCGGCCCGCTGGACAAGGGCACGCGCGAGCTGCACGGCCAGGTCAGTCTGGTGGAGGCGATCCGCTGCCAGGTGGAAGGCCGCGCCGCAACTGGCGCCGTAGCCGAGTACTCGCGCGAGGTGGAGCAGCGCACCGGCACGAAGGGCATCTACGTGCCCCTGTCGGCATTCGAGACCCGCGCGCAGACCACCACCAGCGCCGCCAACATCGTGGCCGACGACTTCCGCCCGGACCTGTTCGTCGGCCCGCTGCGCAACAGCTTGGTGATGCGCCGCCTGGGCGCCCGCGTGCTGACCGGCCTTCGCGGCGACGTGGTGATCCCCCGCCAAAAGACCAGCCACACGGCGCAGTGGCTTGCTGAGGGCGACTCCCTCACGGAATCGGGAATGACGTTCGACCAACTGACGTTGAAGCCGCGCCATGTGGGTGCGCTCACCGAGCTGTCGCGCCAACTGATCCAGCAGGCCAGCCCGCAGATCGAGCAGCTTGTCCGTGATGACATGTCGGCCGTCATTGCCGAGGCGTTCGACGCCGCCATGATCAACGGCGACGGCGTGAAGGAGCCGCTTGGTTTGCTCAACACCGTAGGCATTCAAACCGCCAACCTGGCCACCTTGTCCTGGGACGCCGTGCAGGCCATGCTGCTGAAGCTGGGCATCAAGAACGTGTCGCCCACGGCCTGGCTGACTTCGCCCGGCGCCGCCATGAAGCTGGCAACCACGCTCAAAAGCACCACGGCAGGCGCTGGCTACCTGCTGGAAGGCGGCACCCTGGCCGGCCTGCCCGTCGCAGTGACGAACCAAGTCCCCGGCAAGGGCACCAGCCCGGTGAAGGGCCAGATCGTGCTGGGCGACTTCTCCGAGATGTTTGTGGGCGTGTGGGACAGCGTGCAGATCCTCGTGAACCCGTACGCCGAAGGCCCGTACAAGCGAGGCGGCGTCATGGTGCGCGCCCTGATGACCGCCGACGTTGCCGTGCGCCGGCCCGAGGCGTTCGTTGTTGCATCCGACGTGGCCCTGTAAGGAGCTGGCCATGCTGGAAGTCCGTTCCACCCACGGCCTGGCCAGCAATGGCCGCACCCTGTCCGGGCATGCCGCCGTGTTCAACAGCGAGGCCAATCTAGGCCAGTTCTCCGAGGTGATCCGCCAGGGCGCGTTCCGGGACACCCTGGAGAGCGGCGCCAACGTCCGGGCGCTGTACCACCACGACGGTTCTGCCTTGCTGGGCACCACCCGAGGCGGCACGCTCAAACTGCGCGAGGACGCCAAGGGCCTGGCCTTCGAGCTGGCCCTGCCCGACACCACCCACGGGCGCGACCTGGCGATCCTGGTGGACCGTGGCGACGTGGCCGGGTGTTCCTTCGGGTTCCGCGTGAAGGAAGGCGGCGACCGCTGGGAGTACCGAGGCTCAACCCTCGTTCGTGAGCTGCTGGCCGTGGACCTGGTGGAAGTGACGCTGACCAGTGACCCGGCCTACGCGGACACCACCGTGGCCCTGCGCAGCATGAAGGAGGCCGCCGATTCGCTGGGCATGGATGCGTTCCTGCGCGACCCGATCATGACGGGCGAGTACCGCCAGCGCCCCGGCGTGAACTTCCTGTGGCTGGAGCTGTGCCGATGATGCGCCGCATCCTGTCGGCCATCGGCCTGGAGCGCCGCACCTGGTCTAACACCGGCATGAACGGCTGGCCCGAGCTGCCCGGCCCGTCCGTGGTGACGCCTGCCACCGCGCAAGGCGTGAGCGCTGTGTATGCCTGCGTGCAAGCAGTGTCCGAGACCGTGGCCAGCCTGCCGCTGGTATTGCATCGGCGCATGGATGGCGACCGGGAAAGGGCCACCGACCATCCGCTGTACCGGGTACTTCACGACCAGTTCAATCCCGAGCTGACCGCCCTGGAAGGCCGGGAATACCTGATGGCCTGCGTTCTGTTGAAGGGCAACGGCTATGCCCGCGTGGTGCGCGGCTGGGACGGCCAGGTCCGGGAGCTGCACCCCATCGCACCGGACACCGTGCAGGTGCGCCGCACCCCGGCCGGCCTGGTGTACGAATACAGCGACGGCACCGGGACATTGCAGCGACTACTCGCCCATGAAGTCCTGCACCTGCGCCACCGCCTGGCAGACGACGGGATCATGGGCGTGTCGCCCATCACCGCAGCGCGCGGCGTGATCGAGCTGGCCCTGAGCGAGCAGGACCACGGACGCAACACGTTCAACAACGGCGCCAAGCTGCTGGGCATCCTGAAGTTCCCCGGCAAGCTCAAGCCCGAGCAGCGCGTGGCCATCCGCGATAGCTGGGCCAGCCAGCACGCCGGCAGCGCCAACGCCGGGCGCACTGCGGTTCTTGAAGAAGGCGTGGACTACCAAGCCATATCCATGAGCCTGGAGGATGCGCAGTGGATTGCCGCGCGCCAGTTCAGCGTGGAGGAAGTGTGCAGATTGTTCCGCGTGCCCCCCACGATGGTGGGAGACCTGAGGCACGGCAACTACTCCAACAGCGTGGAGCTGGCGCGCCAGTTCGTGACCCTGAGCCTGCGCCGCCACCTGGTGGCCATCGAGCAGGCGATCCACAAGCAACTGCTGACCGAGGCCGGACGCCGGACCTACTTCTGTGAGCATGTGGTGGAGGGCATCCTGAGAGGCGACAGCGCCAACCGGGCAGCGTTCTACAGCAGCGGCATTACAGCCGGCTGGATGCTCCCGAGCGAGGCCCGCAAGCTGGAGAACCTGCCGGTGATCGAGGGGATCGACAACCAGCCGCGCCAGGACACGGCCACCCCCGCACCGCTGCCCTACCCGAGCAAGGAGGCCGCAGCATGAAGCGCCCGATCCTGACGCTGCCGAAGCGCTCCAAGGCCACCGGACGCGACAGCGACCCCCGCCGCACCCTACCCCTACAGGGCGCCGCCTGGCAGCGCCTGCGCGCGTCTGTGCTGGCCGAGGAACCCCTGTGCAGGCATTGCCATGCGCGTGGCCTGCTGACCGAGGCCACCGACGTGGACCACCGGGACGGCAACCCCGGCAACAACGAGCAGGACAACCTGCAACCCCTGTGCCACTCGTGCCACTCCATCAAGACCGCACGCGACCACGGCAAGCAGGTTTCCATGGGCCACGACAGCGACGGCCTGCCGCTGGACCCGAGCCACCCGTGGGCGAAGGTGTGCCGACTGTTGCAGCCGCGCGAGCCAGAAATCGCGGGAGAGTTTGCGCCGCAGACCGCCCTGTCCCCCGAGCTTTAACCGGTACTGCTTAAAAAATAGGCAACTATGACCAAAGCCCGCCGCCCCAACTCCAATACCGCCGCCTACGCCGCCACGGCGCACCAAAACGCCGCACAAGGCGCTATCGAGCCGCCCGCCTATGTGACCCTGCCGGGCGAGTGCCGGCCCTTCTGGCAGGCCATCGTGACCAGCCGGGCGCGCGATACCTGGACAGATTCGGACCTGGTGACCGCCGCCAACATGGCCCGCGTGCAACTGGCGTTGCAAACGGCCGACGTGGGCAGCGATGACCATGCAAAGCTGACCCGCCTGGCCCTGGCCTTGAGCCGCAGCCTGTCGGTGCATACGACTGCCACCGCAGGCCGCGCCGCTGACCTGGTGGGCGCGTCAACGGCAGAGCGCCAGGCACGCCAGGACGATGGCGACGAGCTGATCCCCCGGCTGAGGGCGGTATGAGCTGCTGTCTACTCCAGTTCGGCAGGCCACCTTTTCAGGCCCTTCAGCATCCCGTCATTGCGCACGCGATAGACCTTCAGGATGCCGCCCACGTTGCGCAGCACCACGTAAGTTTTCCCATCAACGACGCGCACGTCGGAATCTTTCGAGGGTTGCAAGGGTTGACCAATGCCAGAGCCGGCAGCGCGAAAGTGAGCCGCAAAAGCACGCCTGAGCAAATCCTGTTCGTCCATATCAGTTCCTTAAACTATGTTGCACAAACAGAGTTTAAGGTAATTCCCGAGGCGGCGCAATGACCCGCGCCGCCCGCGTGATCGAGTTCATGGAACGCTTTTGTGTCGTTCCCGAGGGCGCGCACGTGGGCAAACCCCTGGTGCTGGCTGAGTTCCAAAAGGACTTCATCCGCCAGGTGTACGACAACCCCCACGGCACGCGCCGCGCCGTCCTGAGCATCGCCCGCAAGAATGGGAAATCCGGCCTGATCGCCGGCCTGCTGCTGGCCCACCTGGTCGGACCCGAGGCCAAGCAAAACAGCCAGATCGTGAGCGGCGCAATGAGCCGGGAGCAGGCATCCCTGGTGTTCAACCTGGCGTGCAAGATGGTGCAGCAGTCCCCCCGCCTGGCGCCCCTGGTGCGGATCGTGCCGAGCGGGAAAAGGCTGATCGGCCTACCCATGAACGTGGAGTTCCGCGCCCTGGCCGCTGACGGCAAGACGGCGCACGGCCTATCGCCTGTGCTGGCCATCCTGGACGAAATCGGCCAGGTGCGAGGCCCGCAGAGCGACTTCATCGACGCCATCACCACCAGCCAGGGCGCCCATGAAACCCCCCTGCTGATCGCCATATCCACGGCAGCCGCGTCCGACGCTGACCTGTTCTCGACCTGGATTGACGATGCCCGCGCATCCGCTGATCCGCGCATCGTGTGCCACGTGTTCGAGGCGCCGGCCGGCTGCGAGCTGATGGATGAATCGGCCTGGCAGGCAGCAAACCCGGCCCTACGGCTTTTTCGTAGTGCCGACGACCTGCGCGAGCAACTGGCGCAGGCGCAGCGCATGCCGAGCATGGAAAACAGCGCTCGAAATCTACTGCTGAACCAGCGTGTGAGCACTGACGCCCCCTTCATATCGCCGGACGTGTGGAAGGCGTGCAGCACCAAAGCAGATTTGCTTTCGTGTGACGGCCCGGTGTTCGCCGGCCTCGACCTGAGCGGCCGCGTTGACCTGACAGCCCTGGTTCTGATCGGCCAGGACGACGCTGGCGTGTGGCACGTCCAACCCCACTTCTGGACGCCTGAGCAGGGCTTGCACGACCGCGCCCGCCGTGACCGTGCCCCCTATGACGTGTGGCACCGGCAGGGCTTCTTACGCACCACCCCCGGCGCCACCGTGGACTATTCCCACGTCGCAGCCGACATGCTCGAAATCCTGGACGGCCTGGACGTGCGCGCTATCGCCTTCGACCGCTGGCGGATCAACGAGCTGCGCCGTGAGCTGGACCGCCTGGGCGCCGACCTGCCGCTGATCGAGCATGGCCAGGGCTTCAAGGACATGGCCCCCGCCCTGGACGCGCTGGAAGCCGAGCTGCTGAACGGGCGCATTGCCCACGGCATGCACCCCGTCCTGACCATGTGCGCGGCGAACGCAACGACCGTGCGCGACCCGGCCGGAAACAGAAAACTGGACAAGTCCCATTCTTCGGGGCGGATCGACGGATTGCAGGCCCTGGCCATGGCCATGGGTGCGGCAAGCAAGGCAGAGCAGGCCCTACAGCACGACAGCGAGGGCTTCATGTTCGTCTAACAACCCCTGGCCGGGAGGGAGCCGCAAGGCATAAGCCCGGACGCGGATAAGTCGGTGAGTGCCGCGATTCAGCAAAACCCCGACAGCCGGCAGCCCTGAACCTGGGGCGTGGTCGGCGGCCCGTCAGAGCCGCGCCTGGAAAACGCAATCTGACCGCCTGCGCGGCCTGTTGACAGGGGGCCGGTGGCAGGCACCTACAACGAAGGGAAAGACATGATCGACCTGAACGACGCCAAAGCCCATTTGCGCGTGGACAACAACGCCGAGGACGCGCTGATCCAGCACCTGGTGGCCGCAGCCGAAACCGCCGTGCTGGACTACCTGGGCACCGAGACACTGCCCACGGCCGCGCCCGTGCATGCCGCCTGCCTCATGCTGGTGGGCAGCTTGTACGAGAACCGGGAGACCCTGAGCGACCGACCGCTACATGAGAACCGCCTGTTCGACCGCCTGCTGAACCCCTATCGGGTAATGGTGGTGTGATGCAGGCCGGGCGACTTCACGAACAGATCGAGCTGCAAAAGTTCGTCAGCACCACGGACGGCTGGGGCCAGCCTGTCCAAAGTTGGACACCCTTGGCCACCGTCTGGGCGGCAGTGGAACCCCTGGCAGGCCGGGAGTTCATCGCAGCGCAGGCAGCGCAGTCCGAGGTGACGGCCCGCGTTCGCATCCGCTGGCGTGGTGACGTGGACAGCCAGGTGCGCGTGGTGCATCGCGGCAAGACCTACAACGTGCAGAGCGTCATAGACCCGCGCAGCGAGCGCAAGGAGCTGATCCTGATGGTGAAGGGATAGGCCAGTTATGGGGGTTTTGGGGCCTGCGCCTGGCCCTTACGGGAAATTCCTGACCCACAACGGCAAAGAAAAAGCCCCCCTGATCGCTCAGAGGGGCTTGTCTTTTGTGGGCTTTTATGTGGGACTTTTCCCAAAATCAACGCTAAGTTGTTGATTTATAAAGGCCACTGGCGGAGAGGGTGGGATTCGAACCCACGGTACGCTTGCACGTACGCCTGATTTCGAGTCAGGTACATTCGACCACTCTGCCACCTCTCCTGTGTGTCGAAGCCGGCGATTGTAGCAGCAGTTTTTGCCTCAATGAGGGTGGGCCGGGCCGCGCGCACCCCAGTCGGCCTGCCGCTCGCGCACGTACTGGTCGCGCGCCTTGACGGCCAGGTCGGGGTAGTTGGAGAACATGCCGTCCATGCCCAGCTCCAGGTAGCGCCGGTACTCCGCGGCAGCGGCGCCGGCTTCGGGCTGCGCGAAGGTCCAGCCATGCACCTTCAGGCCGACGGCGTGGGCCTGGTCGATGTACGCCTTGGTGATCGGATAGGCGCTGGCGTTGATGACCACCCCCACACCTTGGGCGAACGAAGCCACGTCCTTGAAGGTCAGCAGCACCGGCTGCGCTGCCTGGCCGATCACGCCCAGGCGAGCCACACCGTCCGCGCCCATGACGGCGGCGCCCAGCAGGATCTGCGGCAGGGGATTGCCCTGGGCCTGCGCCTTGACGTGCATGCTCCGTAGCGTCTGGTCGCTGAAGGACTGGATGAACACCCTGCTGCGGGCGCTGTAGCCGCCCTGCACCAGGGCTTTCAGGATGGCATCTTCCATCGCCGGGTCGGCCTGCTTGGCTTCCGGGTAGATGCCCACCTCGCGGCCCACCAAAGACCGCGACGACTGGGCCAGGCGGATCACCTCATCGAAGGTGGGCACGCTCCAGGGGGTTGCCGAGCCGGGGGCAAAGCCCGGGTAGCTGGCCTTGCCGGTGCCAGTCGGCTTCACGGCAAGGGTCTTGATCTCCGCCAGCGTGAAGTCGGCCACCTTGTAGCCGCCGCTGCGCGGGGGGAACAGCGCCGCCACGTTGGTGGTGCGCTCCAGCGTCTCGTCGTGCATGGCCACCAGTGCTCCGTCGCGGGTCAGCTGCAAGTCGGGCTCGATGTAGTCCGCCCCCAGGCGCATGGCCAGCTCGTAGCCGCCCAGCGTGTGCTCGGGCAGGTAACCGCTGGCGCCCCGGTGGGCGATGACGATCGGGCGGCTCTGGTCCGGCTCCAGGTCGTCACCCCCACCGCCGCATGCCGCCAGGGTGGCGCCGGCCAGCAGCGCAAACACAGCGCGTCGCTTCATGCCAGTCTCCTCAGGTTTTCAGTGAAGAAAACCATTATGGGCAGCCAGGCGACAGCTGCGTGACAGCCTGCCCGGCTCAGGCTGTTAACGCTGCTAGCCCGCCCATGTAGGGCCGCAGCACCTCGGGCACCGTGACGCTGCCGTCTTCGTTTTGGTAGTTCTCCAGCACCGCCACCAGCGTGCGGCCCACCGCCAGGCCCGAGCCGTTCAGGGTATGCACCAGTTCGTTCTTGCCCTGGGCGTTCTTGAAGCGCGCCTGCATGCGGCGGGCCTGAAAGGCCTCGCAGTTGCTGACCGAGCTGATCTCGCGGTACATGCCCTGCGCCGGCAGCCACACCTCCAGGTCGTAGGTCTTGGCGGCGCCAAAGCCCATGTCGCCGGTGGACAGGTTCATCACCCGGTAGGGCAGGCCCAGTCGTTGCAGCACGGCTTCGGCATGGCCGGTCATCTCCTCCAGCGCCTGGTAGCTCTGCTGCGGATGCACGATCTGCACCATCTCGACCTTGTCGAACTGGTGCTGGCGGATCATGCCGCGCGTGTCGCGCCCGTAGCTGCCGGCTTCGGAGCGAAAGCACGGCGTGTGCGCCGTCAGGCGCAGCGGCAGCTGGTTTTCGGCCAGCACTTCGCCGCGAACGATGTTGGTCAGCGGCACCTCGCTGGTGGGGATCAGGTACAGCTGCGCGTTGTCGGGCACGGGCTCGCCCTCCTGGCCGCCCTTTTTCGCGGCGAACAGGTCGCCTTCGAACTTGGGCAGCTGGCCGGTACCGCGGAGCGAGTCGGCGTTGACGATGTAGGGCACGTAGCACTCGGTGTAGCCGTGCTCCAGCGTCTGCACATCCAGCATGAAGGCGCTGAGCGCCCGGTGCAGCCGCGCCAGCGCCCCGCGCATGACCACGAAGCGCGAGCCCGCCAGCTTGCTGCCCAGCTCGAAATCGGCGCCCAGGGGCATGCTCAGGTCCACGTGGTCGCGCACCGGAAAGTGGAACTCGCGCGGCTGGCCCCAGCGGCGCAGCTCGACGTTGGCAGCCTCGTCGGCGCCCACGGGCACGCTCTCGTGCGGCAGGTTGGGCACGGCGGCCAGCATGGCGTGCAGCTCGGCCTGGATCTGTTCGAGCCGCGCGGCCGAGCCGTCCAGCTCGTCCTTCAACGCTGCCACCTGGGCCTTGGCGGCTTCGGCCGCGTCCTTCTCGCCCTTGCCCATCAGCGCGCCGATCTGCTTGGACAGCTGGTTGCGCTGGGCCTGCAGCTCCTCGGTGCGGGTCTGGATGGACTTGCGCTCGCCCTCCAGGCTTTGGAAGGCCTCCACGTTCAGGAAGGGCTGGGGGCTCTTGCGGGTTTCCAGCCGGGCCACGGCTGCGGGCAGGTCTTTGCGAAGGAGGAGGATATCGAGCATAGGACGCGATTTTAGGGCGGCGCCCGCATCCCGCAGCGGCGTGCAGCGCAGCCGATACCATCCGTCCAACAGGCAGGCGAAGGAGTCAGGCGATGTTTTTCGTGTTCGGCCCCTCGGGGCAGATGTACCGCGGCGGGCCGGATCAGCTGTCGCAGGTCGCGCCCGTACGGCGGGTGCAGCGTCCCCAGGCCCTGCGCACCCGCCCGGCGGACGTGCAGCCGCAGGAACAACCACAGCAGCCGCGGCAGCTGCCGGCGCCGGCCCCGGCGGCGCCCTCCATGCCGCTGCGGGTGCTGGACGCCGTCTCTGCCTACGTGCAAACCGAGCTGGGCCCCGCCGAGCCACGCCAGCCGCTGACGCGCGTGCGCGACGTGATGACCGAGGGGTCGCTCACGGTGGCGCCCGATGCGCGTGTCAACGACGCCTGGCTGACCCTGGCGCAGCACCGCATCGGCCAGGCGCCGGTGGTCAACGCGCAGGGCGCCGTGGTGGGCTTGCTGCTGCGCGCCGACATGGCGCCGCTGGACCTGCTGCCCGAGCCCGGCGCCATCAAGCAGGCCATTGCCCTGGCGCGGCGCCCGGTCAGCGAAGTGATGATCAGCCCCGTGCCCACAGTGACGGGCGACGCCGAACTGCGCCGCGTGGCCGGTGTGCTGCTGGACACCGGCCTGCCCGGCCTGCCAGTGACCGATGAGGGCGGGCGGCTGGCCGGCTTCATCTCGCGCACCGACATCCTGCGGGCCGTGGCGGCCGATCCGCCGCTGGACCTGTGGAGCTAGCGCACTATCAAAAGCATAGCTTCCAGCGCTTGCTCCACAAGGGATGAAGGCCAATTCGGCTTAGATATTTGCCGCCGGATCGGTGCTGATCTGCACCGTGGACAGGCGGGTGGCCAGCACCTTGTCGATGGTCTTGCCATCCATGTCCACCACCTCGAACTGCCAGTCTTCCCACTGCACCGTGTCGGTCACGTTGGGCAGCTTGCCGCTCAGCAGCATGACCATGCCACTGAGCGTGTGGTAGCGCCCACGCTCTTCTTCCGGGACGCTGGCCAGCTGCAGCCGGTCCTTGAGCTCGGGCACGGGGATGTGGCCGTCCAGCAGCCAGCTGCCGTCCTCGCGCTGCACGGCCCAGGCGTCTTCCGGGTCCAGCGTGCTGAACTCGCCGGTGATGGCCTCGATCAGGTCCTGCAGCGTGACGATGCCCTGCACCTCGCCGTACTCGTCGATGACAAAGGCCATCTGCACGTCCGACAGGCGGAAGTTGTCCAGCAGCTCCATGCCGTTGATGGTCTCGGGCACGTACAGCGCCGTCTGCAGCGGCACGTTGACCAGCTCACGCGCCGTCTCGTCGCGCAGGGCGCGCGACAGCCACTGGCGGGCGTTGAGCACGCCCAGGATGTTCTCCATGCCGCCGCGCACCACGGGAAAGCGTGCGTGGTCGGATTCTTCGATGTGCGCCAGGTTGGCCTCGAACGGCTCGCTGATGTCCAGGAAAACCACGTCCGCGCGCGGCACCATCAGCGAGCCGATCTGCCGGTCGTCCAGGCGGAACACGTTGCGCACCATCATGTGCTCGTGGGTTTCGATCACGCCGGCGCTGGTGCCCTCGGCCAGCACGGCGTGGATCTCGGCCTCGGTGACGGTGGCCGACGTCTCCTTGACCCCCAGCAGGCGCAGCAGGCCCTGGGTGGAGGCCGACAGCAACCGCACGAAGGGCTTGGTGGCAATGGCCAGCCAGTTGATGGGCCGGGCCACCAGACGGGCCAGCGACTCGGGGTAGCTCTGGCCCAGGCGCTTGGGCACCAGCTCGCCCACGACGATGGAGAAATACGTGATGACCACCACCACCAGGCCGGTGGCAATGTAGCCGGCGGTCTGCGCCTCCAGTCCCCGCGTCATCAGCCAGTCGCCCAGGGGCTTGGCCAACGCTGCCTCGCCCACGATGCCGTTCAGCACGCCAATGGACGTGATGCCGATCTGGATGGTGGACAAAAAGCGCGTGGGGTCTTCACCCAGCTTGGCAGCGGCGATGGCGCCGCTGTCGCCCTCATCGATCAGTTTTTGCAGCCGCGCGCGGCGCGCGGAAACCAGCGCCAGCTCGGACATGGCAAACAGGCCATTGAGCACGATGAGGGCGAAAAGTATGGCGATTTCCATAAGCGGGGAGGCCGATGTGCTCCCGTGGTGTGGTGGGGCGGAGATTGTAGGAAAGCCTGCATTGTGCAAGGGCTTGCCGCGCACGCGCCCTGCCCCATGCCGCACCTGCGTGTCGGTTTAGATGCCAAAAGTGGTGCAAACGCGCGCGCAGCATGCGCTGGAAGCTATGAAAGGTGTAGCAGCCGCGCCGGTGGCGCTGCCCGGCCTGCGCTCAGGCGGCCGGCGGTGCGTTGAGCTTCAGGCCCTTGGGCAGCGGAAACTTCACCGTTTCCTCGATACCGTCCATCTTGCGCACAGCCACGGCGCCCAGCGCCTTGATGCGCTCGATCACGGCCTGCACCAGCACCTCGGGCGCCGAGGCACCCGCCGTCAGGCCCACGCGCGCAACGCCTTCGAACCATTCGGCGCGCAGTTCCTCGGCACTGTCCACCATGTAGGCCGGCCGGCCCAGGCGCGCGGCCAGCTCGCGCAGGCGGTTGCTGTTGGAGCTGGTGGGGCTGCCCACGACGATGACCAGGTCCACCTGCGGGCTGAGC
This sequence comes from Pulveribacter suum, assembly GCF_003013695.1. Lineage (GTDB taxonomy): Bacteria > Pseudomonadota > Gammaproteobacteria > Burkholderiales > Burkholderiaceae_C > Melaminivora > Melaminivora suum. The sequence continues at coordinate 1,113,750 of NZ_CP027792.1, read as the reverse complement.
AGCTTGACGGCGTCCTGGCGGTTTTGCGTGGCGTAGCAGATGTCTTGCTGCTTGGGCTCGCGGATGCTGGGAAAGCGCGCCCGCACGGCGGCGGTGATTGCGGCGGCGTCGTCCACGGAGAGCGTGGTCTGCGTGACCACGGCGAGCTTGTCGGTCTGTGCGGGCTGCACGCGCGCCACATCCTGCACGTCCTCGACCAGATGGATGCCGCTATCGAGCTGCCCCATGGTGCCCTCGACCTCGGGATGGCCCTTATGGCCGATCATGATGAATTCGTAGCCTTCCTTGGCCAGCTTCGCCACCTCGACGTGCACCTTGGTCACCAGCGGGCAGGTGGCGTCGAAGATGGAAAAGCCGCGCGCCCGGGCCTCGTCCTGCACCGCGCGGCTGACGCCGTGGGCCGAGAACACCAGCGTGGCGCCCGGCGGCACATCGGCCAGCTCCTCGATGAAGATCGCGCCCTTGGCCTTCAGGTCGTTGACCACGTAGGTGTTGTGCACGATCTCGTGGCGCACGTAGATGGGCGCGCCGAACTTGACCAGCGCCCGCTCGACGATCTCGATGGCCCGGTCCACGCCCGCGCAAAAGCCGCGCGGCTCGGCCAGGATGATTTCTTGGGGGGTTTTCATATCAAGCCAGAAGATCCGTTGCGACGCAGCGCGCCGGTAAAAGACGCCAGCGGGCGCCGGCACTGGGCACGCCCCAAGCCGGCGGACGCCGCGCAAGGGCCGCCCCGCAGCGCCGGCGTCGTCCCCCTTCCCGCAGCGCAGCGCGCTGCGAGAAAAGGGGGAAGCGGCGCCAGCCGCTCAGGGGGTTGCCTCACAAGACTCCGATGAGCTGCACTTCGAACGTCACCGGCACACCCGCCAGCGGGTGGCTGAAGTCAAAGCGCACGGCCCCGTCGCCGCGCACCTCCAGCACCACGCCGGCGTACTGGCCCTGGCCGTCGGGCGTGGGGAACTGCACCACATCGCCAAGGGTGTATTCCTCGTGCGGGTCGCCCAGCTCGTCCAGCAGCTTCTTGGCCACCCACTGCTGCATGTCGGGGTTGCGCTCGCCGAAGGCCTCGCCGGCGGGCAGCTCGAAGGTCTGGCGTGCGCCTTCTTGCAGGCCGATCAGGCATGCTTCAAGCGCGGGCGACAGCTCACCCGTGCCCACCGACAGCGTGGCCGGCTTGTCCTCGAACGTGTTGATGACGTCGCCCGCAGGGCCCGCCAGGCGGTAGTGCAGCGTGAGGAAGGAGCCGGGCTGCACGACGGGCGTGCTCTCAGGGGATGCGGTCATGGCAACAATGCGGTGGAAGGCGCTGGATAAACTGCCCGCCATTGTAGGAAACCAGCGTTCGACCCCATGCCGCTCAAGGACCTTCCGCCCGACGCCCAGCCGCGTGAAAAGCTGCTCGCGCGCGGCCCTGCCGCCCTGGCCGACGCCGAGCTGCTGGCCATCGTGCTGCGCACCGGCATGGCCGGCAAGGGCGTGCTGCAGCTGGCGCAGGAGCTGCTGGCGCCGCCGCACCAGGGCGGCTTTGGCGGTATCGCCGGGCTGCTGCATGCCGATGCCGCGCAGCTGGCGGGCACCCGCGGCCTCGGGCCGGCCAAGCGCGCCGAGCTGCTGGCGGTGCTGGAGCTGTCGCGCCGCGCGCTGGCCCAGCAGCTGGCCGAGCGCGCCGTGTTCGACTCGCCCCAGGCGGTGCGCGACTACCTGCAGCTACACCTGGCCGCGCGCAGCCACGAGGTGTTTGCCGTGCTGCTGCTGGACAGCCAGCACCGCCTGATCGCCATGGAAGAGCTCTTCAGGGGCACGCTCACGCAAACCAGCGTCTATCCGCGCGAAGTGGTGCTGCGCGCCCTGCACCACCAGGCGGCCGCCGTCGTCCTGGCGCACAACCACCCCAGCGGCAGCGTGCAGCCCAGCCGCGCGGACGAGGCGCTGACGCAGACCCTCAAGTCCGCCCTGGCGCTGGTGGACGTGCGCGTGCTGGACCACGTCATCGTCGCGCCCGGCGCCTCGCTGTCGATGGCCGAGCAGGGCCTGGTGTGACGGCGCCGCGCCTGGCGCTGGCGGCGGCGCTGGTGCTGGCCGCCTGCACCCCGCTGCCGCCCGCGCCCGTTGCAACCTCCGTCTCAGCGCCCCAGGCCCCTGCGCTGCGCATCCTGGGCACGGCCGCCATCGCGCCCGGCACCGAGTGGGGCGGCACCCTGTTCGGCGGCATCTCCGGCATCGACAGCGACCCGGCCTCGGGCGAGTACCTGCTCATCAGCGACGACCGCTCCGTGCACGCCCCCGCCCGCGTCTATACCGCCCGCTTGAGCTATGGCGAAGGCGGCATGGCGCCGCCGCGCATTACCGGCGTGCGCCTGCTGCGCCACGCCAGCGGGCGGCCCTTCGCCAGCGCCCGATCCCCGCAGCCCGGCATGGACGTGCCCGACGCCGAGGGCGTGCGCTGGCTGCCCGGCGGCGCGCAGTTCCTCTGGACCAGCGAGGGCGACTTCACGCGCGGCTTCGGCCCGCAGCTGCGCGCCGCCCATGCCGATGGCACGCACGCGCGCACCTGGCAGCTGCCTGATTTTTTTGCCCCTGCGCCCGGCAGCGGCCCGCGCCGCAACGGCTCGCTGGAAGGCCTGGCCCTGGCGCCTGGCGGCGCCACCGCCTGGCTGGCCATGGAGCTGCCCTGGCTGCAGGACGGCCCGCCCGCACGGGCGCACAGCGGCGGCGCGCCGGTGCGCCTCACCGCCATCGACCTGGCCAGCGGCCGGCCGCTGCGCCAGATCGCCTACCAGCCAGACCCCGTGCCCCATCCGCGCCGGCTGCCCTTCGGGCCTGAGCTGAACGGCGTGAGCGATATCCTGGCCGAGGACGAGCACCACCTGCTGGTGCTCGAGCGCGCCTACAGCACCGGCCGCGGCTTTGCCGTGCGGCTGTACCGCATCGACACGCGCGAGGGCTCGGACACGCTGGCGCTGCCCGCCCTGCTGCCGGCCAACCACACGCCCGCGCCCAAGGCGCTGGTGGCCGACTTCACCGCTTTGGGTATCGACGTGGACAACCTGGAGGGCATGGCCTGGGGCGCGCCGCTGGCCGCAGGCGCCTGCGTGCTGGTGCTGGTGAGCGACGACAACTTCAACCCCGCGCAGACGACCCAGTTCATCGCCGCCGAGTACCGCTCGCCCGGCGGCGGGAATGCCCCCTGCGGTACAACCGGCGCCAGCCCATGACCGCCGCCGCCCGCCTCACCGCCCACAGCCTGGCAGACCTCAAGCCCCTGCGCCAGGCGCTGGCCGAGGCCGCGGCGCAGCAGGCTGCGCGCGAGCACGAGCGGCGCGAACGCGAGCGCCGCCTGCAGGCCGAGCGCAACCTGTTCGCCACCAGCGTCGGCGCGGTGCGCCCGCTCAAGGGCCAGGACGCGCGCCTGTGGCACGCGCCCGAGCCGCCCGAGCCCCTGCCCGTGCAGCGCCAGCTGGACGAGGAGCGCGTGCTGCGCGAGTCGATCAGCGACGAGTTCGACGTGACCACGCTGCTGGACGTGGACGACCAGCTGAGCTTTCGCCGCACGGGCGTGGGGCTGGACGTGACGCGCAAGCTGCGCTCGGGCGCCTGGAGCATCCAGCGCCAGCTGGACCTGCACGGCCTGCGCACCGACGAGGCGCGCGAAGCCCTGGGCGAGTTCGTCCGCCTGGCGCACCGCACGGGCCTGCGCTGCGTGCGCATCGTGCACGGCAAGGGCCTGGGCTCGCCGGGCAGGACGCCCGTGCTCAAGGGCCGGGTGCAGCGCTGGCTGGTGCAGAAGAAAGAGGTGCTGGCCTTCGTGCAGGCCCGGCCGCTCGATGGCGGCGCCGGCGCGCTGGTGGTGCTGCTGCAGCCGGGGCGGCGCAAAAATTAGCAGCCAAATCGGGCTCCAGCGCCCGCCAGTCAAGCGCTGGGAGCTATATCTTCAATAGCAATTCAGCGGTTGCGCATCCAGTCGGCCGTGCCCATGAAGCTCTCGGCCAGGCGCTCGCGCAGCGGCTGGGGCACGCCCACGTCGCCCATGGCCTGGTCCATGCAGGCAACCCACTGGTCGCGCTCCAGGATGCCGATGGAAAACGGCAGGTGCCGCGCGCGCAGGCGCGGGTGGCCGAAGCGGCTTTGGTAGTGGTCGGGCCCGCCCAGCCAGCCGCACAGAAACCAGAACAGCTTGTTGCGCGCGTCATCCAGCGTGCTGCCGTGCGTGGCGCGCAGCTCGGCGTAGCCGCTCTCCAGGTCCATCAGGTCATAAAAGCGGTCCACCAGGGTGCGCACGGCGGTCTCGCCGCCGATCGCTTCGTATGGGGTGGTGGCCTGCGCCTGCTCCGTCGTCGTCATGGCGGCGGATTGTAGGAAGGGCGACAAGGGCGCGCCGGCCCCGGGTCAAACGGTCAACCGGCCAAACCGCCGACAGGTCAAAGGGCGGCCGCGCCGGGGCGGGTCTGCATCGAATCGGCCCAGCCCTCGTCCGGCGCCCCCCGGCCGGCCGGCTGCTGGTTGCGCGAGTTGGAGCGCCACACGCCGCCGGCCCAGGACAGCTGGGGCTCGGTGCGGTACCAGAACCACTGGCCGTCGGCGTCCTGCGCCAGCCAGTTCCAGCCCTCGGGGGCCTGCGACCAGTCGGGTGTCCAGGGGGCTTCGGGGGTGGTTTCAGGCGTGTCGGTCATGGCTTCACATTCTTGATGAAAAACGGCTCTGGCGCCCACCAATCAAGCGCCGGCAGCTATCGAAGATATAGCATCATGACGCTGCCTGGCGCAGCGTCTGCACCACCGGGCGGCGCAGCACGTCGCGCAGGCCCCACCAGCCGGCAGCCAGCGCCAGCAGCGCGCCGGCCAGGGCGCCGGCCACTGGCACCCACAGCGGCGCGCCCCACTCGAAGTCGAAGACCTCGCGCGCCAGCAGCCAGGCCAGCGCCACGGCCACGCTGCTGGCCAGAAAGCCGGCCAGCAGGCCCACGCCCGCCAGCTCGGCCCGCTGCACCTGGCGCAGCAGCCGCGCCTGCGCGCCCAACGCCCGCATGATGGCGAACTCGCGCGCCCGCTCCTCGCGGGTGGCGGTGACGGCGGCGAACAGCACCACCAGCCCGGCGGCCAGGGTGAAGACGAACAGAAACTCCACCGCGCGGATGACCTGCGTCAGCACACCCTGCACCTGCGCCAGCGTGGCGCCCATGTCCACGCTGGTGATGTTGGGGAAGTCATGCACCAGGGCGTTGTCGAAGCCGGCAGCCGGCGGCGCGCGAAACGCCGCCAGATAGGTCAGCGGCACGTCCGGCATCTCGGCCAGCGGGTACAGCACGAAGAAGTTGGCGCGCATGGAGCCCCAGTCCACGTGGCGCAGGCTGGTGATGCGCGCTTCGCTGGCCACGCCGCCGATGTCAAAGCGCAGCGCGTCGCCCAGGCGCAGGCCCAGGGTCTTGGCAATGCCGTCCTCCACGCTGATCGCACCCGGCTCGCCATCCGTCCAGCGGCCGGCGGTGAGGCGATTGTGTTCCGGCATCTCGGCCGTGTGCGAGAGGTTGAATTCGCGGTCCACCAGGCGGCGGGCGCGCTCATCCGGGTAGTCCGCCAGATGCACCTCGCGCCCGTTGATGGCCACCAGGCGGCCGCGGAACATGGGGTACCAGTCGTAGCCGGCCACGCCGGCGGCGGCCAGGCGGGCGCGGAAGGCATCCGCCTGCTCGGGCAGGATGTTGATGACGAAGCGGTCGGGCGCCTGCGCCGGGGTGGCGCGCTGCCAGCTGGCGATCAGGTCGGTGCGCAGCAGCACCAGCAGCACCAGCGCCAGCAGGCCCACGGCCAGGCTGCTGACCTGCACCACGGCGTAGGCCGGCCGGGCGGCGATCTGGCGCGTGGCCAGCACCAGCCAGCGCGGGGCGGTGGCGCCCGGCACCAGGCGCGCCAGCAGCCGCACGGCGCCCCAGGCGAGCAGGGCGAACAGCAGCACGGCGCCGGCAAAGCCGCCCAAGGCGATGGCCCCCAGCCGCACGTCGCGCGCCACCACCAGCAGCAGCGCGCCAAAGCCGGCCAGCCCGGCGGCCAGCACGGCAGCTGATGCCGGGCGCGGCCCGGCCAGGTCGCGGCGCAGCACGCGCAGCGGCGGCACGCGGGCCAGCTGCAGCACCGGCGGCAGCCCGAAGGCCACCATCAGCGCCAGCCCCACACCCAGGCCGAGCACCGCCGGCCAGGGCGTGGCGGGCGGCAGGTCGGCTGCCACCAGCCCGCCCAGCAGCTGCACGAAGACGTGGTGCACGGCAAAGCCCAGGGCCGCGCCCAAAGCGCTGGCGGCCAAGCCCACGGCCAGGAACTCCAGCGCGTAGGCCAGCGCGATGCGGCGCTGGGGCAGGCCCAGCACGCGCAGCAGCGCCGCGGCGTCCAGGTGGCGGGCGGCGAAGGCGCGCGCGGCCAGCGCCACCGCCACGGCCGCCAGCAGCGCCGCCAGCAGCGCCACCAGGTTCAGGAACTTCTGCGCCCGCTCCAGCGCCACCCGCATCTCGGGCTGGCCGCTGTCGATGGATTCCACGCGCACGCCACGCATGCCCTCCTTGGCCGCCTCCCGCGCGGCCCAGGCGGCGTAGCGCTGCGCAGCGCGCGGCGCGCCGGCCACCGCCAGGCGCCAGGTGATGCGGCTGGCCGGCTGCACCAGGCCGGTGGCGGGCAGGTCCAGCGCATTGACCATGACGCGCGGCGCAAAGGCCATGAAGCCGGCACCGCGGTCGGGCTCCAGCGTGATGACGCGGGCGATGGTCAGGCGCGCGTCGCCCAGCAGCAGCGCGTCGCCCACACCCAGGCCGAGCGCGGCCAGCAGCGGGCCGTCCACCCAGGCCTGGCCGGGCGCCGGAATGTCGTTGGTGGGCTGGCCGGGTGCGCCGGACGCGCCTGCCACCTGCAGCCGCCCGCGCAGCGGGTAGCCGGGCTCCACGCTTTTGAGGGCCACCAGCCGGCTGGCTCCGCCCTGCGCGTCGCTGGCGCGGGCCATGGTCGGAAAGCCCAGCGTCGTGGCGCTGACCAGGCCCAGCGCTTTCGCCTGCGCGGCAAAGGCGGCCGGCGTGGGGTTGTCGCTGGCCACCACCACGTCGCCGCCCAGCAGCTGCAGCGCGTCGCGCGCCAGGGCGCCCTGCAGGCGGTCGGCAAAGAAGCCCACGGAGGTGAGCGCCGCCACGGCCAGCGCAGTGGCCACCATCAACAGGCGCAGCTCGCCGGCGCGCAGGTCGCGCCACAGCGCCCGCCAGGCCAGCGCGCCAGCGCCCGGCCTGCGCGGCTCAGACATAGCGCAGGGCGGTAGGGGGGCGGCACAGTCCCCACAGGTGCATGCCGGATTCGCGCGCCAGCTGCAGCGCCAGCGTGGTGGGGGCGGAGATGGTGGCAAACGCCGGCACACCCAGGCGCGCGCATTTGCGCACCAGCTCGTAGCTGGTGCGGCTGGTCATGACGACAAAGCCCGGCTCGCCCAGCCGCCCGGCCAGCGCCAGGCGGCCAAAGAGCTTGTCCAGCGCGTTGTGGCGGCCCACGTCTTCCAGCACCTCGGTCAGCTCGCCCGCGGGCGTGGCCCAGCCGGCGGCGTGCAGCGAGCCGGCGCGGGCGTTGAGCGGCTGGCGCGCCGCCAGGGCCTCAAAGGGGCGCAGCACGGCCTGCACGTCCAGCACATCGCGCCAGGCGGGGGCGGGGACGGATTCGGGGCGCAGGTCCAGCGCCTGCAGGCTGTCGATGCCGCACACGCCACAGCCCGTGCGCCCCACCAGGGCGCGGCGGCGCTCCTTCAGTCGCATGAAGTGGCGCGGCGGGATTTCGATGTGCACGGCGCGGCTTTCGTCGGGCGTGCCCTCGCCGTGCACGTGCACCTGCACGTCGCGGCATTCGTGCGCCTGCTCCACCACGCCTTCGCTCAGGGCAAAGCCCACGGCAAACTCGGCCAGCTCCAGCGGCGTGGCCATCATCACGGCGTGGGAGATGCCGTTGAAGACCAGCGCAACGGGCACCTCGGCGGCCACCTGCACCGCTTGCATGGCTGCGGCGCCGCCGCATTGCCACTGCTGCGCCAGCAGCGGGCGCAGAGCGGCGGCAGCAGGCAGCACGGGCGCCCCGGCAAGAAACTCGATTGCGGACATGGCCGCACGATACCAGCCGCCCTCCTCGTCCTGCAGGGCACGCGCCGCCGCCCGAGTGCCCCACTGGGACATAGACCCCGGCACTATGATGGTTGAGGCCGAGCGGGCCTGTTGCGCCCCGCTCTTTGACTAAGTGCTAACCCGCACCGGCTTTGCGCCGTAAGCGGGGAAGATGGCACGACAACACAACAGTATTTCCCCACGACAGGAGGTTCCATCATGGACATGAACCGCCGGCACTTCTTCCGCGTGAGCGGGGCAGGACTGGTGGGCTCGAGCCTGGTCGCCATGGGCTTTTCGCCCGCGACCGCGCTTGCCGAGGTACGCCAGTACAAACTGGCCGCTGCCACGGTCACCCGCCAGACCTGCACTTATTGCTCCGTTGGCTGCGGCCTGCTCATGTATTCGCTGGGCGATGGCGGCAAGAACGTCAAGAGCTCGGTCATCCACATCGAAGGCGACCCGGACCATCCGGTCAACCGCGGCACGCTGTGCCCCAAGGGCGCCGGTCTGCTGGACTTCATCAACAGCCCCAACCGCCTGCTGTACCCCGAGTACCGCGCGCCCGGCACCAACGAGTGGAAGCGCCTGTCCTGGGACGATGCGCTGACCCGCATCGCCAAGCTGCTCAAGGACGACCGCGACGCCAATTTCCAGGCCAAGACGGATGACGGCCTGACCGTCAACCGCTGGCTGACCACCGGCATGCTGGCGGCCTCGGCCTCCAGCAACGAAGCCGGCTACATGACCTACAAGGTTGCCCGCTCCTGGGGCATCCTCGCATTCGACAACCAGGCACGTGTTTGACACGGCCCGACGGTGGCAGGTCTTGCCCCGACGTTTGGCCGTGGAGCGATGACGAACCATTGGGTCGACATCAAGAATGCGGACGTTATTTTGATCATGGGCGGCAATGCCGCCGAAGCACACCCGTGCGGTTTCAAGTGGGTCACCGAAGCCAAGGCGCACAACAAGGCGCACTTCATGGTGGTGGACCCGCGCTTCAACCGCTCGGCCTCGGTCGCCGATTTCTATGCCCCGATCCGTTCGGGCTCTGACATCGTGTTCCTGGGCGGGATGATCAATTACCTGCTCAGCAACGACAAGATCCAGCACGAGTACGTGCATAACTACACGGACTTCAGCTTCATCGTGCGCGATGACTACGAGTTCGTGGACGGCATCTTCTCGGGCTACAACGAGGAAAAGCGCACCTACGACAAGAAGAGCTGGGACTACGAGCTGGGCGACGACGGCTACGTGTTGACCGACCCCACGCTGCAGCACCCGCGCTGCGTGTACCAGCTCATGAAGAAGCACTACGCGAGCTACACGCCCGACAGGGTGGAGAGCGTCTGCGGCACGCCCAAGGACAAGTTCCTGCACGTGTGCGAGAAGTTCGCATCCACCGCCGTGCCGGGCCGCGCTGCGACCATCATGTACGCGCTGGGCTGGACGCAGCACTCGATTGGCTCGCAGATCCTGCGCTGCGCGGCCATGGTGCAGCTGCTGTGCGGCAACATCGGCGTGGCCGGCGGCGGCATGAATGCGCTGCGCGGACACTCCAACATCCAGGGCCTCACCGACCTGGGCCTGCTGTCGTCCAGCATGCCCGGCTACCTGACGCTGCCCAGCGAGAAGGAGCAGGACTACGCCGGCTACATGGCCGCACGCACGCCCAAGACGCTGCGCCCGGGCCAGATGAACTACTGGCAGAACTACCCGAAGTTCCACGTCAGCCTGATGAAGTCGCTCTTCGGGGCGGCGGCCACGGCCGAGAACAACTGGGCCTTCGAGTACCTGCCCAAGCTGGACAAGCAGTACGACATGCTGCAGGTCTTCCAGCTCATGAACGAGGGCAAGGTCAACGGCTACATCGCGCAGGGCTTCAACCCGATCGCGTCGCTGTCCAACAGCACCCGCGTGCGTGACGGCCTGGCCAAGCTGAAGTTCCTGATCATCATGGACCCGCTGGCCACGGAGACGTCGGAGTTCTGGAAGAACTACGGCGAATTCAACGACATCGACACGGCCAGCGTGCAGACGGAGGTCTTTCGCCTGCCCACGACCTGCTTTGCCGAGGAAGAAGGCACGGTGGTCAGCTCGTCCCGCGTGCTGCAGTGGCACTGGAAGGCCGCCGAGCCGCCGGGCGAGGCACGCACCGACGTGGCCATCATGGCCGCGCTGCACCTGCGCCTGAAGGCGCTGTACCAAAAGGACGGGGGCGCCTTCCCGGACCCCATCCTCAACCTGGACTGGAAGTACGCTCAGACCGCGCATCCCACTTCCGAGGAGATCGCTAAGGAATACAACGGCCGCGCGCTGGTGGACCTGGTGGATCCCAAGGACGCCACCAAGGTGCTGCGCGCCGCCGGCCAGCAGGTGGCCGGTTTTGCCGAGCTGCGTGACGACGGCACCACGGCCTGCGGCTGCTGGATCTATGCCGGCGCCTGGACGCAGGCGGGCAACCAGATGGCACGCCGCGACAATTCCGACCCCACAGGCATCGGCAACACGCTGAACTGGGCCTGGGCCTGGCCGGCCAACCGCCGCGTGCTCTACAACCGCGCCTCGGCGGACGTGCAGGGCAAGCCGTTCGACCCCAAGCGCAAGCTGGTGGAGTGGAACGGCAAGGCCTGGGTGGGCGCGGACGTGCCCGACACCGGCGTGGGCATCGCGCCCGAAACCGGCAACGGCCCGTTCCTGATGAACCCGGAGGGCGTGGCGCGCTTCTTTGCGCGCAAGGGCCTGGCCGAAGGGCCGTTCCCGACGCACTACGAGCCGTTCGACACGCCGGTCGGCCATAACCCGATGTACCCGAACAACCCCAAGGCCACGTCCTCGCCGGCCGCGCGGGTGTTCGACCACATCTGGGACACCTTCGGCAAGGCGCAGGACTATCCCCACGTGGGCACGACCTACCGCCTGACGGAGCACTTCCACTACTGGACCAAGCACGCGCTGGTCAACGCCATCACCCAGCCCGAGCAGTTCGTGGAGATCGGCGAGGCGCTGGCCAAGGAGCTGGGCATTGCTGCGGGCGACCGCGTCAAGGTCAGCTCCAAGCGCGGCCACATCAAGGCCGTGGCGGTGGTGACCAAGCGCATCAAGCCGATGACGATCGAGGGCAAGACCGTGCACCACGTGGGCATTCCCATCCACTGGGGCTTCAAGGGCCTGACCAAGCCGGGCTACCTGGCCAACATCCTGACCCCCTTCGTGGGCGACGGCAACACCAACACGCCGGAATTCAAGACCTTCCTCGTGAAGGTCGAGAAGGCCTAAAGGAGTCACGAGATGGCATTGCAATCCCTTGACATCCAGCGCGTGTCGGCCACCACATCGCCCGCGCCGCAGGCGCGCAACCCGCATGCGGGCGACGTGGCCAAGCTGATCGATGTCTCCAAGTGCATCGGCTGCAAGGCCTGCCAGACGGCGTGCATGGAGTGGAACGACCTGCGCCAGGAGCCTGGCCAGACCTACGGCACCTACGACAACCCCACGGACCTGACGCCCAACGCGTGGACGGTGATGCGCTTCACCGAATACGACAACGAGCAGACAGGCAACCTGGAGTGGCTGATCCGCAAGGACGGCTGCATGCACTGCGAGGATCCGGGCTGCCTGAAGGCTTGCCCGTCGCCCGGCGCCATCGTGCAGTACACCAACGGCATCGTGGACTTCCACGAGGAGCACTGCATCGGCTGCGGCTACTGCGTGACCGGCTGCCCGTTCAACGTGCCCCGCATCTCGGAGAAGGACAACAAGGCCTACAAGTGCACCCTGTGCTCGGACCGCGTGGCGGTGGGCCAGGAGCCCGCCTGCGTCAAGACCTGCCCCACCGGCGCCATCGTGTTCGGCACCAAGCAGGCCATGAAGGACCATGCGGCCGAGCGCATCGTGGACCTGAAGGAGCGCGGCTACCAGGACGCCGGCCTGTACGACCCGGTGGGCGTGGGCGGCACGCACGTCATGTACGTGCTGCACCACGCAGACAAGCCGTCGCTGTACCAGGGCCTGCCGGACGCGCCGCGCATCAGCCCCATTGTCAGCCTGTGGAAGGGCGCATCCAAGCCCCTGGCCATGGTCGCCCTGGGCGCAGCGGCGCTGGGCAGCCTGTTCCACTTCATCACCAAGGGCCCCAACGAGGTCTCCAAGGAGCTGGAGGAAGAGATGGAGCGCCAGGACCGTGAGGCGGAAGCCGCCGCGAAGGAGACCCTGCCATGAGACGCAACCCACGCGATCTGCCGCGCTACACCGCCGGCGAGCGGCTGAACCACTGGATCACCGGCATCTGCTTCATCCTGCTGGCGTTGTCGGGCCTGGCGTTCTTTCACCCGGCGTTCTATCCGCTGGTGCAGTTCTTCGGCGGCGGCCCGTGGGCGCGCATCCTGCACCCCTACATCGGGGTGGTGATGTTCGTGTTCTTCCTGGGCATGGTCATCCGCTTCGCGTCGCTGAACCTGTTCGAGCGGCGCGACGTGCAGTGGCTGAAGAACGTCGGGCAGATGATCGACGGCGACGACCACAACATGCCCGAGCAGGGCAAGTACAACGGCGGCCAGAAGCTGGTCTTCTGGGGTTTCCTGCTGTGCATGCTGCTGCTGCTGGCCAGCGGCGTGGCCATGTGGCGCGCCTGGTGGACGCTGCCGGTGAACATGGTGCGCCTGGCGTCCGTGGTACACGCGGCGATCGCGGTGGTCATGCTGCTGTTCTTCATCCTGCACGTGTATGCGGCCATCTGGACGCGCGGCACCATCCGCGCCATGCTGTACGGCACCGTCACGCGGGCCTGGGCCAAGCAGCACCACCGCGGCTGGTATCGCAAGATCACCGGAGACAACAGCTGACCACCCCCGAGGCGCCTGCGGCGCCTCCCCTTCGAGGGGGCGACGCCAGCGGCCGGGCCAAGCCCGGTCCGCAGCGTCTGCTGGCCTGCCGCGGCGCACGAACAAGACGTTCCTGCCTTTAGCAAGCCTCAGCTGCTACCCTTGCTCCTGCCGCCGCCGGCCCGTGCCGACCGGCGGCGGTTTCATTTCTGGAGTTGTTTTTCCATGCAACGTATCTTGCAGCCGGGCGACATCGAAGCCCTGGACCGCACCAGCCCGACGCGGGTGCGCCTGCCGCAGCCGGCCAGCCTGTTTGCCGAGCGCGCCGCGCGCCTGGCGCAAAAGGCCGAAGGCAACCCCATCGCCGACTACCTGCGCTTTCTGTCGCACCTGGCACGCGCCCAGCAGCACGCCGCGGCCAGCGTGCAGACGGCCGCGCCCGATGCCGAGCTGATCGCCCGGGCGCAGGAGCATTCCATGCCGCTGATGCCCGCGGCCAGCCACGTGGACCCGGCCTGGCATGGCGTGCTGGACCAGCTGGTGCAGGCCTGTGCGGGTGCGCCCGCGCTGCCCGAAGCCCTGGCGCCGGTGCTGGAGCGCCTGCGCACCATGGCCGGCGAGGAGCGCGACACGCTGGCGCGCCGCGTGCTGGTGGGCCTGCTCAGTGAAAGCGAAGACCTGGCCGCTGCGCCCCTCGTCATGGCGGCGCTGCAGGTCGTGTTTGCCGACCGCGCCAGCCGCCTGCGCGAGGCCGACATCCCCTACACCGAACCGGCCACCATCTGCCCCGTGTGCGCCACCGCGCCCGTGGCCAGCGTGCTGCGCATCGGCGGGCAGTCCGCGGGTCTGCGCTACCTGCACTGCGGCACCTGCGCCACCGAGTGGCACATGGTGCGCATCAAGTGCAGCCACTGCGAATCCACCCAGGGCATCCGCTACCAGGGCCTGGAGCAGCTGGAGCCCGGCGCGGCCCAGGCGGATCAGGCGGTGCTGGCCGAGACCTGCGACGCCTGCCACACCTACCGCAAGCTGGTGAACCAGGAGAAGGACCCGCTGGGCGAGCCCCTGGCCGACGACCTGGCCACGCTGATGCTGGATCTGCTGATGGGCGAGACCGACTACGCCCGCGCCAGCATGAACCCGCTGCTGCCGCTGTCGGACGCCGACCCCTCGGCCGACCCGCTGCCGTGATGGACGCCGGCGCCGCCCCGCCGGCCGCGCGCCTGCCGGGCGTGGACCGGGTGCTGTCCACCCCGCTGGCGCGCAGCCTGGCCCAGGAGCACGGCGCCAGCGCCACCACCGCCGCCGTGCGCGCCGCCATCGACGCGCTGCGCCCGGCAGCCCTGGCCGGCGAACTGGCGCCGCAGGCCTTGATGGCCGACGCCGTGGCCGCCCAGGCCCAGGCCCGCCTGGCGCAGCGCCAGGCGCCGCGCCTGAAGGCGGTGTTCAACCTGACCGGCACGGTGCTGCACACCAACCTGGGCCGCGCGCTGCTGCCCGACGCCGCCGTGCAGGCCGTCGTTCAGGCCCTGACCACACCGGCCAACCTGGAATACGACCTGGCCACCGGCGGGCGCGGCGACCGCGACGACCTGGTGGAAGACCTGTTGCGCGAGCTGACCGGCGCCGAGGCCGCCACCGTCGTCAACAACAACGCCGCGGCGGTGCTGCTCACGCTCAATGCCCTGGCCGCGCGCAAGGAAGTCATCGTCTCGCGCGGCGAGCTGGTGGAAATCGGCGGCGCCTTCCGCATCCCGGACATCATGGCCCGCGCCGGCACCCGGCTGGTCGAGGTGGGCACCACCAACCGCACCCACGCGCGCGATTACGAAGACGCCATCGGCCCGCGCACCGCCCTGTTGATGAAGGTGCACTGCAGCAACTACGCCGTCACCGGCTTCACCAAGAGCGTGGGCGAAGCCGAGGTCGCTGCCATCGCCCACGCCCGCGGCCTGCCGCTGGCGGTGGACCTGGGGTCGGGCACCCTGGTGGACCTGGCCCAGTGGGGCCTGCCGCACGAGCCCACCGTGCGCGAGGTGGTCGCCGCGGGCGCCGACCTGGTCACCTTCAGCGGTGACAAGCTGCTGGGCGGCCCGCAGGCCGGCCTGATCGTCGGCCGCAAGGATTTGATCGCCAAGATCAAGAAGAACCCGCTCAAGCGCGCCCTGCGCGTGGGCAAGCTCACCCTGGCAGCGCTGGAGCCGGTATTGCGCCTGTACCTGGCGCCCGAGCGCCTGCCCGAGCGGCTGACCACCCTGCACCTGCTCACGCGGCCCCAGGCCGACATGCAGGCCCAGGCCCAGGGCCTGCTGGCGCCCCTGCAGGCCGCGGTGGGCGCCGGCTACAGCGTGCGCGCCGCGCCGTGCTTCAGCCAGATCGGCAGCGGCGCCCTGCCCAAAGGCACCCTGCCCAGCTGGGCGCTGGCCGTGCAGCCCGTCAACGCCAAGCGCGGCGGCCGCCTGCTGGCGCAGCTGGAAGTCGCGCTGCGCGCCCTGCCCCGCCCCGTCATCGGACGCATTGAGGGCGGCGCGCTGTGGCTGGACCTGCGCTGCCTGCAGGCGCACGAGGCGCCCGCCTTTGCCGCCCAGCTGGCCCTGCTGGCGCCGCGGGAAGGCGAGACGTAAATAGTCGTCAAATTGGCCTACAGCGCTTGCTGGACAAGCGCCAGCAGCTATCAAAATAATAGTCCTCGCCACTTCACCATGATCATCGGCACCGCCGGCCACATCGACCACGGCAAGACCTCGCTGGTGCGCGCCCTCACTGGCGTGGAGACCACCCGCCTGCCCGAGGAGCGCCGCCGCGGCATCTCCATCGAACTGGGTTACGCCTACCTGCAGGACGAGAACGGCGCCCCGTCGCTGGGCTTCGTGGACGTGCCCGGCCACGAGCGGCTGCTGCACACCATGCTGGCCGGCGCCACCGGCGTCGCCCACGCCCTGCTCGTCGTGGCGGCCGACGACGGCGTCATGCCGCAGACGCGCGAGCACCTGGCCGTGGTGGCCCTGCTGGGCGTGACGCAGGCCACGGTGGCCATCACCAAGATCGACCGGCTGGAGCCCGCCGTGCGCGCCGCCCGCCTGGACGAGGTGCATGCCCAGGTGCGCGCCCTGCTGGCCGGCACGGCCTTGGCGCATGCCCCCCTGTTCGACGTCTGCGCCACCACCGGCGAGGGCGTGGACGCGCTGCGCGCCCACCTGCAGGCCGCCGCCCGCGCGCCGCAGGGCGCCGCCGGCGCCCAGGCCCTGCGCCTGCCCATCGACCGCGCCTTCACCCTGGCCGGCGTGGGCACCGTGGTCACCGGCACCCTCGCCAGCGGCCAGGTGCGCGTGGGCGACGAGCTCAGCATCACCCCCGGCCCCGGCGGCGCGCCCCGCAGCGTGCGCGTGCGCGGCCTCCACGCGCACAACCAGCCGGCCGAGTCGGCCCACGCCGGCCAGCGCTGCGCCCTGGCCCTGGCCGGCGTGGCCAAGGACGAAGTGCACCGCGGCCACTGGGCCTGCACCCCCAGCGTCGCCCTGGCCACCACCCGCATCGACGTGCAATGCCAGCTGTGGCCGCACGAGGAACACGCCCTGCGCTCGGGCACGCCCGTGCACGTGCACCTGGGCACCAGCGACGTGGTCGGCTCCATCGTGCTGCTGCAGCAGGACCAGTTGCTGCCCGGAGGCACCGCCCTGGCCCAGCTGGTGCTGCACGCCAGTGTGGCCGCCTGGCATGGCGACCGCGGCGTGCTGCGCGACGCCTCGGCCACCCGCACCCTGGCGGGCGTGCGCGTGCTCGACCCTTTCGCGCCCCAGCGCTGGCGCCGCACGCCCGAGCGCCTGGCGCAGCTGGCCGCGCTGGCCCTGCCCGGGCGGCCTGAGCGCATCGCCGCGCTGCTGCAGCACGCGCCCCTGGGCCTGCCGCTGGCGCAGACTGCCCGCGCCGAGGGCCTGGCCGACACCGCCGCCCTGCCCCTGCCGCCAGGCGCGCTGCTCATCGACGGCGGCGCCCTGGCCTTGTCGCCCGCCGCCCTGCAGGGCCTGTGCACGCTGGTGCTGGAGCGGCTGCAGGCCTTCCACGCCAGCAACCCTGACGAGATCGGCCCCGACGCGCGCCGCCTGCGCCGCCTGGCCGCCCCGCGCGCGGGCGATGCGCTGTGGCACTACACCGTGCAGCATCTCGTCGCCAGCCAGGCCGTGGCGCGCACCGGCCACTGGCTGCACCTGCCCGAACACGCTGCGCGGCTGAACGCCGCCGAGCAGGCACTGGCCGAGCAGCTGCTGCCGCGATTGCTGGACGGCGCCTTCGAGCCGCCCTGGGTGCGCACCCTGGCCGCCGACCTGGCCGCCCCCGAAGCCCTGGTGCGCCAGACCCTGGCCAGCCTGGCGCGGCGCGGGCAGGCCTTCCAGGTGGTCAAGGACCTGTACTACCCGCTGCCCACGCTGGAGCGCCTGGCCGCCCTGGCGCGCGGCTGCCAGCAGGCCGACGGCGGCCTGAACGCCGCCGCCTTCCGCGACGCCACCGGCCTGGGCCGCAAGCGCGCCATCCAGGTGCTGGAGTTCTTCAACCGCGTCGGCCTCACCCGCCGCGTGAAGGATGCCCACCTGCTGCGCCCGGACACGGCCCTGTTCGGCCAGGAGATGGGCCAAGAGATGCGCCGGGACATGCCCCAGGAGGCGGGCTAGGAGCCTGTACCATCCACGCCTGCGCCCGGCCACGCGGCGCACAAGTCTCTCTTGAAGGAAGGGAAGCGTCCCTGGTGGGGCGCCCGGGCTTCAAACCCGGTGGACTGCGCCACGCGTGGTCGGAAGGTTCGACTCCTTCTCCTTTCCGCCAATTCCGATGGCGCACTGCCAAACAAACAGGCCGCATCGGCGGCCTGTTTCGGTTATCTATGCAATCAGCCTTTCAGGGGCGCGGCGAGAAATGCCCAACCCATGTCTCGCTCTTGATGACGGATGAGCCGAATTTCCCAAGGAACTCGCTGCGCGTATAGCTGCTTTGCGTCAGTGGTGCCGCAATTGCCTTGTCAAGTGCATACACCGTCAATTTGTAGGTGTGCCGATTTGGCGGGTTTGGCCCTTGGTAGCCGGCGCGGCCATCAAAGGCGGTCCCAAAAAGCACGCCGGCAATGGACGCCAGGTTTTCACCCTCTGCAATCTGGACCTTGTGGGAGGGCAGATTGAAGACGTTCCAATGAACGCAGGCCTTGTCTGCCACGCCGCACGGAGCCACTTCGTCGTCCATCACGATGGCAATGGATTTAGTTTCGGCCGGCAATGCCGTGATGCTCAGCTCAGGCGACAGGTTGCTGCCTCCCTGTTGCGTATAGGCATTGCGCAGGGGGATTTCGCCACCATTGGGATAAGAAGAGGAAGTGATCTCCAGAGGCGTGGACGGCACCGGTGGCGCAGGCTCTTGCGGCTGTTGTGGCTCGGCAGGCGGGGTCGGCTGGCTTGGTTGCTCCGGCACGGAAGGGCTATCCGGGTTTTGCGGCACCTCCGGCTGCGAAGGAGTCTCAGGCTCTGGGGGCTGCGGCTGAGGAGGGGTCTGGCCGGGCTCACCCGGCACCACCGCCCCTGGAGGGGGTGTTTCAGGGGTCTGAGTCTCCCCTCCTTTATCTCCGCCTCCGCATGCCACCAAAGTGGTTACCGCTGCCACGTTCAGCAAAAAACTTTTGACCTGCATTAAGCCTCCCCGTTGATTGTTAATCGCCCCCTCATCAGGAGCTTAGCAAGTGTAACCAGGTATTGCTGCACTCCCTGCTCCTCTCGACAATCAGTAGCTGACGGCCATGGGCTGCCTGTAATATCCGCCGCCTTGCGGTGGCGTGGGTGCTTTACATCCCTGAGTGAATGGCCGGCCCCAAACTCGAGATGCCGCTCTTTTCTCCCTCATTCCCAGGCCGATAGCCTGAGCATTCCACGCACGCAGGATGAGCTAGCCCCGCTGCCGTGGCATTGCAGACCTCATCCATCGCTGTTTTCCGCTGCTGCCTGCCGTGCCTGCACTTTATGAGCCAACAACCCTCCAGCCTTCGCACTGAGCGAGCCGGCCAATCAACCCCCTATGCACAGCACGACTTCGACGTCCTCATCGTCGGCAGCGGCCTGGCCGGCCTGACGGCTGCGCTGGCACTCGCCCCCACGCACCGCGTGGCCGTGCTGACCAAGCGTGCGCTGCAGGACGGCGCCAGCGGCTGGGCGCAGGGCGGCATCGCCGCCGTGCTGGCCGAAGGCGACAGCTTCGATGCGCACGTGAGCGACACCCTGGTGGCGGGCGCTGGCCTGTGCGACCTGGCCGCCACGCGCGCCGTAGTGGAAGGCGCACCGGCGGCGATCGCCTGGCTGCAGCAGCTGGGCGTGCCGTTCTCGCACGAGGACGGCCAGCTGCACCTGACACGCGAGGGCGGCCACGGCGCGCGCCGCATCGTGCACGCGCAGGACGCCACCGGCACGGCCGTGCAGCGCACGCTCATCGAGGCGGTGCGCGCCGCGCCCGGCATCACGGTCTTCGAGCAGCACACGCTGGTGGACGTGATCACCGCGCGCAAGCTGGGCTCGAGCGGCGGCCAGCGCTGCCTGGGCCTGTATGCGCTGGATGAAGCCACCGACGAGGTGCATACCTTCCGCGCGCCGCGCACCATCCTGGCCACCGGCGGCGCGGGCAAGGTGTACCTCTACACCACCAACCCGGACACCGCCACGGGCGACGGCATCGCCGCTGCCTGGCGCGCGGGCTGCCGCGTGGCGAACCTGGAGTTCATCCAGTTTCACCCCACCTGCCTGTACCACCCGCAGGCCAAGTCGTTTTTGATCACCGAGGCGGTGCGCGGCGAGGGTGGGCGGCTGCTTTTACCGGACGGCACGCGCTTCATGCCACAGCACGACGCACGCGCCGAACTCGCCCCGCGCGACGTGGTGGCGCGCGCCATCGACTTCGAGATGAAAAAGCGCGGCCTGGACTGCGTGTACCTGGACATCTCGCACCAGGGCCGGGATTTCATCCTGGAGCACTTCCCCAACATCGCCGCGCGCTGCGCCGAGCTGGGTATCGACATCACGCGCCAGCCGATTCCCGTGGTGCCGGCGGCGCACTACACCTGCGGCGGCGTGCTCACCGACCTGTCCGGGCGCACCGACATCCCCGGCCTGTACGCCATCGGCGAGAGCGCCTGGACGGGCCTGCACGGCGCCAACCGGCTGGCCAGCAATTCGCTGCTGGAATGCATGGTGCTGGCACGCGCCGCGGCCGCGCACATCGCCAGCAGCGCCGCAGCCGAGCTGCCCGCATTGCCCGCCTGGGACGACAGCCAGGTGCAGGATGCCGACGAGTGCGTCGTCATCTCGCACAACTGGGAGGAGCTGCGCCGCTTCATGTGGGACTACGTGGGCATCGTGCGCACCGACAAGCGCCTGGAGCGCGCGGCGCACCGCATCGCTCTGCTGCAAGGCGAAATCGCCGAGTTCTACGCCCACTTCCACGTCTCACGCGACCTGCTGGAGCTGCGCAACCTGGTGCAGGTGGCCGACCTGATCGTCCAAAGCGCCCAGGCGCGCCGCGAAAGCCGCGGTCTGCACTACAGCCGCGACTGGCCCGAGCTGGCCGCCCCGGCCGCGCCCACCATCCTGGTGCCGCCGGCGCGCTGACCCCCCATTTCCCATCCAAGGAGTAACCCGCCATGTTCCGCACCCTGCTGAAATCCAAGCTGCACCGCGTGCGCACCACCCACTGCGAGCTGCACTACGAAGGCTCGTGCGCCATCGACGAAGACCTGCTGGAGGCCGCCGGCATCGCCGAAAACGAGCAGGTGCACATCTGGAACGTGGACAACGGCGAGCGCTTCGTCACCTACGCCATCCGCGGCCAGCGCGGCAGCGGCATGGTCTCGGTGAACGGCTCGGCCGCGCGGCGCGCCTGCGTGGGCGATTTGCTCATCATTGCGGCCTTCGCCCAGGTGCACGAAAAGGACGTGTCCGGCTTCCAGCCACAGCTGGTGTTCGTGGACGAGCGCAACCGCCAGGCCGAGCTGCGCCACCATGTCCCCACGCAGCAGGCCTGAAGCCGTGGCGCCCCACAGCAGCAGCAGCCTGGCCGCGCGCAGTCTGGCCAGCGTCTGGCACCCCTGCACGCAGATGAAGCGCCACGAGGCCGACCCGCCCGTGGCCATCGTGCGCGCCGAAGGCCCCTGGCTGCACGGCGAGGACGGGCGGCGCTACCTGGACGGCATCAGCTCCTGGTGGGTCAACCTGTTCGGCCACGGCCACCCGCACATCCGCGCCGGCGTGGCCGCGCAGCTGGAGCGGCTGGACCACGTGATGCTGGCCGGCTTCACGCACGAGCCCGTGGTGCAGCTGTCCGAGCGCCTGGCGCGGCTCACCGGGCTGGGCCATGCCTTCTACGGCAGCGACGGCGCCAGCGCCACCGAGATCGCGCTGAAGATGAGCGCGCACTACTGGCGCAACCGCGGCCTGCCCGGCAAGAACCGCTTCGTCGGCCTGGCCGGCGGCTACCACGGCGAGACCGTGGGCGCCCTGGGCGTGACCGACATCGCGCTGTTTCGCAGCGCCTACGCGCCGCTGGTGCGCCTGTCGGCCACCGTGGCTAGCCCCGATGCACGCGCCGCCCGGCCCGGCGAGGACGCGCGCGGCGCCGCGCTGCGCGCCGCCCAGGCCCTGGACGCCTGGCTGGCCGAGCACCACGCCAGCACCGCTGCGCTGATCTTGGAGCCGCTGGTGCAGTGCGCCGCCGGCATGGCGATGCACGACGCTGAATACCTGCGCCAGGCGCGCGCGCTGTGCGACCGCTACCAGGTGCACCTGGTGGCCGACGAGATCGCCGTGGGCTTTGGCCGCACGGGCAGCCTGTTTGCGCACCAGCAGGCCGGCATCCGGCCGGACTTCCTGTGCCTGTCCAAGGGGCTCACGGGCGGCACGCTGGCGCTGTCGGCGGTGCTGACCACGGACGAGGTCTATGGCGCGTTCTACGACGACGACGTGGCGCGCGGCTTTCTGCACTCGCACTCCTACACCGGCAACCCGCTGGCCTGCAGCGCGGCGCTGGCCACGCTGGACCTGCTGGAGCAGCCCGGCCTGCTGCAGCGCAATGCCCATCTGGCGCAGGCCATCGACACGGCCTGTGCCGCCCTGACAGGCCATGCACGCGTGCGCCACGCGCGCCGCCAGGGAATGATCTGGGCCTGGGACGTGGACACGGCGCTGCCCGACTTCTCCCGCCGCTACCACCGCCATGCCATGGCGCGCGGCCTGCTGCTGCGGCCCATCGGCAACACCATCTACGCCATGCCGCCCTATGTGCTGGACGTGCAGGCGGTGCAGCACCTGGCGGATGGCGCGCTGGCGGCACTGGAGGCCACGCTGGCCGAAGAAGCCGGCACCGCCGCCCCTGCCGAGGAGCGGCTGCCATGACGCTGTCCGTGTTTGTCACCGGCACCGACACTGGCGTTGGCAAGAGCCTGGCCAGCGCCGCCCTGCTGCACGCGCTGGCGCGCCACCACGCCCGCGTGGTCGGCATGAAGCCGGTGGCCTCCGGCGCGGCGCTGCACGGCGGCGTGCTGGCCAACGAGGACGCGTTGGCGCTGCGCGCCGCCTCCACCCTGGCCGTGCCCGCCGCGCTGGACAACCCGGTGCTGCTGCCCGAGCCGCTGTCGCCGCACATCGCCGCGGCGCGCGCGGGCGTGCAGATCTCGCTGGCGGCCATCACGGCCAGCCACCGGGCGCTGGCCGCGCTGGCCGACGCGGTGGTCGTCGAGGGCGCGGGCGGCTTTCATGTGCCGCTGTCGGACCGGCTGACCGGCGCCGACCTGGCGCAGGCGCTGAACCTCCCGGTGGTGCTGGTCGTGGGCCTGCGCCTGGGCTGCCTGAACCACGCGCTGCTCACGGCGCAGGCCATCCAGGCGCACGGCCTCACGCTGGCCGGCTGGGTTGCCAACCACATCGACCCGCAGATGCTGGCGCCGCGCGAGAACCTGGCCTGGCTGCGCCAGCGCCTGGCGCCGGCGCCGCTGCTGGCCGAGCTGCCCTGGCAGGGCGGCACGCCCGACGCCCGCGCTCTGGCCGGGCATTTCGCCCTTCCCGCCGCCTGGTGCCTTGCATGACCGCCCCCGTGACCACCGCGCCCTCCTGGATCGACGAGTTCCCCGCGCGCATCGCCGCGCTGGACGCAGCGCACCTGCGCCGGCGCCGCCGCGCCGTGCTGCCCGCGGCGGGCGCGCACCTGCTGGTCGATGGCCGGCCCATGCTGGCCTTTTGCAGCAACGACTACCTGGGCCTGGCCGGCCACCCGGCGCTGGCCGAGGCTGCCTGCGCAGGCGCGCGCGCCTATGGCGTGGGCTCGGGTGGCTCGCCGCTGGTCAGCGGCCACAGCCAGGCCAACGCGCTGCTGGAGCAGGAGCTGGCGCAGTTCGTGCAGCTGCCGCGCGCGCTGTACTTCTACGCCGGCTACGGCGCCAACGTCGGCATCGTGCCGGCCCTGGTGGGCGCGGGCGACGCGCTGTTTTCCGATGCGCTCAACCACGCCTGCCTGATCGACGGCGCACGTCTGTCGCGCGCCACCGTCCACCGCTACCCCCATGCGGACCTGGCGGCGCTGGCAGCGCTGCTGGCGGCCAGCGACGCGCGGCGCAAGCTGGTCATGACCGATGCCGTGTTCAGCATGGACGGCGACGTGGCCGACATCCGCGCGCTGCTGGCGCTGTGCCAGCAGCACGACGCGCTGCTGCTGCTGGACGACGCGCACGGCTTCGGCGTGCTGGGGCCGCAGGGCCGCGGCAGCCTGGCCGAGGCGGGCCTGGCTGGCGCCGCCGCCTCGCCGCGCGTGCTGTACATGGCCACGCTGGGCAAGGCCGCGGGCGTGGCCGGCGCCTTCGTCGCCGGGCCCGAGCCGCTGGTGGAGTGGCTGGTGCAAAAGACGCGCAGCTACATCTTCGCCACCGCCGCGCCCGCCCTGCTGGCGCAGGCGCTGCGCGCCAGCCTGGGCCTGATCGCCGCGGGCGACGGGCGCCGCGCGCAGCTGGCGGCGCGCATCGCGCAGCTGCGCGCGGGGCTGGCACCGCTGCTGGCCGGCTCGCCCTGGCAGCTGGGGCCGTCGGGCACCGCCGTGCAGCCGCTGGTGATCGGCGCCAACGACGAGGCGCTGGCCGTCATGGAGGCCCTGCGCGAGCGCGGCCTGTGGGTGCCAGCCATCCGCCCGCCCACCGTGCCCGAGGGCACGGCGCGGCTGCGCATCGCGCTGTCGGCCGCGCACACCGAAGCCGACGTGCAGCAGCTGCTGGCGGCGCTGGCCGAGGTGCATGCGCGCCTGCATCCCCCGTGCCCGCCCACCGGCGAAAGCGCCCTGCCAGACCCTGCCTGAGCGCCGGCGCCCGCGCCCTGGCCCGCCCCGGGGCGGGCTGCTGGCAAAGGCATGGCATGTGGTCTTTTCGGGCTGCAGCGCCCGTCCAACAAGCGCCAGCAGCTATCAAATCAGTAGTGGACGCGCTTGCGGGTGCACCCCAGGCGCTTGCACCTCGGCCGCCAGCCAGCCGCGCAGGCTGTTGACGAAGGCCCAGCCCTGCACCCGCGGCAGGTCCTGCAGCGTCAGTACCGCCTCGTGCAGGCGCCCTTCGCGCAGCAGCACCTCGCGGCCCACGCCGGGCAGCAGGCCGCAGGCGACGGGCGGCGTGACCCAGCGGCCGTCCAGCCGCGCGGCGATGTTGCCGAACGTCGTCTCGGTGATTTCGCCGGCCTCGTTGTAGAGCAGCGTGTCGAACACGCCGCTGCCCGGCTGCGGGGCAAACGCCGCGTAGTGCCCGCGCCGCGTGGTCTTGTGCCGCGTGAATTCGCTGTGCGCAGCGGCAAACGGCCGCTCGGCCAAGGCCAGCAGCACGGGCGAGGCCGTGGCCGCCAGGGCGACGGCCTCGGCCCGCGGGCGGCCGTGCGCGTCCAGCAGCAGGCGCACGCGCCAGGCCCCGCTGGCGTGCTGGCAGATGAGCCTGTCCAGGCAACCGGCCACCGCCTGCGCATCGAAGGGGTAGCCGAAGTGCGCCGCTGCACGCTGCAGGCGCGCCAGATGCAGCGCCTGGTGGCGCAGGCGCCCCTCCTCCAGCGCCAGCGTCTGCAGCAACTCGAACGGCTCGCTGGCGCGCTCGAGAAAGGCGCGCTTGGCGGCCCATTCGCGCCATTCGGCCTGTGCCTGCGCGCCCCAGACGATGCCGCTGCCGATGCCGCAGCGCAGCTCGCTGCCCTGTCGCTCCAGCGTGCGGATGGGCACGTTGAAAGTGGCGGCAATTGCGCCCGCGCCGCCTTCGGGGTCGGGCCGCACCACGCCCAGCGCGCCGCAGTACAGGCCGCGCGGGCCGGCCTCCAGCGCGCGGATCGCCCGCATGGCCTCGACCTTGGGCGCGCCGGTGACCGAGCCGCAAGGAAACAGCGCGGCGAACACGTCGGCCAGCCCGGTGCCGGTGCGCGTGGTGGCCCGCACATCCGACGTCATCTGCCACACGGTGGGCAGGGCCTGGGTGTGCAGCAGGCGCGGCACCTGCACGCTGCCCGGCTGCGCGATGCGCGAGAGGTCGTTGCGCAGCAGGTCCACGATCATCACGTTCTCGGCCCGCTCCTTCGGGGAGTCACGCAGCTGCCGCTGCTGCGCCGCGTCGTCGGCGGCACTGGCGCCGCGCGCGGCCGTGCCCTTCATGGGCCGGGTGAGGATGGCCCCGCAGCCCTGGGCATCCGCGCGCCAGTCAAAGAACAGCTCGGGCGAGACCGACAGGGCCTGCACCACGCCCATGTCGATGCA
Source organism: Pulveribacter suum (assembly GCF_003013695.1). Lineage (GTDB taxonomy): Bacteria > Pseudomonadota > Gammaproteobacteria > Burkholderiales > Burkholderiaceae_C > Melaminivora > Melaminivora suum. The sequence goes on along the minus strand of NZ_CP027792.1, from coordinate 1,088,028 downwards.
GGTGGCGTAGCCCCCGGGCTGGGCGCGCTGCAGGGCGGCGAACAGGGCCTGCGGCGCGCCGCTCAGCCGCCCTGCCAGGGGCGCCGTGTAGTTGACCTGGTAGAAGCGCCCCTCGGCAATACCCTGCTGGATGCGCGCCAGCGCGGCGTCGAAGTCCGCGCGCGGCAGGGGGGCGTCCCAGTTGATGCGGGCGTCCTGCGGCGCGCCCGCCGCGGCCTGCGGCCAGGGCAGCGGCGCCGCGTGAATGGCGAACCAGGCCAGGGGCGCAGCGCCCCCGTCGGGCTGCCCGTGCACGGCCAGCGCCGCGTCGAAGGCGGGCGCCGCCTCATAGCGCAGGCCGCCCACGCACCACAGGCCGGCGCGCGCGGCCTGCTCCACGGCGTGCAGGACGGCCGGCACTTCGTCCAGCCGCCGCGCCTGCAGCACCCGCAGCGGCGCGCCAAAGGCATGGCGCAGGCGCGGGGCGGCGTCGTCGCGCGGGTCGGAGAAGTCGATCAGCGCCGTGGCTTCATGCATCAAAATGGCCTCCAGCCCTTGCCTATCAAGCGCTAGCAGCTATCAAAACAGTAGTGCCTAGGCGGCACCCAGGTGCGGCACCAGCGCGCCGGGCGCCGCGCCGCTCTTGAGCGCGGCGGTGAAGGCCAGCATGCGGTCGATGGGCTGGCGCGCGCGCGGGATCAGCGCCGCATCCACCTCGACGGCGCCCGCGCCCGTCTCCAGCGCCTGCACCACGCCGGCCAGGCCGTTCATGGCCATCCAGGGGCAGTGCGCGCAGCTCTTGTAGGTGGCGCTGTCGCCGGCGGTGGGCGCTTCGATGAAGGTCTTGCCCGGGTTGTGCGTGCGCAGCTGGTGCAGCATGCCGCTGTCGGTGGCGACGATGAAGGTGTCGCCCGGCAGCTCGCGCGCAGCGCGCAGGATGGCGCTGGTCGAGCCCACGGCGTCGGCCAGGGCGATCACGTCGGCGGGGCTTTCGGGGTGTACCAGCACGCGGGCGCCGGCGTGCTCGGCCTTCAGAGCGGCCAGCTCCTGCGCCTTGAACTCGTCGTGCACGATGCACGCGCCGTTCCACAGCAGCATGTCCGCCCCGGTCTGCTGTTGGATGTAGGCGCCCAGGTGGCGGTCCGGCGCCCACAGGATCCTGTGGCCGGCGGCGTGCAGGGCGCCCACGATCTCCAGCGCGCAGCTGGAGGTGACCAGCCAGTCGGCGCGCGCCTTCACGGCCGCGCTGGTGTTGGCGTAGACGACCACGGTACGGTCCGGGTGCGCGTCGCAGAAGGCGCTGAATTCATCTGCCGGGCACCCCAGGTCCAGCGAGCAGGTGGCGTCCAGGTCGGGCATCAGCACGGTTTTGTGGGGCGACAGGATCTTCGCCGTCTCGCCCATGAAGCGCACGCCGCTCACGACCAGCGTTTGCGCTGCATGGTCGCGCCCGAAGCGCGCCATCTCCAGCGAATCGCTGACGATGCCACCCGTCTCCTCCGCCAAATCCTGCAGGTCCGGGTGCACGTAGTAGTGCGACACCAGCACGGCGTTCTTCTCGCGCAGCAGCTGGCGGATGCGCGCTTTCAGCCGCTCGCGCTCCGCAGGCCCAGGTTCGGGCGGCACGCGCGCCCAGGCGTGGCGCGTGGTGCAGACGGCCGCGCCCTGGGGCTGCTCGTATTCGACGGCAATGATGGAGGTGGGACTCATGCCAGCTCCTGCAGGCGCATGGAGTAATCGGTGGCGCGCACGTCCTTGGTCAGCGCGCCGATGGAGATGCGGTCCACGCCGGTCTCGGCCAGCGCGCGCAGGCCGGCGAGCTGCACGCCGCCGGAAATCTCCAGCACCGCGCGCCCGGCGTTCAGCCGCACGGCTTCGTGCAGCATGGTCAGCGGCATGTTGTCCAGCAGCACCATCTGCGCACCCGCGTCCAGCGCCTCGGCCAGCTGCGCGAGGGTCTCGACCTCGATCTCGATGAAGCTGGCCTGCGCCGCCACGCTGTGCGCCGCCTGCAGCACGGCGCGCACGCCGCCGGCGGCGGCGATGTGGTTTTCCTTGATCAGCACGGCGTCGTGCAGGCCGATGCGATGGTTGACCCCGCCGCCCGTGCGCACGGCATATTTTTGCGCCAGGCGCAGCCCCGGCAGGGTCTTGCGCGTGTCCACGATGCGCGCGCGCGTGCCGGCGACCGCATCGACGTAGGTGCGTGTCTTGGTGGCCACGCCAGAGAGCAGTTGCAAAAAGTTCAGCGCCGTGCGCTCGGCCGACAGCAGCGCGCGGGCGTTGCCCTCGATCTCCAGCACCACCTGCTCGGCCGCGCAGCGCTCGCCCTCGGCCACGTGCCAGGCGAGCTGCACGCCGGGGTCGAGAGCGCCCAAGGCGGCTTCCACCCAAGGCGCGCCGCAGACGATCGCACTTTCGCGCGCCAGGATGCGGGCGCGCACGCGCCGCGCGGGGTCAATCAGGCCGGCCGTCAGGTCGCCGGCGCCCACGTCCTCGGCCAGGGCGCGCTGCACGTCGGCCAGCGCCAGCGCCTGCACGGCGGCGGGGGAGAAAAGGCTGTCGGAGGGTGTCTTCATGGGGCGCGAAGCATAGCCGCACCGCGTTGGCGACAGCCGATGCTGCACTGCGTCCGGAGCGTGTTATGCCCTTTTACGTGCCCGCGAAAGCCGGGGAAAGGCCCGGCGACTTGGGCTGTAAGAGCGCGCCGCGGTATGAATACCGCAAGCGCTGTGCAACGCAGTGGCCGGGCCTTTCCCCGGCTTTCCCGAAGGGTTGGGTCTCTGGGCCAGCGCTCGCGGCGTTGCGTCGCTTGCCAAGGCAGCCAGCCTTGACCGCGCGACGCGCCTTGCGATCGCTGGCCCAGAGACCCAACGCGGGCACGTAAAAGGGCATAACACGCTCTAGACTCGCGGGCATTTTTCTGCTCGCCCCCTATTTCGGGAGACACGACGTGACCGAACCGCACACCGCCACGCCCTACGGCACCCTGCCCCCGGCCTCGCCCCTGCCCGAGCGCCGCCCCATCAGCCTGCCGCGCCTGGCCCAGATGCGCGCCGCTGGCGAGAAGATCACCATGCTCACGGCATATGACGCCACCTTCGCCGCGGTGGCCGACGCCGCGGGCGTCGAATGCATCCTGGTAGGCGACTCCCTGGGCATGGTCTGCCAGGGCCTGCCCAGCACCGTGGGCGTGACGCTGGAGACCATGGCCTACCACACGGCCAGCGTGGCGCGCGGCCTGCACCACGTGCAGGGCACGGCCTGGCTGGTCGCCGACCTGCCCTACGGCAGCTATGGCGAGGGGCGCGAGCAGGCCTTGCGCAGTGCCTGCCAGCTCATGCAGGCGGGCGCGCACATGGTCAAGCTGGAAGGCGGCGGCTGGACGGCCGACACCGTGCGTTTCCTGGTCGAGCGCGGCGTACCGGTGTGCGCCCACCTGGGCCTGACGCCGCAGACCGTGCACGCCCTGGGTGGCTACCGGGTGCAGGGCAAGGGCGACACGGCCGCCGCGGAGCTGCGCCGCCACGCGCTGCAGCTGCAGGACGCCGGCGCGGCCATGCTGGTGCTGGAGATGGTGCCCGCGCCCCTGGCCGCCGCGCTGACGGCCGAGCTGGCGCACTGCCACACCATCGGCATCGGCGCCGGCAGCGGCACCGCCGGCCAGGTGCTGGTGCTGCACGACATGCTGGGCATGAACCTGGGCCGCATGCCGCGCTTCGTGCGCAGCTTCATGGGCGAGGGCGACGGCAGCGTGCGCGGCGCCATCGCGGCCTACGTGCGCGCCGTCAAGGACGGCCATTTCCCCGACGACCGGCAGCACGCCTGGTCGGCCTGACTTTTTTCCACCTTCTTCTTTTCGGAGCACGTCATGCAGACCGTCCACACCATCGCCGACCTGCGCGCCTTGCTATCCGGGCGCGGCCGCCCGGCCTTCGTGCCCACCATGGGCAACCTGCACGAAGGCCACCTGGGCCTGGTGCGCCAGGCACGGGCGCTGGGCGACGTGACGGTGGCCAGCATCTTCGTCAACCGCCTGCAGTTCCTGCCGCACGAAGACTTCGACAGCTACCCGCGCACACTGCAGCGGGACGCGGACCTGCTGCGCGGCGAAGGCTGCGACGTCCTGTTCGCCCCGCGCGAGGCCGACCTGTACCCCGAACCGCAGACCTTCACGGTGCAGCCCGACCCGCGGCTGGCCGACATGCTGGAGGGGCACTTTCGCCCGGGCTTTTTCACGGGGGTGTGCACTGTCGTGCTCAAGCTGCTGTCGTGCGTGTTCGCCGGCAGCCCGGGCGTGGCCGTGTTCGGCGCCAAGGACTACCAGCAGCTCATGGTCGTGCGCGCCATGGCCCGGCAGTTCGCCCTGCCGGTGCAGATCGCCTGCGGCCAGACCTGCCGCGCCGCCGACGGGCTGGCGCTGAGCTCGCGCAACGGCTACCTGAGCGAGGCCGAACGCGCCCAGGCCGTGCAGCTGTTTGCCGCGCTGCGCAGCCTGGCGCAGGGCGCGCTGGCACCCGGCGCCGACCTGCCGGCGCTGGAGCAGCACGCCCTGGCCGCCCTGCGCGCGCAGGGCTGGCAACCCGACTACCTGACGGTGCGCCAGCGCAGCGACCTGCAGGCCCCGCGCAACCCGCAGGCGGGCCAGCTGGTGGCTCTGGGTGCGGCGCGCCTGGGCAACACGCGGCTGATCGACAACCTGGAGTTCTGAGCGCGGCGGGGCGGCGGGCACTGCCGGTGCGCAGCGCGCGCATGTGCGTGCGCGACGATGCCGACAGGGGTAGGAGCGCGCCGACCCGCAGGCGCGGCGCGCTGCCCTAGGCGGGCGGCAAGGGTGCAGGGAGCATGGCTCCATCGCCAACACACGCCAGGGCGCCTGCGCCTGCCCCTTTCATGCCCCCGTCCACCGCCCTCCTTCGCCCCTGCGCTGCCGCGGCGCAACCACGACGACGCAGCGCCCAGCGCGCCCTCTACCACACGCTGCACGGCGCCCCCCCGGACGCCGATACCCGCACACGCGCCGCCCACTTCCTGCGCCGCAAGCTGCTGGAAACCGCTGGCCAGGCCAACGACCTGCCGGCATCACCCCAGGAGCTGCACGCCTGGCGCGACGCCAGCGCCGCGCGCGTGGCCGAACGCTACGCCGCCTATCTGGCCGAGCGCCAGGCTGGCGGCGCCCGCCAGTACTTCACCAACCGAGCCCACGCCCTGCACTTTTTGCACGCCGTGGCGCCCACCAAGCTGGTCGATGGCTCCTGGCTGTATGGCCTGGCCGAGCACGCGGCCAACGTGCGCCTGGCGCCTCTCGTCCATACCTACCTGGAGGAGCTAGGCGACGGCGCCGCCGACAAGAACCACGTGCTGCTGTACCGCCGCCTGCTGGCTGCCCACGGCATCAGCGCCGAGGACGATGGCAGCCTGCCCGATGCGCTCTACGAGCAGGGCCTGATCCAGCTGTGCCTGGCCTGGAACGCGCAAGACTTTCTGCCCGAGGTCATCGGCTTCAACCTCGCCTACGAGCAGCTGCCGCTGCACCTGCTCATCACCAGCTACGAACTGAACGAACTGGGCATCGACCCGTATTACTTCACCCTGCACGTGACCGTGGACAACGGCCACAGCGGCCACGCCCGCCAGGCATGCGACGCGGTGCTGGCCCTGCTGCCGCGCCATGGCGATCCGGATGTGTTCTGGCAGCGCGTGCGCGCCGGTGCCCGGCTGGCGGACGCGGGCGTGGGCACGATGCAGGTCATCCAGGGCTTTGACATCGGCGCCGAGGTGCTGCGCATCTTCCAGGCCAAGGCCCCTGCCGGGCACGGCGCGCATTCCAACTACTGCCGCGTGGCCGGCAAGAGCATCAACGACTGGCTTGCCACGCCCGAGCAGATGCCGGCCTTCCTGCAGGCACTGATCGACACGAAATGGGTGGTGCCGGACGCACCGGCCCACCAAAGCCGCTTCTGGCGGCTGCTGCAAGGCGAACGCGCCGAGATGTTCGGCGTGTTCAGCCCCTATGAACTGCAGGTCATCCACGACTGGCTGCGCGGCGAGGATGCCAGCGACGGCCAGGCCTGGGACGAGCGCGGCGCGGCCAACCAGTCGCGCCGCCGCCCGAGCTTTCGTGCCCTGGCCCGCGCTGGCAAGGCCGGCCCCGGCGCAGCCAGTGCAGCCGAGGCGCTGCCCGTGGACCCCGACGTGCCCGCGTTCGAGGAACGCCTGCGCCAGCTGGCAGGCAGCGAGCGCCGCGCTGCGCTGGTGGCCGCCATGGCGCCGGGCGAGCACTGGACACCCGTGGGCCTGCGCGCCACGCAGCTGTTTCGCCGCGAGTGCTTCGCTTGAGATCAATATAGAGAAAAGGGTCTCCAGCGCCCGTCGATCAACCGCAGGCAGCTATTCCTTATGTAGCGACTAAGGGCATGGCATGTACCGCAGCTGCCGGGCTGCACTTTCTGCGCCGTTGCGCGCTGGCGCCGCTCGCCTCTGCACCTCGCGCAGGCCCGGTGCATGCGCTTCAGGCGCAGGCGCCCCTCTCTCGACTCCATACCGCAGAAGTTGCGCGCCGTGGACCTGCCATGGAGGGCGATCAGCGGGACGTTGCCGCGCAGTGGCCAAGGCATGCCTCGGTCCAGCAGCTGAATGCCGCAGCTGCGCCTTATGCCGGGGCGCAGCGAGCCGCTGTCCAGCTGCGATAGCGCACACCTGACTGGCGTATGTGGCGAAGAAGTTGGAAGCGTCAAGGTCGCGGCCCATCCCATACAGGCGGCGGCCAACGCGCCGGCTTTTCACCGCGGTGGTGTAGGCGCTGCGTGCTGACCAGGTGGTCGTGCTGATGCTCAGGCCGTGAACAAAGACCTCCATCGACTTCTCATGCCAGCTGCAATACGTTCTGAAAGAAGCGGGCAACCCGCTGTAGTGCAGGGTGCGGGTGTTCTCTTCCGACTGCTGCACGGTGCCTAAGGGGCAGGCCGCGTCAACCCCGGCCTACGCGGCGCATGAGCTTCGGCGGACAGGTGCCGCACCCGGCATTCCCTAAGGTGGAGGCCTCTTACTCACCACAACTCAAGGAGTCTTCCATGCCCATCATTCTCTGGCTGCTCGGCGTCCCGCTGTCCATCGTACTGCTGCTGCTGCTGTTCGGTGTGCTTTAACCACTTGGCTATTTGCCTGGACCGGAGTGCAGTACGCCACTGAATGACGCTACTGCGCCTCCGGCCGGGGCTCACGCTCCATCAGCTGAGCCACTGCCTGTTCGGGCTGCAACTTACCGTCCAGCAGGGCCACCACGCATTCAGCGATAGGCATCTCCACCCCCAGGGCACGTGCACGCTGCACCACGGTGCGAGCGCTGTACACGCCCTCGGCCACATGGCCCAGTGAATCGACTGCCTGCGCTAGCGTCTGGCCTTCAGCCAGCAGCAGGCCCACGCGGCGGTTGCGCGACAAATCGCCGGTTGCCGTCAGCACCAAGTCGCCCAGTCCTGACAGCCCCATGAAGGTATCGGCCCGCGCATCCAGCGCCAGGCCCAGCCGGGTCATCTCGGCCAATCCGCGCGTGACGAGCGCAGCGCGGGCATTCAGGCCCAGCCGCAGGCCGTCGCACAGGCCGGTGGCAATGGCCAGCACGTTCTTTACTGCTCCTCCCACTTCCACGCCCACGATGTCGTCGCTGGCGTATACGCGCAACGCCGGCCCGTGAAAGCCGGCCACCAGCGCTTCGCGCACATGCGCGTCGCGGCTGGCGGCGACCAGTGCCGTGGGCTGGGCCAGCGCCACCTCTTGCGCAAAGCTGGGGCCGCTGAAGGCGCCACTGGCCAGCTGCGGCGCCACCTGGGCGCAGACTTCATGCGCCATCAGTCCGGTACCCGCCTCGAAGCCCTTGCACAGCCAGGCCACGGGGGCGCTGCAGCCATGCAGGGCCTGCAACATGCCGCGCAGCGCAGACATGGGCGTGCCCAGGATGACCAGCTCGGCCTGGCGAGCCAGCGCGAAAGCATCGCCCCAAGCGATGTGTAGAGAGGGGGGAAAGGTCAGCCCGCGCAGATAGCGGGCATTGGCGCGCGCGGCCTGCATGGCCTGCGCCTGCTGCGCATCGCGCGCCCACAGCTGCACCATGTGGCGGCCCGGATGCGCGGCCGCGGCAATGGCCACGGCCGTGCCCCAGGCGCCGGCGCCAAGCACTACTATTTTCATAGCTGCTACCGCTTATGTGGCGGGCGCTGGAGGCCAAAAAGACCATATATCCAGACCCGCGCCGCCATGGCTGGCGGCGGGAACGGCTGCCTGCTTATTGCGCCGTGTTGTCGGCGGCTTCGGCCGCGGCGGCCTGCTGCTGCTCGTACATGGCCTGGAAATTGATTTCGGCCAGATGCACGGGCGGGAAGCCGGCGCGGGTGATCACGTCTGCCACGTTGCCGCGCAGGTAGGGATAGACGATCTGCGGGCAGGCCACGCCGATCACCACGCCCATCTGGTCTTCCGGCACGTTGCGGATCTCGAAGATGCCAGCTTGCTTGGCCTCGACCAGGAACACGGTCTTGTCCTGGATCTTGGTCTGCACGGTGGCGGTGACGGCGACTTCGAAGATGCCGTCCACCACGGGGGTGGCCTCGACGCCCAGCTGGATGTCCACGCTCGGCTGCTCCTGCTCCAGCAAGATGGTGGGCGAGTTGGGCTGCTCCAGCGACAGGTCCTTCAGGTACACGCGCTGGATCTGGAACACGGGGGTTTCTTCGGTGGCCATGATGGGGAGTAGTCCGGTCAAAACAAAACAAAGCCCGCCCGGGAGAAGCTCCCGCAGCGGGCGACAGGGCTGCCATTATGCAATGGCAGGCTGGGCGTTCAGCCCTGCAGCAGGGGCATCAGGCCGCCGCGGCCGTCCAGGGCCACCAGGTCGTCGTGCCCGCCCACGTGGGTATCGCCGATGAAGATCTGCGGCACGGTGCGACGGCCGGTGATCTCCATCATGTGCTGGCGCGCGGCGGGGTCGGAGTCCACGCGGATCTCCTCGATCTGCTCGACGCCCTTGGCCTTGAGCAGCTGCTTGGCGCGGGTGCAGTAGGGGCAGACGGCGGTGGTGTACATCTTGACGGCTTGCATGGACGGGTCCTTGTGTGAGCGTTGCACGAAACGGCAGCTGCGGGCCGGATCAGCTTTTTTCAACCGGCATGCTGGCTCCGCGCCAGGCGGCCAGGCCACCGGCGAGCGGCTGGGCCTTGTCGTAGCCGAGCGACTTGGCGATGGCGGCGGCGCGTGTCGCACGCGCGCCCTTGGCGCACACCAGAATCACCGGCACAGCCTTGTTCTTGACCACCTGCGGCAGGCGCTCCTGCAGCTGGGCCAGTGGCACGTTCTTCGCGCCGCCCACGTGGCCGGCGGCATATTCCTCGGGTTCGCAAACGTCGATCACCACGGCCTTTTCGCGGTTGATGAGCTGCACGGCCTGCGCCGCGCTCACACCGCCGGCGGCGGCGCCCTTGAGCGTGGGCACCAGCAGCAGCCCGCCCGAGGCCAGCGCGATGAAGATCAAATACCAGTTGTCGAGAACGAAATTCACGGGGTGTCCCAGGAGAGAGCAAACCTGCGATTCTAGAATGACGGGTTTTGACCCGAAGGCCCCAAGGACACCAATGCACAAGCTCGTTTTGATCCGCCACGGCGAATCCACCTGGAACCTGGAAAACCGCTTCACCGGATGGACGGACGTGGAGCTGACCGCAACGGGCGTCGAGCAGGCGAAAAACGCGGGCCGCTTGCTTGCTGCCGAGGGCTTCGAATTCGACCAGTGCCACACCAGCGTGCTCAAGCGCGCCACCCACACGCTGTGGCACTGCCTGGACGCCATGGAGCGCACCTGGCTGCCCGTGCACCACAGCTGGCGTCTGAACGAGCGCCACTATGGCGCCCTGCAGGGCCTGAACAAGGCGGAGACGGCCAAGCAGTACGGCGACGAGCAGGTGCTCGTCTGGCGCCGCAGCTACGACACGCCGCCGCCAGCGCTGGAAGCGGGCGACCCGCGCAGCGAGCGCGGCGACATCCGCTATGCGCAGCTGGCACCGGAACAGGTGCCGCTGACCGAGTGCCTCAAGGACACGGTGGCACGCGTGCTGCCCTACTGGGAGGAGACCATCGCCCCGGCCATCCGCTCTGGCCAGCGCGTACTGGTGGCGGCCCATGGAAACTCCATCCGCGCCCTGGTCAAGTACCTGGACGGCATCTCCGACGCCGACATCGTGGGGCTGAACATTCCCAACGGCATCCCGCTGGTCTATGAACTGGACGCCGACCTGAAACCCCTGCGCAGCCGCTACCTGGGCGATGCCGAGGCCGCCGCGCGCGCCGCCGCGGCCGTGGCCACGCAAGGCAGGGCCTGAAAACGGCGAAAACCGCCGGGAACCGGCTGCGCGGGGCTTGCTCCAAGCGGTATATTGAATTGGGCGCACGCATCAGGCGCCAGAGGTGTTCAATGGGCCAAAAACTCAAGATTGTTGGATGGATTTCAGCCGGCGCCCTGGCCGGGGCGCTGACCACCGTCTCATTGCAGACGGTGGCGCGCGGCGCCATGACGCCGCTGCCGCTGGAGGAAATCCAGCAGCTGTCGGCCGTCTTCGGCCTGATCAAGACGGACTATGTCGAGCCGGTCGATGACAAGAAGCTGATCACCGATGCCATTTCGGGCATGGTCTCCAGCCTGGATCCGCACTCGCAGTATTTCGACAAGAAGTCCTTCAAGGAATTCCGCGAAGGCACCACCGGTCGCTTCGTCGGCGTGGGCATCGAGATCACGCAGGAAGACGGTCTGATCAAGGTCGTCTCGCCCATCGAGGGCTCGCCCGCCTTCCGCGCGGGCCTCAAGACCAACGACCTGATCACGAAGATCGACGACACGGCCGTCAAGGGCCTGACTTTGAACGACGCCGTCAAGCGCATGCGCGGCGAGCCCAATACAAAGGTCACGCTGACCATCCTGCGCCGCGACGAAAGCCGCAGCTTTCCCGTGACCATCACGCGCGAGGAGATCAAAACCCAGTCCGTCAAGGGCAAGGTCATCGAGCCGGGCTACGCCTGGATTCGTCTGTCGCAGTTCCAGGAGCGCACGGTGGACGACTTCGTGCGCAAGGTCGAAGAGGTCTACAAGCAGGATCCGAACCTCAAGGGCCTGGTGCTGGACCTGCGCAACGACCCGGGCGGCCTGCTGGATGCGGCCGTGGCCATCTCGGCCGCCTTCCTGCCCGAGGACGTCACGGTGGTCTCCACCAATGGCCAGCTGGCCGAGAGCAAGGCCACCTTCAAGGCGTCGCCCGAGTTCTACGCCCGCCGCGGCCAGGGCGACCCGCTCAAGCGTCTGCCCGCTGCCCTGAAGAAGGTGCCGCTGGTGGTGCTGGTCAACGAAGGCTCGGCGTCCGCCAGCGAGATCGTGGCCGGCGCCCTGCAGGACCACAAGCGCGCCGTCGTCATGGGCAGCCAGACCTTCGGCAAGGGCTCCGTGCAGACCGTGCGACCGCTCGGCCCGGACACCGGCATCAAGCTGACCACGGCGCGCTACTACACGCCCAGCGGCAAGTCCATCCAGGCCAAGGGCATCGTGCCCGACGTGATGCTGGACGAGACCGCCGAGGGCGACCTGTTCGCCTCGCTGCGCATGCGCGAGGCCGATCTGGAAAAGCACCTGTCCAGCGGCCAGGAGGATGAAGCGCAGAACCCGGCCCGCGAGAAGGCCCGCGAGGAAGCCCGCAAGCGCCTGGAGGAAGAAGCCAAGAAGCCCATCGCCGAGCGCAAGTTGCCCGAGTTCGGCACGGACAAGGATTTCCAGCTGCTCCAGGCGCTGAACCAGCTCAAGGGCCGCACCGTGGTCGCCAGCAAGACGCTGACCGAGCGCAAGGAAGAGCCCAAGGAGAACTGAGCCCTCCCGCGCCCGTGCGCATCAGGCCGGACCTGGCCCAGGCCCGGCCTTTTTCTTTTGCCATGCTGGAACCCCCATGACCGACGAACAGCTCCTGCGCTACTCGCGCCACATCATGCTCGACGAGATCGGCATCGAGGGGCAGGAGCGCCTGCTGGCCGCGCACGTGCTGATCGTGGGCGCTGGCGGCCTGGGCTCGCCCGCGGCGCTGTTCCTGGGCTCGGCCGGCGTGGGCACGCTGACCCTGGTGGACGACGACGTGGTGGACCTGACCAATCTGCAGCGCCAGATCGCCCACACCACGGCGCGCGTGGGCCTGGCCAAGGTGGACTCGGCCGCGCAGGCCGTGCAGGCCATCAACCCGGATGTCCAGCTGAACCTGGTGCGCGAGCGGGTGGACGAGGCGGCGCTGGTGCGCCTGGCCCGTCGGGCCGATGTGGTGCTGGACTGCACCGATAACTACCGCACGCGCCAGGCCATCAACGCCGCCTGCGTGCGCACGGGCCAGCCGCTGGTGGCAGGCGCGGCCATTCGCCTGGATGGACAGATCTCGGTGTACGACCCGCGCAACGAAAACTCGCCCTGCTATGCCTGCCTGTTTCCGCCCCAGGCGCAATTCGAGGAGGTGCAGTGCTCCACCCTGGGCGTGTTCGCCCCCATGGTGGGCATCATTGGCACCATGCAGGCAGCCGAGGCGCTCAAGCTGATCGTGGGCATGGGCCAGCCCCTGACAGGGCGGCTGCTGTTGCTGGATGGCCGCAGCATGGAGTGGACCCCAGTGCGCGTGGCACGCGATCCGCAGTGCCCCGTGTGTCAGGGATGCCACAGCAGGCCGGCGTAGCTCGCCTCCTACGAGGCCAGCAAGCTGCCACTGGCAGAATCCCTGTGATCGGTCTCTACATTGGGACCAGGTTCGCCGCCACGAGGGCGGGCCGAAAGGGAATCCTGTGAAATTGCGTACGTACATTGTCGAAGACAACGCCACCATCCGAGAGAACTTGATTGGCGCGCTGCAGGAGCTGGCGCAGATAGAGCCCGTCGGCATTGCCGAAACCGAAGACGATGGCAAGGCCTGGCTGGCAGCGCATTCTTCGCAATGGGACCTGGCCATCGTCGATCTTTTCCTGCGCCAGGGCAGCGGCCTGGGCGTACTGGCGGCCTGTCGCAACCGCCTGTCCAATCAAAAAATGGTGGTGCTCAGCAACTACGCCACGCCGGATGTGCGCATGCGCTGTGCCCAGCTGGGCGTGGACGCAGTCTTCGACAAGTCCAACGAGATCGAGGCACTGGTGGACTACTGCATCGCCCACGGCGCCGCTCAGGCACCCCGCCCTGCGTCCAGCAGCTTGGCCAGCTGAGGGCTTACCGCTTCCACACGCAAAAAGGGCCAGCATGTGCTGGCCCTTTTTGCTGGGGGCACGGCCCGCAGGCCCTGCCCTTTCACCCCTGGCTGCATCCATCAATCGATCAGCTTGTTCTTGAGGGCGTAGTAGGTCAGGTCGCTGTTGGACGACAACCCCATCTTCTCCATCAGCCGCGTGCGGTATGTGCTCACGGTCTTGACGCTCAGCGAGAGCGCCTTGGCGATCTCGCCCGCCGTTTCGCCCTTGGCCAGTTTCAGGAACACCTGGAACTCGCGCTCGGACAGCTGTTCGTGCGGCGGCGCATCATCCTTGCGGTTGAGCTGCTGGGCCAACAGGTCCGCCACGGCCGGGGTGAGGTAGCGCCGTCCCAGCGAGATGGTGCGGATGGCCTCCACGATCTCCTTGGGCTCGCACTCCTTGTTCAGGTAGCCGCTGGCACCCTGACGAATCAGGCTGATGGCGTAGTGCTCTTCAGGGTAGCCGCTCAGGATCAGGATGCCCATGTCCGGCGCTTTGGCGCGCAGCATGGCCAGTGCATCCAGCCCGCTTTGCCCCGGCATGGACAGGTCCATCAACAGCACGTCGATCTCGTGCGCGCGCACCAGGTCGATGGCTTCGCGCCCGTTGGACGCCTCGCCCACGACGCGCAGGTCCACATGCTCGGACAGGAACTGTTTCAATCCCGACCGCACGATTGCATGGTCATCCACAATGCCTATGTTGATCATTGAGTCTTCTTTCCCGGGCCACCCACAGGTGCCCGCGTGAGATTTGGTTTCCGATGCGCCTGCCGCCACCTACTTGCAGCTAGCATGACGGCACAGGTCAATCATATGCACTTTCCGTCCCCTGTCCCGCTGCATCCCGGAGAAGAACGATCGTGAATTGGTCCCGGCTGCGCGCGATTGCCCTCAGCCTGCCGCTGGCGCTGCTGGCAGTGGTGGTGATGGTGTATGTCAACGAGATGGGTTACAAGCGCTCGGTGGAGGCCGTCGAGGCCCTGGGGCGCTCGCACGCCGCGCGCGCGGCCCTGGATCAGGTGCTGCAAGGCATGCTCAACGCCGAGACGGGCCAGCGTGGCTTTTTGCTGACGGGTGACAAAAGTTACCTGCGACCTTACGAGCAGGCCGTCTCTACCATCAATGCCAGCGTACGTACGCTGCAGGAAACCTACACCCGTCAATCGCAGGGACAGAAGGAGCTGGCGCAGCTGCTCCAGCTGATCGAGCGCAAACTGTCGGAAATGGAGCTGACGCTGAAGCTGCGCCACCAGGATGCGGAGGCCGAATCCTGGCGCTTCGTCCTGTCCACCGACGAGGGGCGCGAGGACATGGATGCCATCCGCAGCACCATCACGCGCATGCTGGAGCGCAGCACGCAGCAGATCACGCTCAGCACCGAGGAAATCCAGCATTCCCTGACGCTCTCGCGCATGGGCATTGCCGCCGCAGCCGCGGTGGGCCTGCTGGCTTTCTACCTGTACCTGCGCAACAGCCGGGCGCTGCGCGAATCCGACGTACGCGAACAGCAGGTGCTGGCACGCGAGCGCGACCGGCTGGAGCAGCTGGTGCGTGAGCGCACCGCGTCACTATCCGAGCTGGCTCACCATCTGCAGCAGATTCGCGAGGAGGAGCGCGCCCACCTGGCGCGCGAGCTGCACGACGAGCTGGGCGCCCTGCTCACGGCCGCCAAGCTGGACGTGGCGCGCCTGAAGGCACGCATGGAGCCGGCGGCGCCCGAAAGTGCCGAGCGGCTGCAGCATCTGGTGGACACGCTCAACAGCGGCATCGCGCTCAAGCGGCGCATCATCGAGGACCTGCGTCCCTCTTCGCTGTCCAACCTGGGCCTGACCGCTTCGCTGGAGATCCTGACGCGGGAGTTTTCCGAGCGCAGCGGCATCCCCGTGCATGCGCAGCTGGAGCAGGCACCGCTGTCGGAGTCGGCCCAGCTCACGGTCTACCGGCTGGTGCAGGAAGCGCTGACCAACATCGGCAAATACGCCAGCCCCAGCCAGGTTCTGGTGTCCGTGAACAACTATGAAAGCCATGCCTCCGTGCAGGTGCGCGACGATGGTGCGGGGTTCGATACGGCCGCCGTCGGCGCCGAGTCCCATGGCTTGCGCGGCATGCGCCACCGGGTGGAAACCGAGGGTGGACGGCTCACGGTGAGTTCCGCTCCCGGCGAGGGCACGCTTGTCAGCGCGCTGCTGCCGCACGCTGGTCCGCCTCCTGCTGCCTGACGGCCTGCAGCGCCTTGCCGCGCCGCGGCGGTAGCGTCCTACAAGGCTGCACGACCGCCACTGGCGCCTGCGGCAATTGACCACTCCTACAGTCCAACCACACACCCGATGCACTCAAGCCAAGGGTGCTGGCAAGGACAAACAGGAGGTCTCATGTTGCATTACGCAGTGGTTTTTCTGGTCATCGCACTGGTGGCCGCACTCTTCGGCTTCGGCGGCATCGCGGCAGGTGCCGTGGGCATCGCCAAGGTGCTTTTCTTCGTCTTTGTGATCATGGCCGTGGTGACCTTCATCCTGAGCCTGATGCGCAGAGGCTGACAGCGAAAGCCTGACCGGCCGATACGGTCCACAACCAACAGACAGATAGTTAGGACACATCCATGAGCACACAGAACAACGCCCAGAACAACGTCGAAAGCACCGCGCAGAAGGCTGCTTCCGCTGCCCACGATGCAGCAGACAACGTGACCAGCAGCGCCCGCGAGGCGGTCAACACCACCCGGCGTCTGGCCAATGACGCGCTGGACAAGGCCGAGAGCGGCGTCAAGCGCATGCGCGACGAAGTGGACCCTGCCATTGACGACCTGGCTGCCCGGGCGCAGGAATTTGCCAGCCGCAGTATCAACTACGCCGCCGAAACCAGCGAGCGTGCACGCCGCCAGCTCAACCAGGCGGCCGACGCCACCTGCCGCTATGTTTCCGATCAGCCGGGCCGTTCGATGCTGATGGCGGCCGCTGCTGGTGCCGCCCTGGCCACCGCATTGATCATGACGCGCCGCAGCGACCGCTGAGTCGCCGTTGCAAAGCGGCCCAAAAACCCCTGGCGAGGCAAGAACAATGAACAAACCCCACAAGAGTGACGCAACCAGCAGCCACCCAGCGGCTGCCGGCCAGTACACGCCCTTGAAGCTGGACGAAGACGCGCTGCGCAAGGCGGCCACGGCCAACCTGGATGACGGCGCCGTGACGCCCGGCTACGGCCCATGGCGCGAAGACATCATCAAGCTGCTCAACGATGCGCTGGCTACCGAACTGGTATGTGTGCTGCGCTACAAGCGCCACTACTTCACGGCGCAAGGCATGGAGTCCCCAGCGATTGCTGACGAGCTGCTGGTGCATGCCAACGAAGAGGCAGCCCATGCAGACCTGATTGCCGAGCGCATCGTGCAGCTGGGCGGCTCGCCTGACTTCCGCCCCAGCAGCCTGCAGGAACGCAGCCATGCCGACTATGACGAATCCAGCGATCTGCGCGACATGCTGCATGCCAACCTGGTGGCAGAGCGCATCGCCGTAGAGTCGTATCGGCAGATGGTCGAACTGATCGGCGACAAGGACCCCACTACCCGGCGCATGCTGGAGGGCATCTTGGCCGATGAGGAAGAACACGCCGACGAGATCAGCGACTGGCTGCAGCGCTGAGCGAGACGGCAACCCATAACCAACCCTGTCCGGCCAGCGGAGGGTGCAACAGGCCGAGGCGGATATTCCACGCACCCGTGTTTTTGTTTTTCAACCCGTCAAGGAAATAACCATGAAATACGCACGAGCCATTGCCTTTGCCATGCTGGCAGGCGCCACCATCGTCTCTACTGGCTGCTCTGTGGCACGCCAGCAGCAGTCCGTGGGTGAATACGTGGATGACGCCGGCATCACCACCGCCATCAAGGCCAAGATGGCCGAAGACAAGAACGTGGCCGCCACCTCCATCAGCGTGGAAACGCTCAATGGCACGGTGCAGCTGTCGGGCTTTGCCAAGTCGCAGGCCGAAAAGGAGCGCGCCGAGGCTATCGCCCGCAACACCAAGCACGTCCGCGATGTGCGCAACAGCGTGGTGGTCCGCCCGTAAGGCCTGACCGCTGCAACAAAAAAGCCACCCGTAGCCGGGTGGCTTTTTTGTTTGTGCTGCAAGAGCGCTGCTGCGCCTAGCCGCCGCGCAGCTTGTCCTGCAGCCGCTGCTGCACCTCCAACGAAACGAACTTGTCCACCTCGCCCCCCAGCGAGGCAATCTCGCGCACGAACGTGCTGCTGATGAACTGGTATTTGTCGCTGGGCGTGAGGAACACCGTTTCCACCTCGGGCATCAGGTGGCGGTTCATGCCGGCCAGCTGAAACTCATAGTCGAAGTCGGTCACTGCCCGCAGGCCCCGCACCATGGCCTTGGCCCCGCGCTGGACGATGAAGTCGCGCATCAGGCCGGAAAAACTTTCCACCCGCACCTGGGGAAAGGGCTGCATCGCTTCGCGCACCATGGTCATGCGCTCTTCCAGGGTGAACAGCGTCTTCTTGTGATGGCCGGCTGCCACGGCCACGACGATCTCGTCGAACAGCTGCACGGCGCGGCGCACCACGTCTTCGTGGCCCAGGGTGATGGGATCGAACGTTCCGGGATAGACGGCGATCACGTGTGCCATGGCGGAGTCCTTATTTACTTACGCGGAGAGTGCGGCGAATTATGCGGCCCGGCTGCGGGATTGACAGCAATTTCGCTCTCCGGCGCTTGCCTGGCCAGCGCGGACAGCTATAAAAAGCATAGCGAAAGTCAGGTCACCCGACGCAATAGGTGGGCATGCACCGCGCCTGCGTGCAGATGACGGTGCAGCGCCAGCCCGCTGGCGGCCAGGGCGTCCGGGCCCCAGAGGCTGGGCGCCTCCAGGTAGATGAAACCCTCCGCGGCGATGGCGCGCGCGGCGGCTTCCAGCGCCGGGGCGAAGAACTCGGTCCGTCCGAAAGGCGGATCGAGCAGCACCAGGTGCAGGCTGCCTGGCGACGCGGCGCGCAGCGCGGCCAAGCCGTCGCCGCACTGCACCCGCACGGCCGAGGCGCGCAGGCGCTCGGCGGCCCGGGCCAGTGCCGCGCACAGGCCGGCGTCGTGCTCGACCAGCAGCACGGCCGTGGCCCCGCGCGAGGCCGCCTCCAGCCCCAGGGCGCCCGTGCCGGCAAAGGCGTCCAGGCAATGCCAGCCGGTCAGGTCCTGGCCCAGCCAGTTGAACAGCGTCTCGCGTACGCGGTCGGGCGTGGGGCGCAGCCCGGGCTTGTCGGGCACCGGCAGCTTGGAGCGCTTCCACTGCCCGCCGATGATGCGCACCTCGCCTGGTGGCGGGCCGGGCACGCGCGCAGTGGCGGGGGTTTTCTTGCGTGCGGCGCTCATGGCTTGGCTCCTGGCTGCTGCGCGCCGACGATCACGGTGACCATGCGAGCGGGCTGCAGCTTGCGCTGCATGGCGGCGCGGATGTCGGCCACGGTGATCGCCTCCACGCGGTCGGTCCAGTATTCCAGGTAGTCCAGCGGCAGATCGTTCCAGGCGATGTTGACCACATTGCCCAGCAGCTTGCGGTTGCTGTCGATGCGCAGGGCGAAGCCGCCCACCAGGTTGTCCTTGGCAGCGCGCAGCTCGGCCTCGGTCGGGCCTTCGGCAACGAAGCGCTCCAGCACCTCCCGCGTCAGCTGCACGGCCTGGGCGGCCTGGTCGGGGCGTGTCTGCAGGCCGATGGCGAAGGCGCCGGCGTTCAGCCCGGGGCTGAACTGGCTGTACACGCCGTAGGTCAGGCCGCGCTTTTCGCGCACCTCGTTCGTCAGGCGCGAGGTGAAGCCCCCGCCGCCCAGGATGTGGTTGCCCACCAGCAGCGCCAGGAAGTCCGGGTCGCGCCGCACGAAGCCGGGCTGGCCGATGAGCACGTGCGCCTGGGCCGAGGCGAACGGGATGTCTTCCTGCACCGGCTGTGCCAGCGGTTGCACCTCGGGCACCGGTGGCAGCGGCGCGCAGGCGGCGGCGTCGCCCGCAGGCAGGCGCGACAGCAGGGTCTGCACCAGGCCCTGCGCCTGGGCGCGGGTGACGGCGCCGACGATGGACACGCGGGCGCGGCAGGCCTGCAGGTAGCGCGACTGGTAGGCCTGCAGGTCGGCCACCTCGATGGCCGAGAGGGTCTGCGCGGTGGCGAACTGGCCATAGGGGTGGCTGCCAAAGACGGCCTGGCCGAAGGCCTTGCCAGCCACGGTGCCGGGGCGGGTGTCGGCCTCGCGGATGCTGGCCTGCCAGCGGGCGCGCTCGCGCTGCCAGACGGCGGTGGGCAGGCTGGGCTGGCCCAGCTGGCGCGCGGCCAGGCGGGCAGCGCGCTCCAGCAAGTCGGCCTCGGTCAGCGAGCGCAGCGAAAACGCCAGGCCGTCGCGCTCGGCCCCGGCGTCAAAACTGGCGCCCAGGTCGGCCCAGGCCTCGCCCAGGTCGTTTTCGTCCAGCGCCGGCTCGCTCGCGGCGCCGGCCAGCACGCCCTTGCTGCTCATCAGGGCGAAGGCGCTGGCCAGGCCGGCCTGCGCGGCCGGGTCGCGGCGCGTGCCGGCGTCGAAGTCCACCTGCACATCCACCATGGGAATGGCCGGGCTTTGCACCAGCCAGACGCGCGCGCCGCTGGGCTCGCTCCAGTGCTCGATGGGCAGCAGCGCCCAGGCCGATTGGGTATAAAAAATGGCTCCAGCGCTTACCAGGCAAGCGCGAGCAGCTATTGTTTTGATAGTTTTCAGGAGAGACATGGCAGTGCCCTTGTTCTTCTTTGGTGTCAGTGCAGGCGGCCTTCGGGCGCGGCGGCGTCCGGGGCGGGCTTGCTGGGGCGGGCGGCCATGGGCTGGGGCACCAGGGTGGCGACGGTCAACTGGTCGTCGCCGAAGTAGCGCGCGGCCACGGACTGCACCTCGGCCGGCGTCACGCCGCGCAGCAGCTGCAGCAATCGCTCGTCGGCGTCCAGCGGCAGGCCCTGCACCCAGTTGTGGCCCAGGTCGCTGGCCTGGGACTGCAGCGAGTCGCGGGCGTAGATGGTGCCGGCCGCCCACTGCGTGGTCACGCGCGACAGCTCGGCCGCGCTGATGCCCTCGCGCGCCACGCGCGCCACCTCGGCGCGCAGGGCGGCTTCCACATCCTGCGCGCTCTTGCCGGCGGCGGGCACGCCGCTGAGCAGGAACAGCGACGGCCCGCGCCCGACGACGGAGGCGTCGCTGCCCGCGTTGTCGGCCACGCGGTCGGCGCCTTGCGTCAGCGCGCGCTGCAGCCGCGCGCCGTCATAGCCGCTGAGCACGGCCGACAGCGCCATCAGCGCCAGCGCGTCGCGGTCGGTGGCGGCCAGCTCGCTGACCCGCTGCAGGCCGGGCACGCGAAAGGCCAGGGCCACGTAGGCCTGGTCGGCCGGCGCCTTGAACGCGATGCGGCGCATGCCCTTTTGCTCGGGCTCCTCGCGCGGCTTGCGCGGCGGCACGGCGCGCGCGGGAATGGCGCCGTAGGTCTTTTGCGCCAGGGCCAGCACCTGGGCCGGCTCCACGTCGCCGGCCACCACGATGACGGCGTTGGCGGGCACGTACCAGCGCGCGTAGAACTCGCGCGCGTCGCCCGGCGTCATCGCGTCCAGGTCGCTCATCCAGCCCACCACGGGGCGGCGGTAGGGCGAGGCGATGAAGGTGCTGGCATACAGCTGCTCGATGAGGGAGGCGCGCGGCTGGTCGTCGGTGCGCATGCGGCGCTCCTCCTTGACCACCTCCAGCTCGCGCTTGAACTCCTCGTCCGGCCACTGGTTGTGGGCGAAGCGGTCGGATTCGAGCTGCATCACGTCCTGCAGCCGGCTGGCGGGGATCTGCTGGTAGTAGCCCGTGTAGTCGCGGCTGGTGAAGGCGTTCTCCTGCCCCCCTAAGGCCGCCACGCGGCGCGAGAACTCGCCCGGGGGCAGCGTCTTGGAACCCTTGAACATCATGTGCTCCAGCACGTGGGCCACGCCCGAGGTGCCGTCCACCTCGTCCATGGAGCCCACACGCAGCCACACCATGTGCACCGCGGTAGGCGCGCGCCGGTCCGGCTGCACGATGAGCTGCATGCCGTTCTGCAAGGTGAACTGCTGCGCGCCAGTGGCCTTGGCCGATTCGGACGCCGGCGGATGAACGGGCGCGGGGGACGCGGGCTGCTGGGCCAGGGCGTGCATGCCCGCCAGCAGGGCAAGAAGGGTGAGAGCGCGTTTCATAGAATGGCTGCGATTCTAAGAACCCGCCAATGTTCAGCTTCTTCAAGAAAAAAACACCCGACGACATCCCTGCCGAGGCGCCCCTGCCGCCCGCCCCGGCCGCCGCACCCGTCCCGGCCCCCGCGCCCGCTGCTCTTGCTACGCCCGCCGCACCCGCCGCGCCGGAGAGCGCCGGTGCCATGGCCTGGCTGCGCAAGTCCTTTGGCACCGGCGCCCCCAGCGCCCCGCCGGCCGTGGCCGAGCCCATGGACAAGCCCCTGCCCGCCGGCGCCGCGCGCCAGCACTGGGTGGAGCGGCTGAAGACCGGCCTGAAGAAAACCGGCACCAGCATCACCACCGTCTTCACCGGCACGCAGATCAATGACGCGCTGTACGAGGAGCTGGAAGAGGCCCTGCTGATGGCCGACACCGGCGTGCGCGCCACCCAGCACCTGCTGCAAGACCTCAAGCGCCGGGTGAAGGAGACCAAGACCACCGAGCCCGCCGCCGTCAAGGCGCTGCTGGCCGACGCCCTGGCCGACCTGCTGCGCCCGCTGGAAAAGCCCCTGGTCATCGGCGAGCACACACCCACCGTGGTCATGGTCGCCGGCGTCAACGGCGCGGGCAAGACCACCTCCATCGGCAAGCTCACCCGCCACCTGGCCGACCACGGCCAGAGCGTGCTGCTGGCCGCGGCCGACACCTTCCGCGCCGCCGCGCGCGAGCAGCTGGGCGTGTGGGCCACGCGCAATACGGTGGAGATCGTCAGCCAGGAGGGGGGCGACCCGGCCGCCGTCAGTTTTGACGCCGTGAGCGCCGGGCGCGCCCGCGGCAAGGACGTGGTGCTGGTGGACACCGCCGGCCGCCTGCCCACGCAACTGCACCTGATGCAGGAGCTGCAAAAGATCCGCCGCGTGATCGCCAAGGCCGACGCCGGCGCGCCGCACGAGGTGCTGCTGGTCATCGACGGCAACACCGGCCAGAACGCGCTGGCCCAGGTGCGCGCCTTCGACGATGCGCTCTCGCTCACCGGCCTGATCGTGACCAAGCTGGACGGCACGGCCAAGGGCGGCGTGCTGGCGGCCATCGCGCAGGAGCGGCCGATCCCGGTCTATTTCATCGGCGTGGGCGAGCGCGTGGAAGACCTGGAAACCTTCAGCGCCCGCGAATTCGCCCAGGCGCTGCTGGCCTGACCGGCGGGGGCGGGCTTCAGCCGTCCACCTGATGCGCCACCCACCGGGCGTAGTCGGCTTCGGCCTGCACCGTGTGCGTGAGCAGCTGCGGCACCTCGTAAGGGTGCTGCGCGCGCAGCCAGGCGCGCAAGGCCGGGGCGGCGGCCGCCAGCGTCTTGCAGGCCAGGCGCCACTCGGCATCCTCGCACTGCCCGCCCTGCCAGACGTAGTGCGAGGCGATCGCCTCCACCTGCACGCAGGCCGCCAGGCGCTGCTGCACGGCTGCCGCGGCCAAGCGAGAGGCATCCTGCTGGCTGGGCACGGTGGTGGTCACGATGGCAAGGGCGGCTTCGTCGTCGACCATAGGGCTCTCCTCATCAAATTTGATAGCTGCCCGCGCTTGACCAGCAAGCGTTGAAGGCAAAAATGCACTGAAACAAATGCACTGGAAAGAGGATAGCTCCAGCATGCGCCACCCTCCTACGGCACGACAGGAACTTATGGCCTTAGCACTCTCTCTAACCGAGTGCTAATATGAGATTCAAGTTACATGAAAGGACATCTGCCATGACCCTCCAGGCTGCCCCTTCCGCGAGCTCGCTGGCCACCGCCGGCGCCTGGGCCCTGGTGCCACCGCTGGGCAATCTGGACGCGTACATCACTGCCGCCAACCGCATCCCCCTGCTGACGCAAGAGGAAGAGCAGCGCTACGCGCGCCAGCTGCGCGATGACGGCAACGTGGACGCGGCCGGCCGGCTGGTGCTGTCGCATCTGCGGCTGGTGGTGTCGATCTCGCGCCAGTATCTGGGCTACGGCCTGCCGCACGGCGACCTGATCCAGGAAGGCAACGTGGGCTTGATGAAGGCCGTCAAGCGCTTCGACCCCGACCAGGGCGTGCGCCTGGTGAGCTACGCCATGCACTGGATCAAGGCCGAGATCCATGAGTACATCCTGAAGAACTGGCGCATGGTGAAGGTGGCCACCACCAAGGCGCAGCGCAAGCTGTTCTTCAACCTGCGCTCGATGAAGCAGGGCTTCAAGGCCGATGCGCTGGACACCCATCGCGACACGCTGTCCGAGCAGGAAATCGATCTGATGGCCGAGCAGCTGAACGTCAAGCGCGAGGACGTGATCGAGATGGAGACCCGCCTGTCCGGCGGCGACGTGCTGCTGGACCCTGCGCCCAGCGACGACGGCGAGCACGCCTTCGGCCCCATCGCCTACTTGGCGGACGCCGCGCACGAGCCCACGGCCATGATCGAGTCGCGCCAGCGCGACGAGCTGGCCACCGACGGCATCGCCACCGCGCTGGACAGCCTGGACGCGCGCAGCCGCCGCATCGTGGAGCAGCGCTGGCTGCAGGTGAATGACGATGGCTCGGGCGGCATGACGCTGCACCAGCTGGCGGCCGAATACGGCGTGAGCGCCGAGCGCATCCGCCAGATTGAGGTGGCGGCCATGAAGAAGATGCGCAAGACGCTGGCCGAATACGCCTGACCCCCTGCCCCGCCGGCCCTGCCAAGGGCCGGGCGGATAATTCAAGGCGCGCTGCCCTGCCCGGGCGGCGCGCCTTTTTTCATGCGCGCGGCCCTTGGCAGGGCTGCGCGCCGCATCACTCCAGGAGACTTCCCCCATGACCGCTCGCCGCCCCCTGCTCGCCCTGGCCGCCGCCCTCGCGCTCGCCCCCGCCTGGGGCATCGCCCAGCAGGCCCAGGGCGCTGCCGCGCCTGCCACGCCCGCCACGCCCGGCTGGCCGGCCAAAACGGTGCGCATCATCGTGGGCTTTCCGCCCGGCTCCTCACCCGACCTGACGGCGCGCACCTTTGCCGAGCCGCTGTCGCAGGCCCTGGGCCAGCCGGTCATCGTGGACAACAAGGTCGGCGCGGGCGGCAACATTGGCGCCGATGCGGTGGCCAAGGCGACGGATGGCCACACCATCGGCCTGTTCATCAACGGCAACCTGACGATCGCCCGGTTGATCAACCCGCAGGTGGCCTACGACCCGGCGCGCGACCTGGCGCCGCTGTCGCTGATCGGCGTGTCGCCGCTGGTGCTCACGGCCCCCGTGGGGCAGGATGGCGTGCCTTCCAGCGGCGATGCGCGCGCCTTTCTGGATGCGGCGCGCGCCGCAGGCGATCGCTGGAGCTACGGCACCCCAGGCGTGGGCACAGTAGGCCACCTGGGCACGGAGCTGCTGAAGGCACGCACCGGCATCAACCCGGTGCACATCCCCTACCCCGGCTACCCGCAGGTGGCCACCGCCATGGGCGGCGGGCAGCTGCAGATGGCGCTGCTGCCACCGGCGCTGGCCCTGTCGCAGGAGCGCGCCGGCAAGATCCGCCGCATCGGCGTGACGTCCGCCGGCCGCAGTACGCTGGCGCCCGAAGTGCCCAGCCTGGCCGAGGCCGGCGTACGCGACTTCCAGCTGGAGATCTGGAACGCCTTTGCCGCGCCCGTGGGCCTGCCCGCGCCCGTGCGCGCGCGCCTGTCGGCCGTGCTGGCCGGCATCGCCCGCAGCCCCGACGTGCGCGCCAAGCTGTTCGCCCAGGGCTGGCAGGCCGTGGGCTCGTCCGCCGAAGGGCTGGCCAACCGCATGCAGGCCGACACGGCCGCCATGGGCCGGGTGATCCGCGAGCAGAAGATCACCGCGCAGTAAGCCGGGGCCGTCGGCCGCGCTGCCCCGCCGGGTGACCGAGGTCATTCGGCGGCGCCGGCAGCGGCGGCACGCGGGCGCCCACACGCGCCCCGGGTGTCACCCCACTATCAATTTGATAGCTGCCAGCGCTTGACAGTCAAGGGCCGGAGGCCTTTTTTATATCAAAATCCCGCCACCGCGCCGCCCGCGTGCGCGGCGTGCCCGCCCAGCTGGCAGGCGCGCTGCTGCAGCGGACCGAGCTGCAGCGCAGCACGCTGGTGCGACTGCCCGGCCAAGTGGTACTGCCAGCGCTGCTGGCGACCGCGCGCGAATCGGTGGCGCGTGCCCTGGCGCTGCTGGAGCGCGAGCAGGCGCTGGCGCGCCGCGCCCGCTGGCAGTGCGAGATCGAGCGGGCGCAGCTGTCGGCCTGGGCCAAGGGCGCTCGCACCAAAAGGACGTCGGCGCCAGCAGCGGCCTGACGCGGGACGCTTCAGGCCGGCAGCGCGTGGCCGTGCGCGCCCTGGCCGGCGTGCAGCGCCTGCACGGCCTGGGGCGGCAGGGCCTTGGCGAACAGCCAGCCCTGGTACAGCTCGCAGCCCAGCGCGCGCAGCCAGTGCAGCTGCTCTTCGCGCTCCACCCCTTCGGCCACCACCTTCAGGCACATGGTGTGGGCCAGGGCCAGCACGGCGCGCACCAGGGTGGCGTCGGCCGCGTCGTGCGGCACGTCGTGCAGGAATTCGCGGTCCACCTTGATGTGCGTGACAGGCAGCTCGCGCAGCCAGGCCAGCGAGGACTGGCCGGTGCCGAAGTCGTCCAGCGCCAGCTCCACGCCCAGGGCGCGCAGCGCGCCCAGCACCTGGCGGGCCTGCTGCGGGTCGGCCATGGCCTGGGATTCGGTCACCTCCAGCTCCAGCTGCCCGGGCGGCACGCCGTGCTCGCGCAGGTTGTGCGCCACCTGCTCCACCAGGTCGCTCTGGCGCAGCTGCTGGGCCGACAGGTTCACCGCCACGCGCAGCGCCAGGCCCTGGCCGCGCCAGCGCGCGATCTGCCGGCAGGCCTCAGCCATGACCCAGGCGCCCAGCTCCAGGATGAGGCCGGTGGCCTCGGCCACCGGCACGAAGCGCGCCGGCGCCACGTCGCCCAGCTGCGCGTCATGCCAGCGCAGCAGCGCCTCCACGGCCACCATGCGCCCGCTGGCCACCTCCACCTGCGGCTGGTAGTGCAGCACCAGGCCCTCGCCCGTGGCCAGGGCCAGGCGCAGGCGTTCGTGCACACGGATCTTGTCGGCCACGCGTTCGCCCAGTTCGGGCGCGTAGCAGGCGTGGCGCGCGCGGCCCAGCTGCTTGGCGTGGTACATCGCCATGTCGGCAAAGCGCAACAGCGTTTCGGCGTCGCGCGCGTCATGCGGGAACAGGGCGATACCCAGGCTGGCGCCGAAGTCCAGCTCGAAGCCCTGCAGCCGGCAGGGCAGGCACAGCGCCCTGATCAGCCGCGCGGCGATGCGCTCGGCCTCGGCCTGCGTGCCCACGCCCGGCAGCAGCACGGTGAATTCATCGCCGCCCAGGCGCGCCAGCGTGCCGGCCGCGCCCAGCTCGTCCTGCAGGCGCCGGGCGACCTCGCGCAGCACCAGGTCGCCGGCGGCGTGGCCGTAGCCGTCGTTGATGGCTTTGAAGTCGTCCAGGTCCAGCAGCAGCAGGGCAAAGGGCCGGGCGCTCTGGGGCGTGTGCGCGGCGATGGCCTGTTCCAGGCACTGGCCGAAGTGCCAGCGGTTGGCCAGGCCGGTCAGGGTGTCGTGCGTGGCCTGGTAATGCATGCGCGCCTGCAGCAGGCGCAGCTCGGACATGTCGCGCACGAAGGCCACCACCGTGCCGCCATAGGCGGCCGAGTGGCCCAGCGCCACGTCCACGGGCAGCTGGCTGCCGTCGCGGCGCACCAGCCACAGGTCGGCGCCCTTGCCCATGCTGCGGCGTGTGGGCTGGCCGTGGTAGTGCTGCATGTGCGCCACGTGGGCGCAGCGCAAATGCGCCGGAACCAGCAGCTCCACCGGCTGGCCCACCAGCTGCTCACTGGTGTAGCCGCACAGGCTTTCCATCTGGGCGTTGACCATCTGGATGCGGCCCTGGCTGTCCACGACCAGGATGCCGTCGGGGGCGGCGTCCATGGCGGCGCGCTCCAGCGGCGTGGCCTGCAGGGCCGGGGCGGCCGCGTCAGTCGGCGGCGCAGCTGCGGCCCGGGGGGAACCGCCGGGCGAGGCGGCTGCGGTCAACATGTAACGCACTGTAGTCGAAGCGCCGGGCCGGTGCGCGCTGCCGCGAAGGTGGCGCAGACGACAGTTTGCCGGCAGGCGTCAGCGCGCTTCATCCAGCAGCGCACGCACGTCCGCGGCCAGGGCCTGGGTGCCACTGCCGTAGCGGTGGTACAGGCGCAGGCGGCCGGCGGGGTCATAGACGTAGTTGCCGGCCGAGTGGTCCATGGTGTAGCTGGTGGGGGTGCTGCCCTCCACGCGCTTGTAGTAGATCTTGAAGTCCTTGGCGACGGCGGCCAGCTCTTCGGGCGTGCCGTGCAGGGCGATGAAGCTGGGGTCGAAGCTGGCCATGTAGGCCTTGAGCACCTCGGGCGTGTCGCGCTCCGGGTCCACGGTGACGAAGATGCCCTGCAGGCGATCGCCGTCGGCGCCCAGGGCGCGCTTGACCTCGGCCAGCTCGCCCATGGAGGTGGGGCACACGTCCGGGCACTGGGTGTAGCCGAAGAACACGACCACCACCTTGCCGGCGAATTCCTTCAGGCTGCGGCGCTGGCCGTGCTGGTCGGTCAGGGGCAGGTCGCGCGCGTAGTCGGCGCCCGTGACGTCCACCCCCTGGAAGCTTGCGCCCTTGGGCGAGCAGGCAGCAAGAAAAACGGCTGCAGCGCCCGCGGACACTGCGCAGGTAGCTATATTTTTAAGAGCAAAACGGCGGTTGATGATCGGCATTACAGAACGTAGTGGTCCACCAGCAGCGCGGCGAACAGCACGCTCAGGTGGATCAGGGAGAAACGGAAGGTCTTGCGCGCCAGCTGGTCGGAATAGTGCCGCCACAGCGCGAAGCCGTAGGCGCAAAAGCCCAGCCCCAGGCCGATGGCGGCCACCAGGTAGATCCACGAGCTCATGCCGTAGATGAAGGGCATCAGGCAGCCGGCGAACAGGATCAGGGTATAGAGAAAGACCTGCAGCCGGGTGAACTCATTGCCGTGCGTGACGGGCAGCATGGGCAGGCCGGCCTTGCGGTAGTCCTCCACGCGGTACAGCGCCAGGGCCCAGAAGTGCGGCGGCGTCCACAGGAAGATGATGAGGAACAGGATGAGCGCCTCGGGCCCCACGTAGCCCGTCATGGCCGCCCAGCCCAGCACCGGCGGCATGGCCCCGGAAGCGCCGCCGATCACGATGTTCTGCGGCGTCAGGGGCTTGAGGATGACGGTGTAGATGACGGCGTAGCCCACGAAGGTGGCAAACGTCAGCCACATGGTCAGCGGGTTGACGAAGAAGTACAGCAGCGCCGAGCCAGCCGCGCACAGCAGCGCCGAGAACACCAGCGCCTGCGTGCCCGACAGCTCGCCGCGCGCCGTGGGCCGCCAGGCGGTGCGCTTCATGCGCGCGTCGATGCCGCGCTCCACCAGGCAGTTGAAGGCGGCTGCCGCGCCGGCCACCAGCCAGATGCCGGCGCTGGCCACGGCCATCTGGCCCCACTGCGCAGCGCCGGGCAGGCCGGGCACGGCCAGCACCATGCCGATGAAGGCACAAAACACGATCAGCTGCACCACGCGCGGCTTGGTCAGGGCGTAGAACTGCGCCACCCGCGGCGGCAGGGCGTGGGCGGCGGGGGCGGTCGGGGGTGCGGGGGCGGCACTCATGCAGAAACTCTCTTTGCGGAAAAGGGCGCGGCGGCAGCGGCCGTGGCCGCGGCGGCCTGGCTGCGGCTGGCGGCCAGCGCCCAGGTCAGCACCACCACCAGCGCCGCGGCGCCGCCGGTGTGCAGCACGGCGGCGGCCAGCGGCCAGCCCAGCACCACGTTGGACAGGCCGGTGGCCAGCTGCGCCAGCGCCAGCGCGGCCAGCCAGCGCGCCTGGACACGCAGCGCGGGCACACGCCCCAGCCGCCAGGCCAGCAGGCCCAGCGCGGCCAGCACCCCATAGGCGGCCAGGCGGTGCGCGTAATGGATGGCGGTGAGGGCGGCGAAGCTGATGTGGCTGCCGTCGCCGCGCAGGCCCAGCGGGCGCCACAGCTCAAAACCTTCGGCAAAGGCCATGTCGGGCCACCACGCGCCCTGGCACTGCGGGAAGGTGCTGCAGGCCAGCACGGCATAGTTGGTGCTGACCCAGCCGCCCAGCAGCAGCTGCGCCAGCACCAGGGCCGCAGTGCCGGCCAGCGCCAGCCGCAGAGCCTGCGGCAGCGGCTGGGCCGCCGCGCCCTGCACGCGCTGGCCGACGCGCACGGCCTGGGCGCACAGCAGTGCCAGCAGCACCGCGCCGCCCAGCAGGTGCAGGGTGACGATGGCCGGGAACAGCTTCATGGTCACGGTGAGTGCGCCAAAGGCGCCCTGCAGGCAGACCCAGAGGAGCGTGAGCGTGGGCCACCAGGGGTTGATCAGCACGCCCTCCGCGCTCCCCGCGCGCCGGCGGCGCAGGTGCTCGCGCCAGGCCAGCACGGTGAGCACGATGATGAGCACACCCACGCCGGTGGCCAGGTAGCGGTGGATCATCTCCACCCAGGCCTTGCCGTGCGTAACGGGGCCGCTGGGCAGGGCCGCCTGGGCGGCAGAGATCTCGGCGCGCGCGCCCACCGGGCTGGCGCTGCCGTAGCAGCCGGGCCAGTCGGGGCAGCCCAGGCCGGAGTCGGTCAGCCGCGTGAAGGCGCCGAACAGCACCAGGTCGAAGGTCAGAAACAGCGTCAGCACCAGCAGCGCCTGCACGCGCGCGGCCGGCGTGCGGCCGCGGTGCTTGCGCCAGACCCAGGCCAGCGGCAGCGCGGCGATCAGCAGGCCCAGCGCCATCAGCTCCAGCAGGGGCGCCAGGTCATACAGCGGCTGCACGGACGAAGGCGCCATCAGCGCGGCTCCGGCGGCTGGCGGCCGGCCTTGTCCCAGGGCGCGGAGGCGCGCAGCAGGCGCTCCAGGTCGCGCTTGGCGCGGGCGGCGCCTTCGCGGTCGAGCCGGGCGGGAAAGCGCATCATCCAGTTGCCGTGGGGGTCGATCACGTAGAGGTGCTCATCCATCGGATGGCCTGCGGCCGGGGCCAGCCACTGCTGCACGTCCTGCTGCGAAGCGCGCAGCACGGTGGCCTGGGCCAGGGCAGGGCTGATGTCCCCGGGCAGCGGGGCGTCGTCGGTGACCAGCCAGACCCAGTCCATGCGGTCCTTGTCGCGGCCCATGCTCTCGCGCAGCTGGCGCTGCAGGTACAGGTTGTTGCGGCAGCTGCCCTCGCAGGCGCCGCCGGCGGTGCTGACCAGCAGCCACTGGCCGCGCAGCTCGTCCAGCAGGTGCGGGGCGCCGTCGGGGCCGGTGGCGCGCAGCGCGGCCGGCATGGGGCGCTGCGGCTCGATCAGCTCGCCGAAGTTGCGCCGCCCCTCGGGCCGGATGACGTAGTAGGTGAAGTAGGACGCGATGACCGGCGCCGCGCACACCAGCAGCAGGCCCAGCATCTGCCAGCGCCCGCGGCGCGAGCGCTGCAGCGTGGCCAGCGCGTCGCCGGCCTGCGGCAGCGTGTGCACCGTCAGGCCCAGCGGCTCGTCGGGGGCGGCGCTGCTGCGCGCGGAGAGGTCAGGGCCGCGGGCGAGCGAAGCGTCGGACGAGTTGGAACCAGACATAGAGGATTGCCACCAGGGCGCACAGCCCGAACCATTGGAATGCGTAGCCGTAGTGCTTGTCCACGCCGTTGTCCACGGCGGGCCAGTCGCGCGACAGGCCGCCTGAGCCCGCGCCGGTCTGCACCACCGACAGGGGCAGCAGCGGCAGGCCGGTCTCGGCGGCAAAGGCCGCCAGGTCGAGATTTTGCCGGATGCGCGAAGACCCTGGGCCGGTGCCGGCCGACGGCTGGAATTCATACAGCCGCGAGGGCGCACCGGCCACGCGGCCCTGCAGCTGCACGTCGCCGGCGGGCGTGGCCACTTCGGGCAGGCGGGTGCGCTGCAGGAAGTCGCGCAGCACCCAGCCGCGCTGCACCAGCACCACGGCGCCCGGCTCCGCGCCCGCGGGCAGCGCCAGCCGCAGCGGCGTGAACACGAAAAAGCCCGGGCGCCCGTACATCTGGCGGTTGTCGAGGAAGACGCTGGCGCCTTGCACCCACTGGCCGCGCAGCTGCACCTGGCGGTGCAGCAGCGGCTGCAGGGCGCGGTCATCACGCACTTCGGCCAGGCTCTGCATGGCCAGCGGCGGCTGGGCCGCGCGCTCGTCCAGGGCAGCCTGCAGCGCCAGCTTTTGCGCGGCGCGCGACAGCTGCCAGCGCCCCAGCGATGCGGTGAGCACCACCGCCGCCAGCGCGGCCAGCGTGATCAGCCAAAAGCGCCAGCCCAGGCGTGCGCGGCGGTCGGTGTTCACCAGATAATGCCTTCCATGAAGATCCTCGTGGCCCTGGCGTTTCTCGCCATTCTTGCCAGCCTGGCGTCGGCGCTGTTTTTCATGATGCGCGGCAGCCGGCCCGGCGACGACGACCGCAAGCGCAGCGCGCGCATGGCCTGGTCGCTGGCGCTGCGCGTGGGCCTGTCGGTCGCGCTGTTCCTGTGCCTGCTGCTGGCCTGGAAGCTGGGCTACATCCAGCCCACGGGCCTGCCGGTTGGATCGAACTGACGGCACTATATAAAAGTGAGCTGCCAGCGCTTGGCTGGCGCGCTTCTTCGACTGTTTTCATACGCAAAATGGCTTGAAGCAAGCGCCAGCAGCTCTCATTTTGATAGTTGCCTGCCGCTCGCAAGGCAGCCCGTAAAAAAAGCGCCTTGCGGCGCTTTTCTTGTCGGCCTTGAGCGACTGGCCCGTCACATCCAGTACACCAGGATGTACAGACCCAGCCAGACCACGTCCACGAAGTGCCAGTACCAGGCGGCGCCCTCGAAGCCGAAGTGGCGCTCGGCCGTAAAGTGGCCGCTTTGCAGCCGCAGCGTGATGAACAGCAGCATCAGCATGCCAACAAACACGTGAAAGCCATGAAAGCCCGTGAGCAGGAAGAACGTGGAGCCGAACACGCCCGAGGTCAGCTTCAGGTTCAGCTCGGTGTACAGGTGGTAGTACTCGTAGCCCTGCACGCACAGGAAGATGATGCCCAGCAGCACCGTAATCCACATGAAGGCGATGGTGCGCGCGCGCTGGCCCAGGCGCAGCGCGTGGTGGGCGATGGTCAGCGTGACACCGGAAGTCAGCAGCAGCGCGGTGTTGATGGTGGGCAGCCAGAACGGGCCGACGGTCTGGAACGGCTCCACCGTGCCGGCGGGCGAAGCGGTGGCGCCAGCCGCCAGGCTGGGCCAGACGGCCTTGAAGCCGGGCCACAGCAGGCTGTTTTCAACGCCGCCCAGCGCCGGCACCGAGTGCGCGCGCGCCCACCACAGGGCCGTGAAGAAGGCGCCGAAGAACATTACCTCGGAGAAGATGAACCAGCTCATGCTCCAGCGGTACGACAGGTCGATCTTGCGCCCGTACAGGCCGCGCTCGCTCTCGTGTGCAGCCTCGCGGAACCACTGGAACAGCACGAACAGCCACCAGACGATGCCGAACCAGAAGGAATACTTGCCCCACTCGGTGCCGTTGATCCACTGGCTGGCGCCCATGATCACGAAGAACAGGCCGATCGCCGCCATGATGGGATGGCGCGACTCTGCAGGGACGTAGTAGTAGGGCGCGGTGCCCGGGGTGGTTGCACTCATGTCAGCTCCTCGATCTCAAGATCTCTTGCCGGTGTCGATCCGGCGTCATGTTGTTTGTTGTTCGTCCATCCGCCACCAGCGATCGGCATCAGACCACCCATTTGACCAGCAAGATCAAGCCCGCCACGAAGGCGAACAGCGCGATCAGGCCGACCAGCAGCACGTGCAGCGGATGGATGCTCTGCAGGTCGCGCCGATATTCCTCGCCTGCGCGCAGCCCGATCAGCGACCAGGCCACGGCGCGCAGCGTGCGCACCAGCGACGTCTTGCGCGGCGGCTCGGGAGGTTGTTCCTGCGGATTCACGCACCGCCCTCCCCTTTCGCTGAGGGCAGTGGCGCCGCGGCGGTGGACTGCGGTGCGGCGGGCGTGCGGCCGCCCACCTCGAAGAAGGTATAGGACAGCGTGATCGTGGTTACGTCCTTGGACAGGCGCGGATCGATCACGAAGGCCACCGGCCACTCCTTCTTCTCGCCCGGCTCCAGCGTGTACTGGCTGAAGCAAAAGCATTCGAGCTTGGTGAAGTGCGGAGCCGCCTGGCGCGGCGCGTAGCTGGGAATGGCCTGCGCGGACATGCGCCGATCCTGCACGTTCTGGAATTCATACACCACCGTGGCCAGCTCGCCGGGATGCACCTGGACGGAGCGCTGGGCAGGCTTGAAGTCCCAGGGCCCGCGCGCGTTGGCGTCGAACACCACGGTGATGGTGCGGCTCTTGTCCACCTGGGTGTTGGCCGGCAGGCGGGCATTCGGGCCGGCCGTGCCGTTGCCGGGCACCAGGCGCTCGGACAGCGTCAGGATGTTGATGCCCGTCACCTCGCAGATGCTCTTGTAGATGGGAATCAGCACGTAGCCGAAAGCGAACATGCCCAGCGTCACGACCGCCAGCTTGCCCACCATCTTTACGTTTTCCTGTCGAATCCCCATCGCTCAGACCTCTCCTGTCCGGTGCGTGCAAGCCTGGTGCGCGCGTTCAGCGCAGCCAGACCATGCGCACGAAAAAGCCTACGAGAAAGGCCAGCGCCAGGGACCCCAGGATCAAACCCAGGCGAACGTTGGCGCGTCTCTTGTCTTCGGGCAGCGGCATCGCGTCCTCGTTTCTGACGGCGTCAGCCGATCACGCGCGTGGCAGTGGCGTCCAGCTTGGGCGGCACCTCGAAGGTGTGGAAGGGCGCAGGCGAAGGCACTTCCCATTCCAGGCCCTCGGCCCCTTCCCAGGGCTTTTGCGGCGCCGGCGCGCCGCGGCCGCGCATGGCCGGCAGCACCACGAAGAAGAAGAAATACACCTGCATCAGACCGAAACCGAAGCCGCCGATGGAGGCGATCATGTTGAAGTCCGCGAACTGCATGGGGTAGTCGGCATAGCGGCGCGGCATGCCGGCCAGGCCCAGGAAGTGCATCGGGAAGAAGGTGAGGTTGAAGGTGATCATCGAACCCCAGAAATGGATGCGGCCGCGGCTCTCGCTGTACATCACGCCAGTCCACTTGGGCGCCCAGTAGTAGTAGCCGGAGAACATGGCAAACAACGAGCCTGCCACCAGCACGTAGTGGAAGTGCGCGACCACGTAGTAGGTGTCCTGCAACTGGATGTCCAGCGGCGCCATGGCCACGAACAGCCCGGTGAAGCCGCCGATGGTGAACACGAAGATGAAGCCGACGGCCCACAGCATGGGCGTCTCGAACGTCATCGAGCCGCGCCACATGGTGGCCGTCCAGTTGAAGATCTTCACGGCGGTGGGCACCGAGATCAGCATGGTGGCGTACATGAAGAACAGCTGGCCCGTCACCGGCATGCCGGTGGTGAACATGTGGTGCGCCCAGACGATGAACGACAGGATGGCAATCGCCGCCACGGCATACACCATGGAGGCGTAGCC
The DNA here is from genome assembly GCF_003013695.1 of Pulveribacter suum. GTDB lineage: Bacteria > Pseudomonadota > Gammaproteobacteria > Burkholderiales > Burkholderiaceae_C > Melaminivora > Melaminivora suum. Next base: position 1,053,009 of record NZ_CP027792.1, on the reverse strand, counting down.
GAACAGGCGCTTGCGGCTGAATGCCGGCACGACCTGGCTGACGATGCCGAACGCCGGCAGGATCATGATGTACACCTCGGGGTGCCCGAAGAACCAGAAGATGTGCTGGTACATGATCGGGTCACCGCCGCCGGCGGCGTTGAAGAAGCTGGTGCCGAAGTGGCGGTCGGTCAGCGTCATGGTGATGGCGCCGGCCAGCACGGGCATCACGGCGATCAGCAGGTAGGCCGTGATCAGCCAGGTCCAGCAGAACATGGGCATCTTCATCAGCGTCATGCCGGGCGCGCGCATGTTCAGGATGGTGACGATGATGTTGATCGCGCCCATGATGGAGCTGGCGCCCATGATGTGCAGCGAGAAGATCGCCACGTCCATGGACGGGCCCATCTGCAGGGTGAGCGGCGCATACATCGTCCAGCCCGCGGCCGGTGCGCCACCGGGCATGAAGAACGAGCTGACCAGCATGATGGCGGCCGGCACCAGCAGCCAGAAGCTGAAGTTGTTCATGCGCGCGAACGCCATGTCGGAGGCGCCGATCTGCAGCGGCAGCATCCAGTTCGCGAAGCCGACGAAGGCCGGCATGATGGCGCCGAACACCATGATGATGCCGTGCATGGTGGTGAGCTGGTTGAACAGCTCGGGGTTGACCAGCTGCAGGCCTGGCTCGAACAGCTCGGCACGGATCAGCATCGCCAGCACACCGCCGATCATCAGCATGGTGAAGGAAAACAGCATGTACAGCGTGCCGATGTCCTTGTGGTTGGTGGCGAACAGCCAGCGCCGCAGGCCGGTGGGCGTGGGGTGATGGTGATGGTCGTCGTGCCCGGGGGCGTGGCCCGCGGCGCTGTGCCCGTGGTTGTCCAGAACTGCGCTCATGACTTAGGTCCTCTTCGATCCGTGCTTACTTGCCGCGCTGGGCCAGAATTTCGGCGGGCTGCACCACCTGGCCGGTCTTGTTGGACCAGGCATTCTTGGTATAGGTGACGACGGCGGCCAGGTCGGTGTCGCCCAGCTGCTTCCATGGCGGCATGGCACCGCCGGCTGCGCCGTTGAGCACGATGTGGATCTGCTTGGCATGGTCCTGGTCGAGCACGATGGCCGAGCCGTCCAGCGGCTTGATGGGGCCGGCGCCCTTGCCGTTGGCCTGGTGGCAGGCCGCGCAGTTGGCGGCATAGACCTTCTCGCCGCGTGGCAGCAGGGCCTCCAGCGTCCAGACCTTGTTCGGATCGTCCTGGCGGGCGGCAACCTTCTTCTTTTCGGCATCCACCCAGGCGGTGTATTCCGGCGCGGAAACCACCTTCACGTGGATGGGCATGTAGGCGTGCTCCTTGCCGCACAGCTCGGCGCACTGGCCGTAGTAGTCGCCCACCTTCTCGGCGCGGAACCACGTGTCGCGCACAAAGCCGGGGATCGCGTCCTGCTTGATGCCGAAGGCCGGCACCATGAAGGAGTGGATCACGTCATTGGCCGTGGTGATGATGCGCACCTTCTTGCCCACGGGCACGATGAGCGGGTTGTCCACCTTCAGCAGGTAGTCGGCCGGCGCCTTGGAGACGTCGCCGCTGTCGGACATCCGGCGGTGGCTGCTGTCCAGCGTGGAGATATAGGCTAGACCCTCGCCCTCGCCGGCGATGTAGTCGTAGCCCCACTTCCACTGGTAGCCAGTGGCCTTGATGGTCAGGTCGGCGTTGGTGGTGTCCTTCTGGGCCACCAGCACCTTGGTAGCGGGCAGCGCCATCAGGATGACGATGATGAAGGGAATGACGGTCCAGGCGACCTCGACGGTGACGGACTCGTGGAAATTTGCCGCCTTGGCACCGCGCGACTTGCGGTGGTGCCAGATGGAATAGAACATCACGCCGAACACGCCGATGAAGATCACCGTGCAGACGACGAGCATCATCCAGTGCAGGAAGTGCTGCTCCTCGGCTATTTTCGTGACCGGCGGATGCAGGTTGAGCTGGTTGACGGCAGGGCCGCCGGGCAGGTCCTGCACGGCGTGGACCGCAGTGGCGACCCAGGCAGAGCCTCCCAGCAGCAACGACCCCAGCTTGTTGGATATGCGCTTCATCGTTCTCACTTTTTTCCTAAGCTCCAATTGACCAATTCCCTGCCGTGCACACGCCTGCGCGCACACGGCCGCTCATCAGTCCAGGCCGCTCCCGGGCGCCCTGTTGTCTCCATGATGCGGGGTGGAACCTTCCGCCTGTATCCAGCATGCCCCAGGGCCGGACGACGCGGCAATACGCGTTAGCCCCGAGCAGGCGCAATCAGGCGATGGCGCACATCAGGGGCCTGGAAGGCGAGAGCCGCCTGCCGCAGGCACGTCAGATGCGCCCGGTGCCCCAGGGCCGCAGGAAGTTCCCAATCCGCAAGCAAAATTTATTGTAGCTCGCATTGATCGGCATCATTGACAGGCGCCGGGCGTCCACCGTGCCGCGCTCAGCGCCTGTCGCGCAGCATGGCACGCATGTCCTGCAGCGACACGGCGCTCTCGCCGCCCACGCGCACCCGGGGCACGGGCTTGATGGCGTGCCCGTAGATGATTTCAAAGGTCAGCGCCAGCTGGCCGCCCTGTGCGGGATCGCCCAGCTGCCCGGCCAGCTGCTGCTGCAGCTGCCGGTGCCAGCGCCTGCCGCGCAGGCCGGCAAAGCGCTGCGGGTGCAGATTGCGCCCCAGGCCGCGCAGCTCCTGCAGCAGCCGCTCGGGCGTGGCGAAGGTCAGGGTGATGCGCTCCATGTCCATCACCGGCTCGGAGAAGCCGGCGTGCATCAGCATGTCGCCCCAGTCGTGCATGTCGGTGAAGGCGTGCGCCGGCTCGGGCCAGCCCAGGCGGGCGTACAGCGCGCGCAGCTCGCGCAGCGTGTCCGGGCCCAGGCAGGAAAACATCAGGTAGCCGTCCACCGCCAAAGCGCGGTGCCAGGCCTGGATCAGCGCCTGCGGGTCGGCCGCCATGTGCAGCGCCATGCTGGACCACAGCATTTGCACGCCGCCGTCGGGCGGCACGCCGAAGCGCGGGGCGGCGCCGGACCAGCGCGCGGGGCTCCACCACGGCCGCGCCAGCCGTGCCTGGGCCGCCGCTAGGCCCTGAGGCGAGGAGGTTTCGGCCACGTGGCTGGCCGCCTGCGGGAAGTGTTGCGCCACCAGCGCGTGGGCCTGCATGCCGCCGCGCAGCGGATCCCAGTCACACCACGCGGCCGGGGGCTGCACGATCCATTGCAGGCGCTCGTGCATGCGCCGCGCCACCTCCTCGTGCAGCCAGGGGGACTCTGGCGCCACGCTGGCGTGCCAGCGTGCGGCAGCCTGGGGGTCGATGGTGGGAGGCAGTTGCTCGGACATGGGACGAAGACAGGGACGGCCGCTGAGGCCGACGAGTATATTGAGCCGATGCCCTTGGCCCCGGCCCTGACCGCCCTGTTGCGGCGCGCTGCAGCGCTGGTGCCCAGCCAGTGCGCGCTGTGCCACGCCTGGCCGGCGCAGCGGCTGTGCGCAGCGTGCCAGTCGCAGTTCACGCCGCCGGTGGCGCGCTGCGGCAGCTGCGCCAGCCCGGTGGCACCCGGCATCGCCCGGTGCGGCGCCTGCCTGCGCGAGCCGCCGCCGCTGGATGGCTGCGTGGCCGCAGTGGAGTACGGCTACCCGTGGGCCGGCGTGGTGGCGCAGTTCAAGTTCCAGGCCGATCCCGGCTGGGCCGCTGCTCTCGCCCCGGTGATGCAGGCCGCGTCCGGCGCGTCCGCCCTGTTGCAGCACGCCGAACTGGTGCTGCCCGTGCCCCTGTCGCCCGCGCGACTGCGCGAGCGCGGCTACAACCAGGCCCTGCTGCTGGCCCGCGCGCTGGGCGCAGGCGTGCGGCTGCGCCACGACCTGCTGCTGCGCCTGCACGACACGCCGGCGCAAAGCGGCCTGGCCCGCCCGGCGCGCCTGCGCAATCTGCGCGGCACCTTTGCGCTGCAGCCGCTGGCCGCCGGTGCAGTGCAGGGCCGGCGTGTGCTGCTGGTCGATGACGTGATGACCACCGGCGCCACCTTGCACACGGCCGCGCTGGCACTGCGCGCTGCGGGGGCCGTGCAGGTCGATGCCCTGGTGCTGGCGCGCACCCCGTTTCGATACGATTGATTACCAAAAGGGGGGCGCAGCCGCCTCTTTGCGTCTGTTCGCGGCGGCGGCTTCGCAATCACAATAGTGCGCATGTTTCACATCGTCCTGGTCGAACCCGAGATCCCGCCCAACACTGGCAACGTGATCCGCCTGGCGGCCAACACCGGTTGCACGCTGCACCTGGTGGAGCCCCTGGGCTTTTCCATGGACGACGGCCTGCTGCGCCGCGCCGGGCTGGACTACCACGAGTACGCCGAAGTGCGCCGCCACGCCGGCTGGACGGCGCTGCTGCGCCAGGAGGAGCCCGATCTGGCGCGCATGTTTGCGCTGACCACGCACGCCACGCAGTCGGTCCATGACACGGGCTTTTTGCCCGGCGACTGGCTGGTGTTCGGTGCCGAATCGCGCGGCCTGCCGCCCGTGCTGCGCGAGACCTTTCCGCCCACGCAGCGCCTGCGCCTGCCCATGCTGCCGGCGCAGCGCAGCCTGAACCTGTCCAACGCCGTGGCCATCACGGTGTATGAGGCCTGGCGGCAAAACAGCTTTCTGTCGGCCACCGCGGCCGCGGGCCATCAGGCCCTGGCGCCGTAGCTGCGCACCAGCGCCTCGGCCACGCACACGGGCTTGTCACTGCCCTCGCGCTCCACGGTCACGTCCCAGGTCATCTGCAGGCCGTCCGGCGCCACCGCCTCGGCGGCGGCCAGCGTCAATCGCGCGCGCAGCCGGCTGCCAGAGGGCACGGGCGCCGGAAAGCGCACCCGGTTCAGCCCGTAGTTGACGCCCATCTTCGTGCCCTCGACCTCGAAGGCCGCCTCCATGAAGCGCGGCATCAGCGACAGCGTCAGAAAGCCGTGCGCGATGGTGGTGCCGAACGGCCCGGCCGCCGCCCGCGCCGGATCGGTATGAATCCACTGGTGGTCGCCGGTGGCCTGGGCGAACAGGTCGATCTGCGCCTGGGTGATGTCGATCCAGTCGGTCACGGCCACTTCCTGCCCGATGCTGGCAGTGACCTCGGAATAGCTGTGGAAGGTCTTTGTCATGGCGGGCCACTGTAGCGAGGGGCCCGGCGCCGCCGTGTCCAGTGGGCGACTGCCCGCGCCTCAGCCGGGCTGGCAGGCCAGGTACTGCGCCAGCCCGTCGGCCAGCGCGTCGAAGACCGCCTGGCACCCACTGCTGTGGCGCAGGTCGCCGTGCATGGCGATCCAGGTATCCAGGCGCGGCGCGAACTGCTGCGGCAGCAGCCGCATCAGGCGCGCATCCCGCGCCGCGAGGCTCGCCTGGCATACGCCGATGCCCAGGCCGGCGCGGATGGCAGCCAGCTGCGCCAGATCGCTGTCGGCGCGAAAGACGAATCGGTCCCAGGCAAAGTCCGGCAGCTGACGGCGCAGCCCGCGGATGAAGTCGCTTTCCTGGCCGTAGCCGACCAGGGCGTGCCCGCCCAGCTGCGCCACGGAGAGCGGCGTGCCGCGCGCGTCCAGGTAGTCCGCATGCGCAAACAGGCCCAGCTCCACCGCGCCGACGCGCCGCACCAGCAGCGCCTGCTGCACGGGGCGGAACATGCGCACGGCGATGTCGGCCTCGCGCCGCAGCAGGTCGTCCGCCTGGTTGGACAGCACCAGTTCCAGCTTCAGCAGCGGATGCATGCGCTGCAGCGCCGCCAGGATGGGCGGCAGCACCTCCACGCCCATGACCTCGCTGGCAGAAATGCGCACTGCGCCGCGCAGCCCCCCGTCCGGCCCGCCCCGGGCGCCGGACGCCGTGCGGCGCAGCGCAGCCGCCGTCGTGGCCAGGGTGGCGGCGTAGGGCAGCAGCGCCTGGCCGGCGTCGGTGGGCGCAAAGCCTTCGGGCGAGCGGGTGAACAGGCGCAGCCCCAGCGTCGCCTCCAGCTGGTCGATGTGCCGGCCCAGGGTCGGCTGGCTCAGGCCCAGCGCCCGCGCGGCGGCCGACAGCGAGCCGGCCTGCGCCACGTGCAGGAAGCTGCGGTACCACTCCCAGCGGGGCTCGGGCGCTCCTTCGTTATTCAAATCTGTTGGGTCGCCATGCATTTCCATGCATTTTCTTTCTTCTGCGCCGATCGCAGACTGGGCGCTCCTTGCGACTGGAAGAAAAGAGATGGAACCCTTGAACACCCTGGCCCTGTTCGGCGCCTGCGGCCCCATCGGGCAGAGCATCGCCGCCGCCCTGTCGGCCCAGGGCCGGCGCTTTCGCGTGGTCGGGCGCGAAGCCGGCCGGCTGCAGGCCGCCTACGGCGCCAACCCGCTGGCCGAATGCGTGACCTGGAACCCCGATTCGCCCGCCTCGATACGCGCCGCCGCCCGCGGCGTGGACACCCTGGTCTACCTGGTCGGCGTGCCTTACTGGCATTTCGACCGGCACCCGCAGCTGATGCAGCGCACGCTGCAGGCCGCCATCGACGCCGGCGTGCGGCGCGTCGTGCTGATCGGCACCATCTACCCCTACGGCCGCGTGCAGGGCGGCAATCCGGTGCGCGAGGACCACCCGCGCCAGCCGCACACCTTCAAGGGCCGCATGCGCCTGGCGCAGGAGGAGCTGCTGCTGCAGGCCCACGCGGCCGGCCGCATCCAGGCCACGGTGCTGCGCCTGCCGGACTTCTATGGCCCGGGCGTGCTCACCAGCCTGCTGCACGGCGCCGCCTGCGCCGCGGTGCGCGGGGGCACGGCCGACATGCTGGGGCCCATCGACGCGCCGCACGAATTCCTCTACGTGCCGGACGCCGGCCCCGTCGTCGTCCGGCTGGCGGACACGCCCGCCGCCTACGGCCGCACCTGGCACCTGGCCGGCGCGGGCGCGACCACGCAGCGCGCGCTGGTGCAGGAGATGGAGCGCCTCACCGGCCGCCCCCTGAAGCTGCGCGTGGCCGGGCGCGGCACGCTGCGCCTGCTGGGCCTGTTCAGCCGCCTCATGCGCGAGATGGTGGAGATGCACTACCTGCTGAGCGAGCCGCTACTCATGGATGATTCGGCCCTTTCGCAGCTGATAGGGCCGCTGCGCAAGACCTCTTATGCCGAGGGCATACGGCAGACGCTGGCGGCCGTGCCGGCCACCGCGCCGCTCAGGCGCTCTGCCCGCCCCGCTTGACGAAGAACAGCCCCGCGCCCACCGCCATCAGCAGCGAGCCGAAGACGCGGTTTTGCGCCCGCATGGCGCTGGCGCTCTGCATCAGGCGGCGCAGCGCGCTGGCGCCGGCGGCGTAGCCGCTCATGACGACCAGGTCCACCGCCACCAGCGTGACCGCCATCACCACCAGCTGCTGCCACAGCGGGCGCGTGTCGGTCATGAACTGCGGCAGCACGGCCACCATGAACAGGATGCCCTTGGGGTTGGTGGCGTTGGTCAGCGCGCCGGTGAAGACGCGCCGGCGCAGGCTCATCGGGGCGGCAGTCACATCGCCGCCCAGGGTGCCGGCGCTGCCGGCGCGCCACTGGCACCAGCCCAGGTAGATGAGGTAGCAGGCGCCCAGCACCTTGACCACGCTGAAGGCCAGCTCCGAGGCGATCAGCAGCGAGCCCACGCCCGCGCCGGCCACCACCAGGATGAACAGCAGCCCCAGCTCCAGCCCGACGATGGTGCCGCCGGCGCCGCGCACGCCGTACGACAGCCCGTGGCTCATGGACAGCACCGCGCCCGAGCCGGGCGAGATGGCGATCACCCACGACGCCGCGAAAAATGCCATCCAGGTATGCCAGTCCATAGTGCGTGCCGCCGGTAGAAAAAAAGGGGGAAGACGGGAAAAGAAGGGCGCAATTCTACGGGCGCGCCCGCGCGCCATGCGGCACGTGGCCCACGAACGAATACAAGACAAATCAGCCTCCAGCGCTTGTCACGCAAGCGCCAGCAGCTATTATTTGAATAGCAACCTCCAGTGCAACCCGTGGCCGTGCCGGCTGGTGCCACAATTTCCCCCGGCCGTCCGGCCGTGCGTTGTCCCCCCTCCTCTTCACCATGGCCCAAGCCCCCGTCTGGCTCACCTACGGCTTCACCTACCTGGCCGCGGCGGTGATCGCCGTGCCCATCGCCCGCGCCCTGGGGCTGGGCGCCATCATTGGCTACCTGGCCGCCGGCATCGCCATCGGGCCCTGGGGCCTCGCCTTGGTGAGCAACGTGCAGGACATCCTGCACTTCGCCGAATTCGGCGTGGTGCTGATGCTGTTCCTGGTCGGGCTGGAGCTGCAGCCCAGCCGCCTGTGGAGCCTGCGCCGCCCCATCCTGGGTCTGGGGCTGGCGCAGATGGCCGGCTGCGCCGTGGTGCTGTGGGCCCTCGCCTGGGCGCTGGGCTTGCCCTGGCGCGTGGCGCTGGTGGCGGCGCTGGGGTTGGCGCTGTCGTCCACGGCGATCGCGCTGCAGGTGCTGGCCGAGCGCAACCTGATGCGCACCGACAGCGGGCAAAAGGCCTTCTCCATCCTGCTGTTCCAGGACGTGGCGGCCATTCCCATCCTGGCGCTGCTGCCCCTCCTGGGCGCCGCTGCCGCGCGCCAGCCGCACGGTGCGGGCGACCTGGCGCTGGAGGCGCTGCGCACCGCCGCGGTGGTGGGCGCCATCGTGCTGGGCGGGCGGCTGCTGCTGCGCCCGGTGCTGCGCTGGATCGCCCGCAGCAAGCAGCCGGAGATCTTCACCGCCACCTCGCTGTTCCTGGTGGTGGGCATCGCCATGCTGATGCTGTCGGTGGGCCTGTCGATGGCGCTGGGCGCCTTTCTGGCCGGCGTGCTGCTGGCCGACAGCGAGTACCGGCGCGAGCTGGAAACCGACATCGAGCCGTTCAAGGGCCTGCTGCTGGGCCTGTTCTTCATCGCCGTGGGCATGAGCATCGATTTCGGCGTGCTGGCCCGCGCGCCCTGGGCCATGCTGGGGCTGCTGCTGGGCTTTCTGGCCGTCAAGGGCGTGGTGATCTGGCTGCTGGCGCGCGCCAGCGGCATGCCCTACCAGGAGCGGCCGGTGTTCACGCTGGTGCTGGCGCAGGGCGGCGAGTTCGCCTTCGTGGTCTTCCAGAGCGGCGCCGGCTTCGGCGCCATCGGCACCGAAGCGGCCTCCCTGCTGATCGGGGCGGTGGCGCTGTCCATGCTGCTGTCGCCGCTTTTGCTGGTGGCGGTGGACCGCGCGCTGCTGCTGCGCCACGCCCGCCTGGGCCCGCCGGCCATGCCGCCGGTGCCGGACGAGCGCACCCTGTCGGAGCCGCCGCAAAGCGCGCCCATCATCATTGCCGGCTTCGGCCGCTACGGGCAGATCGTCGCCCGCATGGTGCTGGCCCAGGGGCTGAAGGCCACGGTGCTGGACCACAGCGTGGAGATGCTGGAGGTGGCCCACACCTTCGGCTACCGCGTCTTCTACGGCGACGCCACGCGCGTGTCCCTGCTGCGCCTGGCCGGCGCCGGCCAGGCGCGGGTGTTGGTGGTGGCGGTGGACGCGCCCGAGCAGTCGCTCAAGATCGTGCAGGCCGCGCGCAAGCACTTCCCGCATTTGCAGATCGTCGCCCGCGCGCGCGACGTGACGCACTGGCACGCACTGCGCGACCTGGGCGTGCAGCACGTCGAGCGCGAGCTGTTTCGCGCCAGCGTGCTGAGCGCCCGCACGGTGCTGGAGCTGATGGGCGAGAACCCAGCCGACGCCGCCGCCTTCGCCGAGCGCTTCACGGCGCACAACGTGGACCTGTCCGAGCGCATGTACGCCCACCAGGGCGACCGCGAGGCCATGCTGGCCGTCGCCCGCCAGGGCCGCCAGCAGCTGGTGGAGCAGCTGGCCAAGGAGCGCCAGGAGCGCATGTCCGCGCGCGCCAGCGTCCCGCAGGACAGCGACGAGCCGCCCGCGGCTTGAAGGCAAATCGGCCTCCAGTGCCCGCCAGTCAAGCGCTGGCAGCTATCAAATTGTGAGTCCACGCAGGCCGTGGGCCCTTCGGGGGCGTGCTACGCTGGCCGCCATGTTCAACCCCTCACAAGCCGACGTGCGGCGCTTTTTTTGCGCGGCCCACGCCAAGCAGCAGGCCGGCCAGCCCATGGAAGCCATCGAGACGCTGGCCGGGCTGTGGACTGCCAAGCACCCCGAATACCACGTCGACCTGGCCGATGCCGAGGCGGCGCTGGCGCGCGTCTATGCCGAGGGTGCCGACCAGACCAACCCGTTCCTGCACCTGTCCATGCACCTGTCCATCAGCGAGCAGTGCAGCATCGACCAGCCGCGCGGCATCCGCCAGGCGGTGGAGCTGCTGGCGCGTCGCCTGGATTCGCTGCACGACGCCCACCATGTGGCCATGGAATGCCTGGGCACCATGCTGTGGGAAGCCCAGCGCGCAGGCCGCGCGCCCGACGGCCAGGCCTACGTGGCCTGCGTGCAGCGCCGGGCCACGCAGGACGGCAAGCCCTGAAGCGCGCTCCTTGGCGGCTCACGAAGCCGCCTGCGTCCATCCACTGCCCATAGCCTGTGGGCGCACTGCCGCGGCGGCCAGCGCGCCTGGCACCAGCAGCACGTCGCAGCCCACTCCGTCCGGGCCGGCCAGCAGCCGGTGCGGCTTGCCGGCCTGCAGCAGATCACGCAGCAGGCTGCGCCGCGCATGCGCCAGCACCAGCAGGTCGGCCCGTGTGCTTTGCTGCTGCACGGCCAGCTGGCGCACGGCGTCCAGCCCGCCAGTGGCCAGGCCAACGCGGTTGCGCCGCGCCTCGAAGGCATCGGACACGCGCAGCCGGGCCCGCTGCGGCTGTGCCTGCTGGCGCCGGCTGCGCAGCGCCCGCGCGAACGCCTCGCCGCAAGCCAGGGGCAGCCCGCGCAGCGCCCGCGCGGCATGGAACAGCTCCACCGTCGCGCCCCCCTGCAGGCCGATAGCGCTGCGCTGCAGGGCGCCGCCGGCGTCGCCGCTGGCATGCACCAGCGCGTGCGCATAGGGTGCGCGCGCCGCAGTCTGCACCACGAGCACCGGGCAGGCACTGGCGCGCAGCACCCGCGCCAGCAGGCCGGTGGCGCGCGCCGGCCACGGCCGGCGGCCGTGCAGGCGCGAATCCATCACCAGCAGGTCGGCCCGGCCCGCTGCCGTGAGAACGGCCGCCACCCCGGCGTTCGGCAGCGCCCCCACGGCCAGCCCATGGCGGCGCGCCAGCTGGCGCGCGCGCTGCTCCAGCCGGGCCTGCGGGTCGCAGAACTTCGCGTCCTGCTGCTCGGCCGCGTACAGCAGTTCCAGCCGCGCCCCATGGTGGGCGGCCAGCAGCGCGGCGCGGTCAAGGGCATGCTCGGCCGTGGTGGAGAAGTCGGTAAGGGCAACGATGGTCTGAATGCGCATGGCAAGGCTCCTGCAGGGCGGCGTCGAAGGGGCAGGCCGGCGCAAAAAATCGGGCCGGCGGCGGCGTTGTCATCACGAAGAAAAGCCTGGCGGGGCCGCCGGGCGGCGGCGCGGCCCCTTGGCCTGGGGCCCGGCAGTGCTGGATGACGCTGGCCCCGAAGCGGGTTCAGGACTGCAGAAGCGGCCGCCGGGCGCAAAGGCACGGGGCGGGCAGGACCGGCTGCCCCACCCCGCACAGGCGCAGCGCACGCGCATGCGCGGCGGCGCAGCAGGCCAGCCGGGCAGTACGGACGCAAGGGGTGGAAGCCGGGAAACGCATGGGGCACCCATTGTAGGAAGCGCAGGCGCCAAAAGCTTCAATACCGCAGCGGTGCGTGCCGGATTTGCGGACCGAAGAACGCAAAAAAGCCCGCTTTCGCGGGCTTTTCATAACATTTGGCAGCAGCTGGGCAGCAGGCCCATCAGCCGCCGCGGCTCACCTGAAGCGCGACTGGGGCACCACGCGCAGGTCGCCTTCCAGCGAACCGATGTACTGCGCCAGCTCCTTCAGCTCGGCATTGGTGAACTGCTTGGCGATACCGGCCATCACGCCGTTGCTGCGGCCCACGTAGGAGCCGTGATCGACCTTGTAGGATTTCAGGGCGACGAACAGGTAGTCGGCGTACTGGCCGGCAATCTTGGGGTAGGAGCCGTCGATGGGCTTGGAGAAGTTGTCGCCGTGGCAGGACACGCAGGCGCCCTTTTGCAGCAGCGGCGCGACGCTGGCGTTCGCCTCGCGCGCTTTGGCACCGCCGCCCTCGCCCTGCGCCTGGCTGGCGTAGTAGGCCGCGACGTCGGCAATGTCCTGGTCGGTGAGCGAGTCGGCGACGCCGCGCATCGTGGGGTGGCGGCGCTCGCCCTTTTGGTAGGCGTGCAACGCGGCGGAGATGTAGCCGGCGCCCTGCCCCGAGATCATGGGCACCTTGTGCACCTCAGGAAAGCTCGCCTGGTAGCCCGGGATGCCGTGGCAGCCAATGCACATGGCGATCTTGCCGGCCCCGGCCTTCACGTCGCCCTTGACGTCCTGGGCGGTCGCCATGCTGGCCGCAAGAGCAACAGCCAGGCCGAATATCGTGGTCAATGTTTTTTTCATTTTGCGCGCACAATCAGATGATTGGTTGTCTCAGCAGTAACTCGAAAAGATTATAGCGAGCGCCTGTCAAGCGACTTCATCAACGATTTCCCTCGTTCTTCTTTCTTCTTTTCCTTCTTCCAGATTTCATGAAATTCCAGGGTTCCCAGAATTACGTGGCCACGCAGGATCTGATGCTGGCCGTGAATGCTGCCATCACGCTGCAGCGCCCCCTGCTGGTCAAGGGCGAACCCGGCACCGGCAAGACACTGCTGGCCGAAGAGGTGGCGCAGGCGCTGGGCATGCCGCTGCTGCAGTGGCACATCAAGTCCACCACCAAGGCGCAGCAGGGCCTGTATGAATATGACGCGGTGAGCCGCCTGCGCGACAGCCAGCTGGCAGACATCGAAGGTTCGGAACGCGTCAAGGACATCCAGAACTACATCGTCAAGGGCGTGCTGTGGCAGGCCTTCACGGCGGACCAGCCCGTGGCGCTGTTGATCGACGAGATCGACAAGGCCGACATCGAATTCCCCAACGACCTGCTGCGCGAGCTCGACCGGATGGAGTTCTACTGCTATGAGACGCGCGAGATGATCCGGGCCAAGCACCGGCCGCTGGTGTTCATCACGTCCAACAACGAAAAGGAGCTGCCCGACGCCTTCCTGCGCCGGTGCTTCTTCCACTACATCAAGTTCCCCGAGCCCGAGACGATGAAGAAGATCGTCGATGTGCACTTCCCCACGCTCAAGAGCGAGCTGCTGACGGCAGCGATGAAGACGTTCTATGACGTGCGTAACCTGCCGGGCCTGAAGAAAAAGCCCTCTACCAGCGAGTTCATCGACTGGCTCAAGCTGCTGCTGGCCGAGGAAATCCCTTTGGAGGCGCTGCAGTCGGGCGACAACAAGGTGGCAGTGCCGCCGCTGGTGGGCGCACTGCTCAAGAACGAACAGGACGTGAGCCTGTTCGAAAAGCTGGTCTTCATGAACCAGCGCAACCGCTGAAGGAGCGCACCGCCATGAGTGCTGCACGACGGCTGCTGCTGGAAGGCGCCAGCGATGCGGTGGGCTTCGTGGCTGGCGCGCTTGCCGGCTATGGGACCGCGCTGCTGCTGGGCCTGGACCTGTTCGCCGAGGGCTACGGCGCAGCCAGCATCGCCGGCATCGCGCTGGTGGGCCTGGGCGGCGGCCTGGGGCTGAACCTGGCGCGGCGCTGGCGCAGCGGCCGCGCGGCACGCGGCGGCACGGGGGCCTGACGGCCATGGCGTTCGCCGCGCCCGTCACCCTGCAAGGCCGCGGCGTGCGGCTGGAGCCGCTGGCCCTGGCGCACGAGGCCGGCCTGGCCGCCGCCGCCGCCGATGGCGCGCTGTGGCGCATCCGCGTGACCAGCGTGCCCGAGCCGCAGGACACGCGCGCCTACATTGAGACCGCCCTGGCCATGCGCGAGGCCGGCAACCGCCTGGCCTTTGCCGTGCTGGATGACGCCAGCGGCCGCGTGCTGGGCAGCACCAGCTACCACGACATCCTGCCGGCCGTGCGGCGCGTGGAGATCGGCTACACCTGGTATGCGCAAAGCGTGCAGCGCACGCATGTGAACACCGCCGCCAAGCTGCTCATGATGGGCCACGCCTTCGACCAGCTGCAATGCCACGTGGTCGGCTGGCGCACGGACAACTTCAACTTCGCCTCGCAGCGCGCCATCGAGCGGCTGGGCGCGAAGAAGGATGGCGTCATCCGCGGCCATGCGCTGCGCCGCGACGGCACCATCCGCGACACCGTCATGTACAGCATGCGCGCGGGCGAATGGCCCGAGGCGCGGGCGCAGTTGCACTATCTTTTGGAGCGCCACGCGCCTGCCTGACGGGCGCTGGCGGCATTTTTCATGCTGATCGACTTCTTCTATGCCCTGCGCGCGGCCAAGCTGCCGGTGTCGGTGCGCGAATTTCTCACGCTGCTCGAAGCCCTCGCCGCCGGCGTGGCCGGGCCGAACTCCAACGATGCCTGGAGCATGGAGGACTTCTACCACCTGGCCCGCACCGCCCTGGTCAAGGACGAAAAGCACTTCGACAAGTTCGACCGCGCCTTTGCCGCTTACTTCAAGGGCGTGGAACTGCTGACCGACATCACGAAAGAAATCCCGGCCGACTGGCTGCGCAAGATGCTCGAGCGCGAGCTCACGCCCGAGCAAAAGGCCGCCATTGAGAAGATGGGCTGGGACGAGCTGATGGAAACCCTCAAGAAGCGCCTGGAGGAGCAAAAGGAGCGCCACGAGGGCGGCAGCAAGTGGATCGGCACGGGCGGCACCAGCCCCTTCGGCCACGGTGGCTACAACCCGCAGGGCGTGCGCATTGGTGGCGCCGGACGCAACAAGAGCGCCGTGAAGGTGTGGGAGCAGCGCGCCTACCGCGACTACGACGACACCCAGGAGCTGGGCACGCGCAACATCAAGGTGGCGCTGCGCCGCCTGCGCAAGTTCGCCCGCACCGGCAGCGAGATGGAGCTGGACCTGCCGGACACCATCCGCTCCACCGCCGCCAACGCCGGCTGGCTGGACATCAAGATGGTGCCCGAGCGGCACAACAACGTGCGCCTGCTGCTGCTCATGGACGTGGGCGGCACCATGGACGAGCACGTGCAGCGGGTGGAAGAACTCTTTTCGGCCGTGAAATCCGAGTTCAAGCACCTGGAGTTCTATTACTTCCACAACTGCGTCTATGACTTCATGTGGAAGAACAACCGCCGCCGCTTTGCCGAGAAGTTTTCGACCTTGGACGTCATACGAAAGTACAACAAGGACTACAAGCTGGTGTTCGTGGGCGATGCGACCATGAGCCCCTACGAGATCGTGCAGCCCGGCGGCAGCGTGGAATACAACAACGAGGAAGCCGGCGCCGAGTGGCTGCAGCGCCTCACCCATGCCTTCCCGAAATACGCCTGGATCAACCCCGAGCCCCAGGGCGTGTGGCAGTACCGCCAGAGCATCGCCATCATTCAGCAGCTGATGGGTGGGCGCATGTTCCCCCTGTCGCTCAAAGGGCTGGAGGAGGCCATGCGCCTCTTGTCAAAATAGAACGCAGTGCCGACGAACCACCGCCCCTTGCCCCGCCTGCCCCGTTCCCTTCAGCGCGCGCCGGCCCGATGGTCGGCGCTGCTGTTGGTGCTGACCCTGTCCAGCGCCCTGCCCGGCTGCAGCCTGCTGCGCGGCGAGCGCGGCGAGCAGGCGCCCGACGAACGCCACGGCGCCATCGCCTCTGACGCGCCCGAGCGCAGCGGCCCCGACGCCTTTGCCCTGCAGGTGCAGGCGGACGACGACAAGGTGCGCGAATACCTGTCGCGCTACCTGCAGCTGCAGCGCTTTGCCCATCTGCCCGACCTGCAGGACACCGAGCTGCGCCGCCTGCTGGGCGCCGCCGAGGCCGACGTGCGCCAGCTGCTGGCCACGCTGGGCTACTTCAGCCCCGAGATCGCCATCGCCTTGCACGACAACCCCGCGCCCGGCGCCGGTGCGAGGCGCGACACGCCGCTGCGCACCATCACCGTCAGCGTCACGCCGGGCCAGCGCACGCACATTGCCAGCACGGCCATCGAAGTGGGCGGCAGCGACGCGCCGGATCGCCCTGACGCGCCGGACCTGGCGCGCCGCCAGGCGCGGCTGCAGCGCGGCTTTGGCCTGCAGCCGGGTGCGCCTTTCACCCAGCGCGACTGGGACGATGCCAAGTCGCAGGGCCTGCGCCAGCTGCAGTCGCGCCGCTACGCCCTGGCCCGCGTGGACAAAAGCCGCGCCGAGGTGGACGCCGACCGCGCCGAGGCAGCGCTGCAGGTGCACTACGCGCCGGGGCCGGACATCCGCTTCGGCGCGCTGCAGATCAAGGGCAGCGAGCGCTACGACCCCGAAGGCGCGCGGCGCATCGCCCGGCTGCCCACCGGCGCGCCCTACAGCGAGCAAAGCCTGCTGGACGCGCAGCAGCGCCTGGCCAGCAGCGGCTACTACGACGCGGTCTTCCTGGCGCTGGACACCGACGCCATCGACCCCGCAGCGCCCGCCGCCGCGGCGCCCGTGACGGCTCAGGTGCGCGAGGCGCCGCTGCAAAAGGCCGTCTTCGGCGTGGGCCTGTCCACCGACAGCGGCCCGCGCCTGTCGCTGGACCACACCCACAACCGGCTGCCCGGCATTGGCTGGCGGGCGCTGTCCAAGATCGAGCTGGACACCAAGCACAAGCTGTTGTCCACCGACTGGACGGCCCTGCCCGGCGACGACGGCTGGCGCTGGTTCAGCGGCCTGCAGCTGCAGCGCGAGACCACGGGCGACTACGAGGTCAACAGCAGCCGCCTGCGCGGCGGGCGCACCAAGAGCGCCGACCACATCGACCGCAGCTACTTCCTGCAGCTGGACACGGCCAAGAGCCAGGGCGAGGAAGCTCCGCCGTCCAGCAGCGCGCTCACCGTCAACTACGGCTGGACAGGGCGCTACTTCAACGACAACAGCAATCCCACGCGCGGCTGGGGCGTGGGCGCCGAGCTGGGCGTGGGCACCACGCTGCACCCGGTGCGCCGGCCGTTCACGCGCGCCTACGTGCGCTGGCAGGGCTTTCGCCCCATGGGCCGGGTGGACCTGGGCGAAGGCATCCGCCGCGAAAGCCGCCTGGCGCTGCGCGCCGAGGCCGGCGCCGTGCTGGCGCGCCAGGACGCGCCGATTCCCGTCACGCAGATGTTCCTGACCGGCGGCGACACCACCGTGCGCGGCTACGGCTGGCGGCGCATCGGCGCGCGCACCGAAAACGACACGCTCTACGGCGGCCGCTACCTGGCCGTGGGCAGCGTGGAGTGGCAGCGCCCCCTCACCGTGCGCGGCAACCGCTCGGATTTCGAGAGCGCCACCTTCATCGACGTGGGCGCGGTGGCCGACCGCCTGGGCGAGATGCGCGCCCGCGTGGGCGTGGGAGCCGGCCTGCGCTGGCGCAGCCCCGTGGGCCCGCTGCAGGCAGACTTGGCCTATGGCGTGCAAGACAAGCAGGTGCGCCTGCACCTGCGCCTGGGCTTCACGTTCTGAGGCTGCCGCTATGTTTTGCATAGCTGCTCGCGCTTGATACACGCCAAATTAACCCACTTTAAGCCCCAAAACCCGCACCCACCAAGCGCCAGCAGCTCCTGTTTTTAAGTCTCCATGCCCACGCACCCCCAGTCCTCCGACCCCTACGCCGCCGCCGTGGCCCCCCAGCCTGCGCCGCCGCGCAAGAGCCGCTGGCGCTGGGTGCGCCGGGCCCTGGCGCTGCTGGTGGTGCTGCTGCTGGCGCTGGCTGCGCTGGCGTGGTGGTGGTCGGGCCGCAGCACCTCGCTGGCCGCGGCGCTGTCGCGCGCCTCGTCCTACCTGCCCGCCGGCCAGCAGCTGCAGATGAAGGACGTGACCGGCTCGCTGCGCACCGGCGGCCACATCGGCTGGCTGCGCTGGCAAAGCGACACCCTGGCCGTGGAGGTGCAGGACGCCGACATCGGCTGGCAGCTCGCGCCGCTGCTGTCGCGCCAGCTCAAGCTGGGCGAGGTGCATGCGGCCAGCGTCATCCTCACCCAGCGCGGCGAGCCCCAGGAGAGCGACGGCCCGCCCGAGCCGCTGCAGCAGCTGGTGCTGCCGCTGCAGGTGGACGTACCCTTTCGCGTGGACCACCTGGTCTGGGCCGGCCGGGGCGAGCCGGCCCAACCGGTGGTGGTCGATGACCTGACGGGCCGCTACCGCTACGACGGCCAGCAGCACCAGCTGACCGTGGACCACGTCGCCGTCGCCCAGGGCCGCTACGCGCTGCAGGCCACGCTGGACGCGCACGCGCCCATGGCGCTGGAGGCCAGCGCCAGCGGCACCGTGCGCACCGCCGTGCCCGGCAGCGACGAAACCCTGCACGCCCAGGCCAGCGCCCGCATCAGCGGCACCCTGGCCGGACGCGAGGCGCTGCTGAACGCCACCGCCCAGCTGCGCGGCGGCCCGCAAGAGCCCGGCAGCGACGCGCCCCTGCACGCCGACGTGCAGGCCCGCATCGCCC